>NZ_CP026995.1:1861215-2171418 GCF_013407185.1 Nitrosopumilus ureiphilus | reverse complement strand
ATAGAGTGGAAATATTGGTGTGTGGGTTAATCCTAAATAAAATAAAATTAACATTTTTGTTATTGAGATGTTAAGAAAATCCCTAAAATCCCCATTTTACCCCCTTTATTTCCACTCCAGGCGTTAAAGATGGATGTTAACACTGTGAATATCATCAAAACACCCCTTTATTTCCACTCCAGGCATGAAAATGGTCTAAAAATTGGTTGTTTTAATAGAATCAATGTTAATAACAAAATCTGGGCTAGGCGTGACCTAGGCAGTCAACGTTAACAAACTAATTAGTTAACAAAGATTCTGGGATCCATTGAACTGTTAACTACTGATCCATTAGATCTCTAAGATGACAAACAAACGTATTCGTATAGGTATGGAAGATGCAGATGGAGCCAAATATGATATTAAATTAGAAGGAAATGTAACTAGAGAAAAGATCCTCAAAATATTTGAAATGATGGATTTAATGAATATTGAAGAAGAGCAAACCGAAACCACAAATATGGATTCAGTAGGCTCAAAAATCTGGTTTATTGTAGATAAATTCTTCCCAATGGGCAAATTTACCTCTACAAACATTCTTGAAAAATATGAAGATGAATTTAACGAGCCAATTAAACTTAGTATTATTTCCACTTATTTGTCTAGATTCTCTTCAAAAGGTAGGGTGAATAGGTTAAGAACAGGTCGAGAATGGACATATCAAACAATTAAGATTGGACAAAAACAAGAATTATCATCTAAGAAATAGTGACTTTTCTTACCAATAACCTATCTTTCCCAAGAATTACTTTAACATATTCTCCTTTTTGGATATCCATATACTTTCTAAATTGTTTAGGAATGGAAATTGTTCCTGCAGAAGTAATTTTTACTAAAACTTCATTTTCTTGGACTGACATAATTTGATTATAATTTAATAATATATATAATTTATTAAAATCTATAATTAATAAATTATCATAAAATAGGCCTAATTTGGTGTATTTTGTTCTGAATTATTACAAAACAAAAAACAAAAATCTTTTTAAGTTATTTTATGCAATAGAAGGACTTGTTTGAACTTCTTCAACCTTTGCTAATCCTTTTTCAGTAATTGAATAAGTGTATGGTTTTGATTCAGTATTTCTTTCAACATAACCACCCTCAAATAATTTCTTCATTAATCTTGAAGTATGCTCTCTACTTCTCTTTAATGTGATTTGAATATCACGTGATGTCATAGCTTTGTTTGTGATTAGTTGCAACACATAATTAGTTGGATTAACATGCTCAATATTTAGAATATTAGGCACGGAAATAGGTTTCTCTTGTTTTATTTCTGGAGTAATTACCTGCTCAGTTGGTTTCTCTTCAACTTCATTCTTGGTTAATTTCTCTAAGAATTGTTTTAATTCCAAGTTTGGATCTTCTGATTTTTGTTCAATTCCCTGTATTTCTAATGCATCTAGGCGTATTTTCATATCAATTAATTGTCTTTCATAATACTCTAAGCGCTCTGATTGTGACGCATCAAACATTTCATTTTTAGTTTTAACAAAAGGACGAATTTTGTAGTATAGATACAATCCCCCTAAACCAACAACAAATGCTAAAATCACACCTAAAACCACTTCAGGTTCAGGAATCTCTACTAACATCACAACTTTAACGCCTGTATCGTGATTTATCGTGATTGAACAATATTATTTCACACTTTAGATTAACTATCTCACACACTTTATCACAAAGAACTCAAACGAACATAAACGGTTATAATCACACATATCACATATTACATGCCTGTCGAATGACCCTATCTATCACATTAATCACTTCATCTTCTCTTTCTGGAAATATATCACTCTCATTTATCACACTAATCTGCTCTGAGAGTTTAGATATCACGTCAATATCATCAGGCAAAAGTATGCCTAAACCTCGTAAAAGTATGATTGAATAGAATAACCCAATCAATTTGTCTCTAGATTGACCAACTTGCCTGTAATACGCACCTTTACTTATAGAAAAATTGGATTCAAGAAGATCCTTTTGATTTAAAATAATTTCAATTTGTCTCTCTGTAAACAGTGATTTTTTGATAATTTTACGTATAATATTGTTAAAATTAGATCCTTCCAACTCCGTCATAGCTATACAAATCTGTATATCACATTCCAATTAAACTTTAAAGAGTCATCTACAAATCCATTTTATGACTGAAAATAAAGTTGAAGAATTCCTAAAATCAGAATTAAAAAAGAAAAACGCATTGCTGTTCGTATTAATTGATTCAGAAGTATCAAATTTAGAAGCATCATCCAAACTTGCAAAAGATGTTGAAAAGATGGGTGCATCAGCAATCCTAGTTGGTGGTTCCTCAGCTACTGATCAAATTGAGATGGCTCAAGTAGTTAAAGGAATAAAACAAGGAATTAAGATTCCAATTATCTTATTTCCAGGTAATGTCACAGGTGTTGTACCTGATGCTGATGCAATTCTATTTAGCTCTTTAATGAACTCAGAAAATCCTTACTTTATCACACAAGCACAAGCTTTAGGTGCTCCAAGTGTTCTTAAATTTGGTTTAGAACCTCTCCCAACTGCTTATTTAGTAATAGGAGAAGGAACATCTGCCTGGTTTGTAGGTGCAGCTAGAGGAATTCCATTTGAAAAACCAAAGATTGCAGCTGCGTATGCATTAGCTGCGCAATTTCTTGGTATGAGATTTGTATACTTGGAAGCTGGTTCTGGAGCAAAATCCAACGTAACTCCTGAAATGATTCAAACTGTTAGACATGCATTTAATGGATTTTTAATTGTAGGAGGAGGCATTAAAGATGTTAAAACTGCAGAAAGTTTGGTTAAAGCAGGAGCTGATGCTTTAGTGATTGGAACATTCCTTGAAAAAGGAGGAAGTATCAAAAAACTCCAAGAAATAGCAAAAGCAATTCAAAGAAGCAAGTAATAGAGTACATATTATGTCTGAAAACGACGCAATTTCTCGTATTAGCGGAATTAAAATGCCAAGCTATTATCTTGACTACTACACAAATCTTTCAACTGATACATATTCAATTTTTGAGCATGCTGCAAAGGCAAAATCAAGCTTGGTGGATTCTTCAGGCATTATAGAGCCGAAAATTGCATTTGATCTGGCTGATCGAGTTGCAAAGATGCACGAAATAGATATTGCAGATCCTTTAAGAGAACTTTTAAAAATTAATGGAAAAGAACTATCTGCACTAATCCTTTCAAAAGAAATTGCTTTAGGAAAATATTCTCTTCCAGATGCATCCTTAGAAGAAAAACTTGATCTGGCGGTTCGTGTAGGTCTTGCAATAGTAACTGAAGGAGTTACTATTGCACCATTACAAGGAATTAGCGAAGTAAAAATCAAGAAAAACAAAGATGGCACAGAATATCTTTCAGTTTCAATTGCAGGACCAATGCGTTCAGCAGGAGGAACAGAATCTGCTGTAACAATATTGATTGCAGATCATGTTAGAAAAGCGGCTGGGCTATCCAAATATCAGGCTAATTCATTTGATGATGAAACAGGTAGATTTGTTGAAGAACTACGAATCTATGAAAGAGAAGCTAGCAGTTTCCAATTCCATATATTAGATGAAGATATTGAACATGTAATTTCAAATCTTCCCGTAGAATTAGATGGTGTGGATACAGATCCCTATGAGGTTGTAAATCACAAATCTATGACTCGAATCAAAACTGACAGAGTTAGAGGTGGAGCACTACGAGTTTTAAATGATGGATTAATTGGAAGATCGAAAAAACTTCTCAAAAGAATTGAATTATATAATTTAGATGGTTGGGAATGGCTCAATGATCTCAAAGGAGCAGTCCAAACTGGTGATAATCAAGAAGATGCAGCTGCTAAGAGAATGCGTGAGGTAATTACAGGCAGATCAGTATTATCAATGCCTAACAAACTAGGTGGATTTCGATTAAGATATGGCAGAGCATGCAATACCGGATTTGCAGCAGTTGGAATTCATCCTGTAATTGCTGAAATTCTTGATCATACAGTAGTTGTGGGAACACAAATCAAAATTGACATTCCTGGAAAAGGAGCCACAGTTGCTTTTGTTGATTCTATTGATACACCAACTGTTCGTCTGAACAATGGAAATGTTGTAAGAATTAGAGATGTAAAACATGCATTAGAAATAAAAAATGAAATCGAAAAAATACTACATCTAGGAGATATTCTAATTTCATTTGGAGATTTTCTTGAAAACAATGCCCAACTAATTCCATCTGCATATGTTGAGGAATTCTGGATTGAGGAACTAAAACAAAAAATCCAAAATACTGAATCTAAAACTTACTATCTAGAACAGTTCTTAAGTAAAACTCCTTCAGTTGATGAAGCAATAAAAATTTCACTTGATTTTAAAATTCCACTTCATCCTCATTATCTATACTTTTGGGATAAAATTTCATCCGAAGATCTAGCTATGCTCTTAGAGCCAATAAAAGTTAATGATACATTAATCGAATACCCAATTAAAATTAAAAAAATTCTTGAAAATCTTGGTACTCCTCATAAAATTGATAATCAAAAAATAATTTTAGAAAGTCAAGAAGCAAAAATATTCTTTAATTTATTATTTGGAAAAAAACCAACAATTAATGATTTTTCAGTTCCTATAATAATATCAAAGTCTTCAGGCATTCAAATCAAAAATAAATTTTCAACTTCAGTTGGTGTTAGAATAGGAAGACCTGAAAAAGCAGCTGCAAGACAAATGAAACCTCCAACACATGTTTTATTTCCAGTTAGTGATAAAGGAGGACCTACCAGAGATCTTCTAAAGGCATCTAGAAATGAACACTTTTTTGCAAATATCTTTAACAGAATTTGCAACAAATGCAATGAGCCTTCAATTGGAATAAAATGTTCTAACTGTGGTATAAAAACAACAATTACCTATAGATGCACCAATTGCAGGGACATTCTCAATGAACCATTTTGTGAAAAATGTAAGCGTAAAGCTCTTGCACATTCTCACAAAGAATTTCCACTAAAAACAAGATTGCTTTTAGCTCAAGAAAAAATGGGTCTTCGTGCAAAAGAGCCATTCAAAGGCGTAAAAGAACTAATTAATCAAGATAAAATTGCTGAACCTCTAGAAAAAGGACTAACACGACAAAACTTTGGATTAACAACTTTCAAAGATGGAACTGTTAGATTTGACGCAACAAATTCTCCTCTAACTCAATTCAAACCATCTTGGATTGGAACTTCAATTGAGGAACTAAAACAACTTGGTTATTATCATGATATTGACGGTAACCCTCTTGAAAACTCGGATCAAATCATTGAACTTCGTATGCAAGATGTGATAATTCCTTATGAAAGTGGAAAATATCTTATTGCAACTTGTAAATACATTGATGTGCTTTTAGAGAAATTTTATGGCACATCTGCATTTTATAATGTAAATAATTTCAAAGAATTGATTGGTCATCTAATTATTGGTTTAGCACCCCACACTTCTGTTGGAATTGTAGGACGAATAATTGGATATACTGAAACCCATGTTTGTTTTGCAACTCCAAATTGGCATTCAGCAAAAAGAAGAGATGCTGATGGTGATGCCGATTCTATAATGCTTCTAATGGACAGTTTACTTAATTTTTCAAGGCAATTTCTTTCTGATAGAATAGGAGGATTAATGGATGCGCCATTACTTGTTCAGCCTCTAGTTTTACCACATGAGTCTCAGCCACAGGCACACAATCTTGAAGTTACAAAATTATTTCCTTTAGAATTCTTTGAATCAACTTTTCATCAAATTAAAGCATCAGACATTACATCTGTAGATATTATCAAATCACGACTTGAAACTGAAAGGCAATTTTATGATTATTTCTTTACACATTCAACTTCATCACTAACTACATCAAAATCTCGTAGTGCATATTCTACACTTGGTTCTATGCTTGACAAGTTTGATATGCAAGTTAAAAATGCCGATTTAATTGATGCTGTAAATACTTCCGAAATTGTTTCAAATGTAATTTCGACACATCTAGTTCCAGATATTATGGGAAATCTTAGAGCATATGCTAGACAAAACTTTAGGTGTACTGGATGTGGTAAATCATATCGTAGAATGCCGCTTATTCAGACATGTGTTTGTGGTCATAAACTGATTGCTACAATTACTAGAGGATCTGTAGAAAAATATCTAAAACTTGCAAAAAGATTAGTTGAAAAATACGATGTAAGTGAATATCAACGAGGAAGAATACATGCACTATCAGATGAAATTGAATTAGTATTTGGTAAAAACAAAGGAGATCAATCTCTGCTTACTGATTATGCCTAAAGATTATCTGAGTTTAACGTATTCGTAAGCACCTAATTTATTGTCAAAACAAAATTTAACTTTTTGAAAATTCTTTCTAAAAGATTTAACTTTTAAAAGTATTTTCTTTGGATCCTTTTTCTCAATGACAATATTTTTGATTAAAGATGCAATCTCTTCCATTTCATTCTTCTTCATTCCAAGTCTGGTGATTTCAGAAACTCCTAGTCTAATTCCACTTGGATGGAAATAATTTCTTCCTGCCTTGATATCACCTGGAATTAGTTGTCTGTTTACAATGATGTTAGCTTTTTCTAAATCAGATTCTACTTTACCACCATCAGAATAATCTAAAACATTTACGGCAATCTGATGAGATTTTGTAAATCCTTTACTTTCTCCCAAGACTTTGAATCCCATAGCATGTAGAGCATCTGCTAACAATTTTGCATTTTTAATTACCTCGGTAGCATAATCTTTTCCAAACTCTAAAGCTTCTGCAAAAGCAACTGCCTTTCCAGCCATATGATGAATGTGATGACTACTTGTAAGACCAGGAAATGTTGCTTTTTTAATTACCTCTTCATGTTCCTCTGAACCTAAAACCAATCCTCCTTGGGGTCCAAACAATGTCTTGTGAGTACTCATAGTCATAGTATCTGCTCCTTCGCGCAAAGGATCTTGGAATTTACCCCCTGCAATTAATCCTGCAACATGTGCTGCATCATAATTAATATGAATATTGTAACTCTTTAGAAAATCCGATAATTCTTTGACAGGATGAGGAAACAAGAATAATGAACCACCAAACATTGCCATTTTTGGAAGACGATTAACTTTTTGTAAATCCTTTACCTTTTGCTTAGTCTTATCGACATCAATTGTCATTTCTTCTGCATCAAATGGATAGAATTCGATTTCCAATCCATGGACTAAACCTGCAGTTCCTGAATGCTCCTTTTTACCATGGGAGATATGTCCACCAGCAGGAATAGAAGGTGCCAACATTATGTCGCCAGGATTAGTAAAAGCAGAATAAATTGCTAGATTTGCAACAACTCCTGAAATTGGTCTTACATCAGCAAATTTTGCTTTAAATAATTTTTTAGCTAATTTCATACATTCAAACTCAACATCATCAATGTACACACAACCTGCATAGACTCTCTCCCCAGGCCATCCTTCAGCATACCTATTTCCAAAATCAGAAATTATTGCTTCACGAACAGCAGGGCTTGGAATATTTTCACTTGCAATCAATGGAATTGAATTTTCAAACCACTTGTGATGTTCCTTTAATTTTGTAAAAATTTTATCATAAGATTGTCTATTCTGAGATTTTGCCATATTTTGCAACTTTATTTTCCCAATTTAAAAACACCGATAACAATCAATTTTTTTTACATCTTGATCTGGAAGGTATAAAAGGGGAATCGGAAGTTTTTGCATCTATGGGCATGCAAGCTACTTCAAAGGGAAATATGCCGGTAGTATTGTTAAAAGAAGGCGGTTCAGAAACCAAAGGCCGGGAAGCGCAAAAGAATAACATTGCTGCATCTAAAATTATCGCCGAAATTGTTCATACCAGCTTAGGTCCCAGAGGGATGGATAAAATGTTAGTTGATTCTCTAGGTGATGTTACTATTACAAATGATGGGGCAACCATCCTTAAAGAAATTGATGTTCAACATCCAGCTGCAAAAATGCTTGTTGAAATTTCCAAAACCACAGATAATGAGGTTGGAGATGGTACAACATCTGCTGTTGTCTTAGCAGGTGCATTACTAGAGCATGCAGAATCTCTAATAGATCAAGATGTACATCCAACAATAATTGTTGATGGTTATAGAAAAGCAGCAAAGAAAGCAAAAGAATATCTTGAAAGTATAGCAGACAAAATTTCTGCAAACGACAAAACCATTTTAACTAAAATTGCAAAAACATCAATGCAAACTAAACTCGTTAGAAAAGATGCTGATCAACTTGCAGATATTATTGTAAAATCAGTACTTGCAGTAGCAGAAAAGAATGGAGAAAACTATGATGTTGATATTGATGATATTAAAGTAGAAAAGAAAGCGGGTGGATCTGTAAAAGATTCGATGATCATCCAAGGCATTGTACTTGACAAAGAAATAGTTCATGGAGGCATGCCAAGAAAGATAACTGATGCTAAAATTGCATTAATCAACACTGCATTAGAGATTAGTAAAACTGAAACTGATGCTAAAATCAATATTTCAAATCCTCAACAACTAAAATCATTTTTAGATGAAGAAAACAGGATGCTAAAAACAATGGTTGACAAAGTAATTGGTTCTGGAGCAAACGTAGTGTTGTGCCAAAAAGGACTTGATGATATGGCTCAACATTATTTTGCAAAAGCAGGAATTATTGCAGTTAGAAGAATAAAAGAAAGTGATCTTACAAAACTTGCAAAAGCAACTGGTGCAAGGATAGTTACAAACCTTGATGATCTCTTCGAAAAAGATCTAGGAAGTGCAGAAATTGTTGAAGAAAGAAAAATTGAAGAAGATAAATGGGTATTCATCGAAGGATGTAAACATCCAAAATCTGTTACATTACTTCTGCGTGGAGGTTCACAAAGAGTAGTAGATGAAGTTGAACGTTCTGTTCATGATGCCCTTATGGTTGTTAAAGATGTAATTCTAAAACCTGAAATTGTTGCAGGTGGTGGTGCCCCTGAAACATTTGCTGCAACAAAACTCAGAAGTTGGGCAAAATCCCTAGAAGGAAGAGAACAATTAGCTGCTGAAAAATTTGCTGATGCTTTAGAATCAATTCCATTAGCACTTTCTGAAAATGCTGGAATGGATCCAATTGACACACTTACACTTCTTCGTTCAAAACAACAGAAAGGTGAGAAATGGACTGGAATTGATGTAATGAAAGGAAAAGTAGGTAATATGAAATCAAGCGATATCATTGAACCACTTGTAGTAAAACTTCAGATAGTCTCAGCAGCTGCCGAAGCTGCATGCATGATTCTCAGAATTGATGATGTAATTGCCACTCAAAAATCTGCAGGAGGTCCACCTGGTGGAGAAGGAGGAATGCCACCTGGAATGGGTGGAATGCCACCTGGAATGGGTGGAATGCCACCTGGAATGGGTGGAATGCCTGACATGGGCGGAATGATGTAAATTATTTTTAAAAATTTTTCAAAAGTTTATTTGATTACCGTATTTACGAACAATATTGAATAAAACATCATCCAAAATTCTTGCAGGTTTTAAGTACATTTACCTTGTTGCATTCTTTGCATTACTTGCTGGATTTTTTCATCCATTAATTACTAACACAAGTTTTGATAGTGTAGTTATTGGAGTTTTGATATTATTTGTAGGTCTTGCTGGTGGAGTTTTACTCTATAAAGCTGCTACATCTGAAAAGAAACGAGAAATATTTCTTGGAGGAGGATTTATCTTAATGGCAATTTCACTATACTACATTATTGCACTTACTGGAAGAATCTAAACATCAAAGTATAGATAAAATTCATGTGGATGTGGCCTAATTGCTATTTCACGCTGGTCACGTCTTTCTAATTCTATGATTTTATCAATTACATCATTTGTAAAAATCGAATTGAGGAATTTTCTGTCGCTTTCTAATTCATCTAATGCTTCTCCAAGACTTTTTGGAAGAACACCTATTCCTCTTCTAGATCTATCAGATTTAGTCATCTTGAAAATATCGTCACGTACTTCATCTCCAGGATCCATTTTCTTTTTTAATCCATCCATTCCAGCCGCAGTTACAGCAGCAAATACAAGATATGGATTTGATGAAGGATCAGGAGCTCTAAACTCTAGTCTTTTTAGATGTGCATAATTTTTTCCTGTTAGATGTTTAGGAACTCTTACAATAGCAGAACGGTTTCCTGAACTCCATGCAACATATGCTGGAGCCTCATAACCTGGTACTAATCTATGATATGAGTTAGTAGTAGGATTACAAATTGCAGATAATGCTTTTGCATGATTAATGATTCCACCACAAAAATATCTTCCAGTTTGACTTAGTTCAATCTCATCATCTAGATCAAAAAATGCATTTTCTTTTCCTTTCCATAAACTAACATTAACATGCATTCCAGATCCTGAATCCATAGCAATTGGTTTTGGCATCATTGTTGCAACTTTTCCATATTTTTGTGCGACATTTCTAATTACATACTTGTATGACTGGGCAGCATCTGCAGCATTTGTCATGTAATCATATTTTATATCAATTTCACATTGCCCTGCAGTTGCAACTTCATGATGATGGTTATCACATAAGATCCCAAAATTATTTTTAAGAATATTCACACATTCATTTCTATATGGTGTAAGAGTGTCTGATGGTGTACTCGGATAGTATCCTTCTTGTAATCCCATTGGGTATCCATCTCCTTCTTGACTCCATGGAGCTTCTTTTGATTCAATTGAATATGATTGACCTTTATATGGTGTTAGAACATCCCAATGAACTTTATCAAAAACAAAAAATTCTACCTCTGGACCCCACGTACTAAAATCAAATCCCTGAGATCTGATATACTCTTCAGCTTTTTGAGAAATTCCTCTAGGATCTCGTGATAATCTTCCTCTATTTTCTCCCCAGTAAATATCACAAAGAAGTCTAGCAGTTTTGTTTTCAGTCATCCAAGGAATTATTGCAAACGTATTTGGATCTGGTTTTAAAAGCAGATCTGAATCATTAATACTGGCAAAACCAACTATAGATGAACCATCTAATTTAGGTAATCCATCTTTCATCTGTTCAGGAGTAAAAGTATCAGCTGAAATTGTAGTATGATGGAAATGACCTGTTAAACCTGTAAATTGTAAATCGATAAATTGGATACCTTCATGCTGAATTCTGGAGAAAACTTCGTCTGGTGAATATGTTACTTGTATTGCTTTACCATGACTTACTTTATACGGCAATTTTGTACTTCAATCAAACACAAATACATCCAGCATTTAAGGATTAGGTAAGAAATGTCTGAAACAAATCAAATAGATATCAATTCATTACATCATACAGTTTTACGAGAAATTGAAAATGATTCCTTGTTAGAAATTGAACCAAACTTTTATCAAAATCTTGCTGATTTTATAGGAAATTTACAAAAACAAGAATTTGATGGTGTAGAAAGTAAAATTAAAGATACAATAATAGAAATGGCAACTGAATTATCATCGTTATTGATAAATATCAGATTGGATAAAATTTTGAACTCTTCTGAAATAGAAAACGGATATCTTTTAGATGAAGAAAAATTCATTTTAGATTCAAAAGAGGAACAAAAAGAAAGAATAGAAATGATTATTTCAGCAACCATTCATGGAAAATCAAAATTTCTTGAATCATTAGCTCAAAATCACAAGACGAAGAAAATTGTTATTAGATTTCTTAATGAAGTAGATGAGATTGTTGGTGCTGACCTTGAAAAATACGGACCCTTCAAACCTGAAGATATAGCAACAATTCCCTATGAGAATGCACAAGCCTTAATTTCTAAAAATATTGCCACCAAAGTACGTTGGGAAGATTAGGTAGAAATTATACCTATTTTCTTTTGATGTTAAATGTCTCATACAGGTGTAGATGTAATTGATTTTTTGTTTTACACAATTTATCCTGTAATTGGAATTTTTGCAGTAGAAGCTATTAGTAGATTAATCAAAGCTCCAAAATGGGTAAAATTATGGGTACAAGCAACTATATCTGTTGGTTTTGGAGTATATTATTGGTTTATTTTGCCTGCCCCACAGAATTTTCCGTTAACTGCAATGGTGATGTTTGCTCTTGCTATTGCACTTATTTATCAAGGAAGACGTGCAAAAATATCTCCTGACAAAAGCCCTTATTGATTTTAGAATCTTCCAAAAATCCGTTTGAAAATACTTGGTTTGTTAGGTCCACCATCTCGTATAACTTTTTTCTCCCCAAATCTTCTTGCTCTAATCTGATTGAGTTTTACACATCTGTGTTCTTCTGGAAGTCTATGTTCTGAACAAAATGGATCCTTGCAATAATTACATTGAAAAGGCATATCAGTCAAATCCCCACAATATGCACAATTTTCAGATTTCATAATTTCATTACAGTTTTTCTTTTAATAAAGGTGCTACGCCTTGCTTAAAATTTACATTTTCTTAACGTCTAAACATTTTTACAATGATAATCTGTCTAGGAGATTTAGATGATTAAAGATAAGATTGCAATAATTACTGGAGCAAGTAGTGGTATTGGTTTTGCTACTGCATTAGCATTATCAAAAGCTGGTGCTAAAGTTGCTATAGGAGCTAGAAGAGTTGACAGATTGGATGAACTTGCAAAAAAAATTTCTGTTGATGGTGGAGAAGTATTTTTTCAAAAATTAGACGTAACTCAAAGATCTGAATGTGAAAATTTTGCCAATGCAGTTTTAGACAAGTGGGGTTCTATTGATATTCTTGTAAATAACGCAGGTTTGATGCCTTTGAGCTTCTTCAAAAGTCTAAAGGTTGATGAATGGGATAGAATGATTGATGTGAATATTAAAGGCGTATTATATTCTACAGCCGCAGTAATTTCTCATATGAAAGATAAAAAATCTGGTCATATTGTAAATCTCTCGTCCGTAGCTGGAAGAATTGTTTTTCCAGCAGGAAGTGTTTACTGTGCAACAAAACACGCAGTTGCAGCATTTAGTGAGGGATTAAGACAAGAATTTAGTGTACGATCTAACATTCGAGTTACTAGTATAGAGCCTGGAGTTGTTGCAACAGAACTTAATGATACAATTACTGATGAATCATTGCAAGGATTTATTGAAAATGCAAAGAAGATGGAAGCATTACAGGCAGAAGACATTGCAAATGCAATTTTGTATGCAGTTGAATCTCCATCTCATGTAAATGTTAATGAAATCTTGATAAGACCTACAACACAAGAACGCTAAGTTGACTGATATCCCACATGTTGTGATTTTAGGAGGAGGTTTTGGTGGACTATCAACTGCAAATGAATTAAGAAATTCTCTATCTTCATCACAAGTAAAAATTACTGTAATTGATAAAAAAGACTGGTTTATGGTAGGATTTGCAAAATTATGGATAATTAATGGAACACGAACTTTTGAAAATTCCATTGGTTCATTAAATGAATTATCAAAAAAAGAAATCAGTTTCATTAAAGATGAAATTTTAAAAATTGATTTACAAAATAAAAATGTAAAAACAATATCTCACAACATTCAATATGATTATCTGATAATTTCTATGGGTGCTGTTTTGGCTCCAGAAAAAATTCCTGGATTAGTTGAAAATGGATTAAATCTATATGATCATAATGATCTTTCAGAAATTCATGACAAACTAGAAAATATAAAATCTGGAAAAATTGCAATATCTATTATGGGAATGCCTTACAAGTGTCCACCTGCTCCATTTGAGGCTAGTTTGCTAATAGATTCTATGCTTAGAAAACGTGGAATGCGTGATTCTATAGAAATTGATTTTTACAGTCCTGCTTCTATAACGTTGCCTGCTGCTGGCCCTGAAGTTAGCAAACAAATTCTTGAACTTGTAAATTCTGAAAAAATTATTTTTCATAACTCAAGTAAAATACAGTCTGTTGAATCAAAGAAACTAATTTTTGAAAACAGTGAAGCTGATTTTGATTTACTCTTAGCTATTCCTCCACATATAGCTCCAAAAGTAATTTATGATTCTGGTTTAGCTAAAGAACCAGGATTCATTTCAATAGATAGAGATTGTAAAACATCTTTTGAAAATGTATTTGCAATAGGTGATGTTACTAGTTTAACAGTTACAGAAGCAATGGCAGTCCCAAAAGCCGGAGTTTTTGCAGAGGGAGAAGGTATTACAGTTGCCAATAACATAATTTCAAAAATTCAATCTAAAAAAGAATCTGAACTTTTTGACGGAAAGGGTGGTTGTTTTATAGAATCTGGCAGAGACACTGCTTCCATTATAGAAGTGGATATGTTTTCAAATTCAAAACCTTCAACAAATCTTACAGAATCAACTGCGGATAATCTTTCTAAAAAAATAGAATTTGAAAGAGAAAGACTGGCAAAATGGTTATGATTCATCTTTATCATCTTTAGCTTTAGAAAGATGTTCCAAAATTGCTTTTACTTCAATACCTAAATCTTGAGTATTTTTTGATAGATTCAGCCTTTCTGGAATATTATTTTTAAAATCTTCATCTTGTAATTCAATATTTCTTTTTTGAACACAATCAAGATGGTCTTGATCAGTTGCTGAAATTTTGTGACAAATATTACAAATCTTCATGTATTTGATAAATCAATACGACGATTTAATAATTTCATTTTGTGCCTCTGAAACAAGGGATTGTAGTCTAGCTTGGTATGATACTAGTCTGGGGGACTAGTGGTCGCAGGTTCAAATCCTGCCAATCCCATTATAATTTTAGAATTTTTAGTAATTCATCAAAACTTTTTCTTGTTTTTTCTTGTTTGTATTGTTTTAATGCCTCAATAATTTTTTCTTTCGATGAATTTTTATAAATTTTTTGAACTTTTTTTGCAATACCTGATCCAATAAAAAATGCTTGAGTGATGGATGTAACATTTGATGGTCTTCGCTTAGTACTAGAGCTTTCAAAATCGATTAAAGTAGATTTTGTCTTTCCTACTATGACATGTTTAGAAATATTACTTAATTCGCCATGATCAAAACCCAATTGATCTAACCTATAACAATCTTCTAAAATTTTTCTGACTGTAGATTTTATTTTTTTTGCACTTCCAATACCTTTTAACAAATAAACCCATTCACTAATTTTAATTCCTTCTAGATATTCCATCACCAAAAAATTTTTACTAGCAACTAACATCTTTGGTCCAACATTTACAGAATTCACTAATTTTAGTAAAATTGCTTCATTTTTCATTTCATTTCTTTGCGAATCGGTTCTTCTAATTTTTAATGCAACTAATTTGTTATTTTTTTTTGCAAGAACCACAACACCAACGTATCCTTTACCTAAAATTGCTAGGTTACCAATTGTTGTAGGACCTGTAAATGAAACTGATCTAATTTTTAATTTTTCTAACTCAGTGATTCTTGATTTTATTTGACTACTAGTAGCTTTTGGATATCCAAGAATTTTTGAGTATGGCTCATCAGAAAGTTTCTTAATTGAAATAAACAAGTGTGCCATCTGTTGAAATCAACTCGCTTGCAACCTCTTTAATTGATTTGCTTAAATTTTTCTTTCCTACTGAAATTTTGTAACCTTGTTTAAAATCACTTTGAAGACCTTTGGGTATGCCTGTTTGAAGATTCTTTTTCAAAAACTCTGACATAAACTTGACTGCATCTGTATGCTTTCTATTTTCCACTGAAATTATTTTTCCATTATTTCCTATCCACATTAATTCTGTATTTCCAAGATTTTTAGAAATAAAACTTTTAGAACTGTCTTCTCTAAAAAAATCTGGTCCATTCTTTGAATATATTTGGTTAATCTTTGATGATTCCAAGAAGAAAAATAGATAAACTTCATTTTTTTGATCTGTGTAAGATTTACTTCTCAATACATTAAATCCGCCTAGTTCTAATTGTGTAGACAATGATGAAGTAGCTCTTTTAATCTGCCCCCATATTATATCTGGACTTCTAATTTTGAAATTAAATTTTATAACTAACAAATTTTCCCAATACTTTTTTGAAATTTTTAATTTTTTATTCTTAAAGAAATCTATAACACCTTTATCTTTAAAGGCTCTACAAATTAGAACAAATTTTCCAATATTTTCATTAGATATTGCAGCAGCTAAGTTTCTGTTGTTGTCAATAGGATCAATTATCACAATTGATGTTTCAAATTTCTTTGAAGTTTTTCCAATTACTTGATTTTCTTTAATTTCTGATATTGATTTTATAATATTCTCGAAACTTCCAAAATGCAAAACTAAAACCTCTGATACATATCCACTAAATCCTTGTTTTGCAATTTCCGCACCGTAAATTCCATTTGATTTTAGAAACGTCTTGAGAACTCTCACATCATTTTTCATTTTTGATGTTAATGACTTTTGCATAAATTTAGTATGAAATGTTGATCTATCTGCAGCACTTTTCCATTCTCCAATTTTTACATCATAAAATGGTACTACATTGATCTTAGTATTCTTAATTTTAGCCTCAACATATGGGTGCTCAGAATACCTGACATAAGGAGAATATTTTTTTAACGAATCAAAACCTATCTTTTTTGAAATTCTTTCAAATTTTTCTTCCATTGTAGATTTTTTGAATCTTACAAAAATATCTATATCTGCATCTTTTGGTAACCAGGTGCCTTTTGCATATGATCCTCCAAATTCTAATCCTATAACTTCTGGATATTTTGCAATTTCTTTTTCTACTAACTTGAATGCTTGACCAGCAATTTTATTTTTTGATTTCTCAATTGTTTTTGATGGAATTACATTTTTAGACACTTTACTAATAATTTGTTTCATTTTTTTGCTTTAATCTCCGCTAAATCAAAATAGATTGGTCCACTAGATGTAAGTTCACTTTTTTTCAATTTGAAACTAATTATTTCTTGAATGCCAAAATCTGTCATTTTTTGACTATCCAATTCTTTTGTTATATCTCCTACCTTCTTTTTAATCCTAAATATTGTAATGTGAGGTTTGAATGGTTTGTCAGGAGAAAATCCCAAAGGTTCCAAGACTTTTTCTACTTTTTTTGCTAGATGAATTAACATATTGCCCCCGTCCTCATCAGTACCTATCCAAATTACTCTTGGAAATTTAGGTTTAGGGAATGCACCTATTCCTTTCAAATTAATCCTAAAACTTGAAAATTCAATCGTATTAAGAGCATCAATGATTTTTTGAGAGATATCATCTGAAATCTCTCCTAAAAACTGTAACGTAAAATGTAAATTTTCTGAATCAACAGGTTTTGCGTCGATGTTAATTTTATTTTGAATTTTTTTAATTGAATGAATAACATCATTATTTGAAATTTCTACTGCCACAAAAGTTCGCATATAACATTCTTTGATGTATCTTTATAATAATTTCCGGTAACTTCATAGACGAGTCTCTTTTTTATCATATATTGACAAAACTAATTGTTTGCCTAACAGGCATGCCTGGTGCTGGAAAATCCACCATTGCTGAAGGTTTGGAATCAAAAGGATACAAAATTATCAATATGGGAAATGCTGTTAGGGACGAAGCAAAAAAAAGAAATTTAGAATTAACAAGATCAAATCTTGGGAAATTAATGCTTGAACTAAGAGAGCAAAATGGTCCAGGTGCTATAGCAGAATTGGTAAAACCACAAATAGAATCTTCTACAGCTAACGTGATTCTAGTAGATGGAGTAAGATCAAATGATGAAATACAAGTACTAAGAAAATATGGTGCCGTAAAACTATTAGCAATTCATGCTTCTACAGATACAAGATTTGATTTTCTACAAAAAAGAGGCAGATCAGATGATCCACAAACAAAAGAACACTTTGAAGAAAGAGACAATCGTGAATTAGGAGTTGGAATTAGCAATTCAATAGCTTTGTCTGATTATGCAATATCAAATATTGGCTTGACAAAAGATGAATTAATCAAAAACGCCTATGAAATTATTCAAAGTTGGATAGAATGAAAATTCCAAACATTAATTGCACAATTCAAATGACAAGTACTTTACATCCTTCTGAAGATTCTGAAAAAGTTAAAAAAGCAATTTCAAATATCTTTCCATACTCTACAGTCAAAACTGATCTTTTTTCAATCACAGCACAATCAAAAGAATTAAGATCATTTGAAAAAATTCATGAAACAATTCATTCGAAAAAGTCTCAAAACATTTATCGTCGTTATCTTGAAAAAAATTTAGATAATGATACAACCTGGTTTTATCTTAACAAACAGGCAGCTTTTGTTAAACAAATAGCAATTTGTGAAGAAGCAGAAGAATCCCCTTTGGGACCAATTAAAGTAATTCTTACTTCATCAAATATTGATGGAGTAATTGATTGGATTGTTTTAGGAAATTAGTGAAACTTAGTTAAGAAAATTCACTCTGTTTTGACTATTTTTTTTAGTATGAATCTAAAATCATTTTTTTTGAATTATAATAAAATGTTCATAAAATTAGGAATAATTGCAGGTATTTTGATATTAGGAGGCATGGTATTTTCTAATGAGATCGATATCTTATTTCCTTCAACTTCTGCAAGCGTAATTGATTCTTTAAAAAACGATATATCAAATTTTGGCTCTAGAACTTCAGCTTCAGTTGAAGAAAGAATTGATGGTTCAATTGATAAAATAATAGATAAAACAGGAGATACTATCTCTAATGAAATAAGTCAAACTGGAAATAAAATTTCCAACGAAGTTTCTGAAGTAAAAGAATCTTCTCAAAAAGTCATTAACGAAGAAATTTCTAATCTTAACCCTATTGAATCTATTAAGAATATCTTTGTAGCTGATTCAACTTCACAAAATTCAAAATCAATTGATTCATCATCTGCTCCATCAAAATCTACGAATCCTGCTATAATACAAACTAATTCTCCAATAACATATGAGACCCTTTCTTTATCCACAAACCAACAATCTGATAACAATATTCTTCTCCAATACTCTGATTCTAGTGGGAAAACAAATAGTATTAATGTTGTAATTAGAACTGCAGAAAAAGAAATTTTTTC
Organism: Nitrosopumilus ureiphilus; assembly: GCF_013407185.1. Taxonomy (NCBI): domain Archaea; kingdom Thermoproteati; phylum Nitrososphaerota; class Nitrososphaeria; order Nitrosopumilales; family Nitrosopumilaceae; genus Nitrosopumilus; species Nitrosopumilus ureiphilus. Next base: position 2,152,375 of record NZ_CP026995.1, on the reverse strand, counting down.
TGGTACATATTTTACTTCAATGTTTGAAACTATTGTAAATGATGCAACTGGAATTCCTTATTATGTAGATATGATTATTGATCATCAAGATTATGGTATAGTTTCTTCATCAGTGTTCAATCCAGGTGATTCCTCTGATTCAAATATTAATGGTGTCTTTTCACAAAAATAATTTAATTTTTTTTAAACAATGATACAAATTCAGGTAGAGAAATGGCCCCTGTATTTCTTATGACTAAATCCATTTCAGATGACATTTCAGTATTTTCAGGATTAATTTCAATCAGTATTGCATTATTTTGTTTTGCATAGATAGGTAATGTATTTGCAGGTGATACAACTAGAGATGTTCCCACAATCACCATTAAATCACATTGACTTGCAAGGATCATAGCTTTTTGCCAAACATCTTGTGGCAAAGATTCTCCAAACCATACTACATCAGGTCGTAAAATATTTCCACATTTACACAAGGGTAGAATTTCTGAAATCTCTGACGTCATTTCTTCTTTATAATTACAAACTGAACATTTGATCTTAATGATACTTCCATGTAACTCTAATACTTCTGTACTTCCTACTTTTTGATGGAGTCCATCAATATTTTGTGTTAAAACTGCTACTTTGACATATTTTTCTAGTTCAGCAATTGCCTTATGGCCTAGATTTGGCTTTGAAGCAAAAATATTTGCCCTTCTTTCATTATACCACTCCCAAACCAATTTTGGATTATCATAGAATGCATCAATTGTTGCTAATTTCATGGCATCATGCTTTCTCCATAATCCATCTTTTCCTCTAAATGTTGGAATACCGCTTTCTTGAGAAATTCCTGCTCCTGTTACAAATACGATTTTTTTAATACTATCAATCTGGTCTTTGGTTAATTTAAACATCTTATTTAATTTCTATTTCTAAAAGATCTCTTGCAGCAATTACTGAATCATGAATTTTTCCTGCTTCTTCTAAATGTCCAACTTCGTCTTTGTATCTTGCTGAAAAATGTGTTAAAACTAAATTTTTTACTTTTGCATCTTTTGCTATTGTTGCAGCTTGCTTTGCAGTAGAATGGCAAGTATCTTGTGCTCTTTGTTTTTCTTCATCTAGAAATGTGGAATCAAATACCAGATAATCACAATCCTCAAAAAATTTTTCTAACTCTTTGGTAGGCATTGTATCTCCTGAAATACCAATCTTTTTTCCAGGACGTTTTTCTCCTAATACCTGATCTGGTTTTATTATTTTTCCATTAATTTCTATTTTATTTCCATTTTGCAATTTATTCCACAACTCCCCTTCTGGAATTCCTAATTTTTTAGCTTCATCAATATTGAATCTTCCTGGCTTATCCTTTTCTTCAAATAGATATGAAAATGCAGTAACTGAATGATTTGCTTTACAAGCATGAATTGAATATTTTTTATCTTCAAAAACTTTCCCTTCTTTAATAATAGTAATTAAAACAGGAAATGATAATCCAAAATTTAATACTTTGATGTTAGCAGCAATAAATTCTTCAATTCCATTTGGTCCAAAAATTTCCAAAGTTTCTGTTCTATTTTGCATAGACATTGTTTGCAGCAATCCCAAAATCCCTACACAATGATCTCCATGTAGATGCGTTACAAACAATTTCATTTTTTTATTCCACCCTAAACCTGATTTCATATAGGAAATTTGTGTTGCTTCTCCTGCATCAAACATTAGAATTTCACCTTCTCTTTCTAAACAAATACAGGACAATCCTCTTTTCTCAGTAGGTTGGGCTGCTGATGTACCTAAAAACACGAGTTTCATTTTATCAAAATTGTCCTTGTCAAGCTTTTATGCCTATAGATTTCATATTTTTTTAGTCCCTTTAATCTCAATTTACTATCCAATTCTTTTTTGTACATGATTGCAATTCTTTTACGTTTAGGCAAAATTGAGAAAAATCTCCTCAGGATCTCCTCTGGTTTTTCTGACGCCCTTGAAGATCTTCCATATGGTAAATCAGTAACAATACCGTCAAATTCTTCAGAAATCTTTGATAATTCTTGAAAATCTGAGTTGAATACTTTTGATTTATAGCCATTTGTCACAAGATTTTCTTTTGAAATTGCACACATCTTTTCATCAAAATCTAATCCAATTGCATGAATTCCCATTGATTTGGCTTCTAAAAGAGTTGTACCTGTACCACAGAATGGATCACAAATAGTTTTTCCTTCTCTCATTCCTATTAAATTTATCATGACTCTTGTTAATTTCCAATCTAATTCATGAGGATATTTTGTAATCTTTTTAGGTCTACTCTCTTTTTTGACTCTTTTTGAAAATCCAAAAAAGTTTTCTTTATCTGTAAAAATTAGATATACCGTAATGTCGGGATCTTCCAATTTTACTTTTGCATGAGAAAACTTTGATACCATATCTCCCATAGAACTCTCCAATTCGGGAATATTGAATTGATTGGATGACAAATTGATTATTCTACAAACAAAGGTTTTAGCATTTTTTAACACCCCCAAATTTTCTTCATCTAAAAATAATCCTGACATCTTTCTTAATATCTGACCAGAAATTTTTACAAATGACGCACGCTTTGAAATTTTTTCCCAGTTTGTTTTTGATTGGATAATTACTAGATTTGAAATTATTTTAACTTTAGAAAATCTATCATACATTTTTGATAATGCAATTATTTCATCAGTAGCAAGTTCTAGATAATCTTTAGATAAAATAAAAAAACTTTCTGGCATTATGCTATTGCCTTTGCAATTGTATTTGAAACATCTACTATTGATGTTTTACCTGGAATTGTATTTGCACTAACAATTTTTGTGACTCCTGCTTTTCTAATTTTATTTTCTGCATCATTCATTAAAAGTGCATGTGTACATGCAACATACACTCTTTTGCATTTTTGTTTTTTGAGAAATTGTGTAGCTTTAACAATACTTCCACCAGTACTTATCATATCATCAACTAGAATTAGATCTCTTCCTGCAACTTCTACATTTTTAGTTTGAATCTGTACCTTACCTGTTTTTCTATCTCTCTTTTTTTCTAAAGCGATAAACTCTGAACCGAATTCCCTTGCGAATTCCCTTGCCCTTTCTTTTCCACCCTGATCAGGGGATACAATCAGAGGATTTTTTAGCCTCAATTTCTTAAAATACTGTACAAGATCTGAAATTGCAGTTACATTTTTTGTCTTTATAGTAAAGTGCTTAAATCCAATCATACTGTGAATATCAACTACGATAACTTTTGATGCACCTGCACCTTTGAATAATTTCCCTAGAACTTTCATCGTTACAATTTCGCCAGGCAAAAACTCTCTATCTTGTCTTGCATATCCCATGTATGGAATTACAGCAATTACTTGTGATGAAATTTCTTTAGCTTTTGAAATCAATGATAATACTTGTATCAAATTGGTATCAACTGGCGGATAAATTGACTGTACCACAACTGATTTTTTCTTTGATAGATTTCCATTTAACGTAATTTTACTTTCCCCATCAGCAAAAACTCTAATCTCCGATTTTACTAGATTTGCCTTTATCTTCTTAGATAATTTTCTTGCTAAATCCTCAGATGTTTTTCCTGAAATTATTGATATATTACTCAACAAGAAAATGTGATTTAATGGGATTCTTAAGTTTTGAGAAGATTAATCCTCTCCGCCTCCACGACCTATATCTCCTATACCAAATTCATCAACAACTTTGTTTCTTTTGTCATCAAGCTTTCTGATTTCCTCATCCTCCCGCTTTTCATCTCCTTGATACACTGTTCTAATTGGCCATGGAATTCTGATATCATATTTTTTAAATTCTTCATACATAATTACCCTAATGTCCGTTTTAGTTTTGAATTGTGCACCATAATCTCTAACATAAACCCATAATGAAAAATCAAGTGATGAATCATTAAATTTGTTAAATCTAACAACAGGTTGATTTATTTCAACATGAATATCTTTGTCACATCCACAACTAGGCTTATTGTTATCCAAATAAGGACATCTTTGCTGCCTGACTAGATGTCTTCCTCTTTCATCTATAACCTCTTTCATAGCCCGCTTTCCAATCTTAACTAAAATTGCAGCGACTTGCTTTGGATTATTGAGATAAGAAACTCCTACTTCAACAATTGCTGGTACCATTTTGATTTCTTTTGAATAATTAATAATTTGAGAATTAACAAGCTGCCTTGTTGGAATTACTGCATATGATTCATTTAATGCATCACGAATGAAAGTTACTCTAGGAGTGATTTTATGCACATATCCATTATATCCAGTATCTAATTGAACACGCTCACCTTCTGCAAAAATCTTGTCCTTTCTAATCAATATGTATGCAAAATAATTTTGCATGGTTTCTTGTAGTGCTAATCCTATACCTATGGCAAATCCTCCTGTAGCAGTTGCAAGTATTATCAAATCTATTCCCCACCAACTAATTACTCCAAGTATTACTGCAACAAAAATTCCAAGTGGTAAAATCTGAGAAATTGATTTTGGAAGATCTTTTCTTTTTCTTTTTGCATAACCTGGTGGTTTTGATCCAGAAACTACTGGATCAAATCCGCTAAATCTTTTTTCTTCTCTCCATGTATCTATAGGGAAAATTTCCTCAACGTCTTGTCCAGGTTTTAGCTTTTTTCCAGATTCATTATTTCCAGAAATACAATCATCATAATATTTTTGATACTTGACTCTCTCAGATTTTTTCCATTCTTCAAATGGATCTTTAACTAATTGTTCATAGCTACCAATAGGTAGTCCTTTTGTTGTTCTAAATTCTTCAAGGAATTTTTTACCTTCCTCTGTCTTGAGATTTTTTTCAAATTCTTCACCTGTTAGTTCTTCTGGTGTGTGTTTTGGAGGAACCCACCTGTAGAATTTATGAAAAAGATCATTATCATCATCTAAAAATCCACGTAACTCTTTCCATGCCTCAAAATCTTCTTTCTCCAAATTAGATTTTTCTTTTTTACGAAGTACTATTGGAATTATATGAGCAATAGAGTATCCAATAACAAGAATATTTATTGTATTGAGAATCTTTGCAAATGTTTCACTAGGATTTAGTTTTTCCTTTGCATAATCTAAAACATCATTTTCAAACAGAGCAAATGATTGTATGTAGAAATTTACTGAGGTAATTAATATAATAGCAAAAAATGGTAAAACCACCACCCTGATAAATCTTGAAAGATGTGGTCGTACATAATTCAATTTTTGCTTCTTTACCCATTTTGAAAATGTACGATAAATTACTACGATTCCAATAATTCCTACAATTAATACAATAAATGCTGCCTGAAGAGATTCAGACGAAGCTAGAAGCTGAGAAATACCTTGAAATTGGTCTACTTGACCTGTTACTGCATCAATTATTTCTTCAGCCATTTAGATCACTTTTTCTCTTTTTTTCTATCATACATAGGTAACCTGAACTCTCATTCCTGTTAGAATCTTTAATAAAACTATTATAAAATTTAAAATTTTCACGCATAAAAAAACCTGTAACCTTTAACAATGGTATTTGTACTAGTAACAAAGTGACCTATCAAGAAACCATTTGGGATAATTCACCATCACTAAAATCTTACACATTATCTAATTTTCGAACCATTCCACAAATTCAGAATCTTGGAGAAGAAACTCAATTTGAAATGGAAGTTGTTGGAAATGTTTTACCATTTAAAGCAAACAACTATGTTGTTGAGCAATTAATTGATTGGAATAACATTCCTAATGATCCGATGTTTGTACTAACTTTTCCTCAAAAAGGAATGTTAAAACCTGAACATTATGAAAAAATGGCAACAGCATTAAAAAACAATTTAGATAAAAAAGAAATTACATCTATTGCAAATGAAATTCGTTTACAACTAAATCCACATCCTGCAGGTCAAATGGAACTAAATGTTCCAACATTGAAAGATGGAACAAAATTATATGGAATGCAACACAAATACAAAGAAACCTGTCTTTTCTTTCCAAGTCAAAGTCAAACATGTCATGCATATTGCAGCTTTTGTTTTAGATGGCCACAATTTGTAGGAATGGATGAAATGAAATTTGCAATGCAAGAAGGAGAACAACTAGTTCAGTATGTTAAAGAACATCCAGAGATTAGTGACGTGTTATTTACCGGCGGGGATCCAATGATTATGAAAGCAAAAATTTTCTCAAAATATATTGATACTTTACTTGATGCAAAACTTCCAAATCTGAAAACAATTAGAATTGGAACAAAAGCTCTATCATATTGGCCTTACAAATTTTTAACAGATTCTGATTCTCAAGAAATGCTAGATGTTTTTAGAAAAATTGTTGATAGCGGATTACATCTTGCAATCATGGGTCACTTTAATCATCTGAATGAATTATCAACAGATGCAGTAAAAAATGCAATAAAAGCAGTTAGATCTACTGGTGCAATAATTAGAACACAATCTCCACTTTTAGCACACATAAACGATGATGCTGAAATGTGGGCAAAAATGTGGACCAAACAAGTTCAATTGGGATGTATTCCATATTACATGTTCGTTGTAAGAGATACTGGCGCTCAGCATTACTTTGGTGTTCCTTTAGTAAAGGCATATCAAATTTTCAAAAAAGCATATTCTTCAGTTAGTGGATTAGCAAGAACTGTTAGAGGACCTAGTATGTCTGCAACTCCAGGAAAAGTACATGTTATTGGAACTGCAGATTTACATGATCAAAAAGTAATTGTTTTGAGATTTTTACAAGGTAGAAATCCTAACTGGGTACAAGTTCCATTTTTTGCTAAATACGATGAAAATGCAATTTGGTTAGATGATTTAAAACCTGCACTAACTGAAAAATTCTTCTTTGATGAAGAGATGAAAAATTTCAAAAAATCAAACCCCCTTGATGACTATCCTGAATCTTAGAATTTATTTCTGAAAATTAGTAGAAGGTTTTTAAAATCAGATTAAGTTTTTTTAGTATTGAAAATAAAACTCTTGTTATTATTTTTGTTAATTATTCCAGGTTTAGCAGGAATTGCATATGGCCATACAGTTGACTCTGTTGGTGAATATAGAGTAGAAATAGGTTGGATGAATGAACCGGTAGTTTCTGGAGAAACTAATGCAATTGAATTTTATGTTAGTCCACTTGAACCTGCATTAGAACTTAAAGATCAAGTTTTTAAAAATGGAATTACAGGATTAAAAAAAACAATTAAAATAAAATTAAACTACCAAGATGAGAGTATAACACTACCTTTGTCTCCTGATCATAACATTCCAGGAAAATATTATGCATTTATCAATCCAACCATTTCTGGATTTTATCAAGCAAATATTTTAGGAACAATTGAAGATACTCCAATTAGTTTGTCAATGCATCCACCAAAAGTTGAAGAACGTGCTTACATTGAATTTCCTGAACCATCAGATCTTACATTAACTCAAATTATTGATGGGCATACTACATTAATTGGTGATATACATGATTTGAAAGAATCAGTTAATTCTCTTCAAGAATTAAGACAACAAATGAATGTAGGGTACATTGGTATTGGAGTTGGTATAGTTGGTATTGGAATTGCTATAACTGCACTTGTAAAATCTAAAAAGAACTAAGTAGAATTTGAAATTTCATCATGTTTTTTTAAATGAATGCCTTAGTAATATTGGTCCAATAATAATTGTGCCTAATATTACAAAAATTAATGTTGAAAAAATGCTTTCTGAAATAATTCCATAAGCTAATCCCAACCCTGCCGTGATAACTGCAATCTCGCCTCTAACAACCATTCCGTATCCTATTCGTAAACCTTTGTTTTTATCTTTGAGTAGTATGATAGCTGGAATTCCAGCACCCAAAATTTTACCAAGAACTGCAATAATCAATATTACAACAAATAAGACTAGATCTACACTCAGAATATTTGCAATATCGATATGTGCACCTATTATTGCAAAGAAGAATGGTGCAAAAATAATTTGTAATTCCCCAACAAATTCTTTAACTTGCCTTGCTAACTTTGAACCTGCAAGTCCCATTCCTGCTGCAAATCCTCCTACTATCGGATTAAGACCAATACTTGCAGCAATGGCTGCTATACCAAATGCTGAACCTAATGCAGTTGCTTGTTTTGTACCTCGTGATTCAAGGGAGGTAGGTCTCATAGCTGCTACAGCATGAACCATCTTAGGAAGTAAAAATACAGAACCTAATAAAATAACAATCCATAAAATCAATGATTCTGATATCTCAAACAATACTAACTCCAGAGATGGTAATGCATGTGCAATTACTATTGAAATTATAGATGATAAAATTGCCAATCCTAATACATCATCAAGAACTGCAGCATTAACCAAAATATTTCCTTCCTGAGTTTTCTCCTTACCTAATTCATCTAGAATAGTTACAGCTGCTGCAATACTTGTTGCACTTAGAGTTGCAGCAATAATCATTGCAACCATCCACTCAATTCCAAGTAAAACAGAAATTCCATATCCAAGTGCTAGTGGAACAATTACTCCTGTTACACCAACTATCATAGCTTTGATTCCTGCATTCTTTAAACTAGAAAAAGGAAAATGAAGACCAGCTGAAAATAAAATTATAATTCCAGCAATTTGCCAAAATGATAAAATCAATTCATTTAATTCTACAATTGGTCTATCAAAGAATTGAATCCATCCTCCCAACGCAAATGGACTAAAGATTATTCCACCAATTACAAAACCAATAATTTCAGAAATTCCAAAATGTTTACAAATTCTACCTAATAACATTGAAGGAATAACTAAAATCAATATACCAATCAATGTGGGAATTGCATCAAATTCTAGAACCATTGACCATTAAGATTGAATTGAATTATTAAAACTAATTTTAAAAATCAAATTTGAGATATATTACTGGATTTAGTTGTGGAATTTTTAGAAATCTTGTAGAAAACTGCACCAATTCCAATAATTACCAATCCTACAAGCACAACCTCTATTTCAAATTGAAATCCCATATAGATTGAAATCCCTAATCCAAATAGCGGAAGAATTGGGAATTTACCAATATTTATAGGAATTCTGAATTTTCGTTCCATATCAGGTTCTGTATAACGTAAAACAATAACTGCCAAATTTACTGCAGCAAAAGTTATCACAATTGCAAAAACTGTAATGTTTGCAACAATTACAATATCCCCAATTAATGTAAAAGCCAATGAAATTATCAGAATCATAAAAACTGCAATCCAAGGAGTTTTTGTTTTAAAATGAATTTTTCCTAATATTGATGGAAATACTTTTTCTCTTGCCATTCCATAAAACATTCTAGAGCCTGCAACAAGTGTAATCAAAACAGTATTTGTTATGGCAAAAAGAGCAATTGATGAAAGTAAAATATGTGCTTCTGAACCTAATCCCCTTTCAGCTACTAGTGCTATTGGAGCAGCTGAAGTTGCAAGTTCTTCCCAATTTACAACTCGTACTACAGCTAATGAAACTAGAATGTATATTATCCCAGATATTAAAACTGATAAAATTATTGCTCTAGGAATTGTTTTTCTAGGTTTTCTCACTTCTTCAGCAATATTTGCCATATCTTCAAATCCAATAAATGCAAAAAATATCAAGACAAACGCAATAGCAATTCCAGTAAATCCAGATGGACTTTCAAGATAATTTACAGGTTCTGGACTACTAAATGTAAAGCCAATAATAATTATCAGTATTAATCCTGAAGCTTCAATTATCGTAAAAATAGTATTAGTCCACGATGACTCTCTAATTCCTACAAAATTTACAATTGAAAGAATAATTAACAAACCCATAGCAGAAGTAATAATCGGAATATCTACAAATTCAGCAAAATACCCACCAAACCCTAATGCCACTGTTGCAGCAGTAATTATTGATGTGATTGCAGTTAACCATCCTATTATAAATGCAAAAAAATTATTTTTAAATGCATTTTTAATGAAAACATATTCTGCAGCAGCTTTTGGAAATACTGATGATAATTCAGCATAACTTAATCCTGCAAACAATGCAACTATTGATCCTAATGCAAATGCAATCCATACAGAATCTCCTGCAATACCTACAGCTTCTCCAATTAAGACATAGATGCCTGCACCCAGAATCAAACCCACACCATACATGGTAAGATGAAAGAGTCCCATGTGCCGCTTTAATTCAGACATTTATCGCTAACCTAAGAAACCAGAAAATTTAATCCATGTCCTACCATATATGCAACACTTGCTGCAATACCGCCAATGATTAATGTTATAATTCCTGAACGCATCATTGATTTTTTAACAATTTTTCCTTTAATCATTCCTACTAGAAAAAATGCAGCGAGAACCGATACTGTAGAATAAGTAAAAGCTTCTGAATTTGGATCAATTCCAATCATCATAAAGATCATGAATGGAATTAATGGAATTAGTCCAATGATATTAAAACCAACAAAAGTACTAACAGAACTATCAAATGGATTCCTTTCATCCTCGATTAGCCCTAACTCTTCTTTCATCATGGTATCTATCCAAACTTTTCTTCTAGATGTGATAATTCGTACAACATCTTCTAATAATTCATCTTTGAATCCCTTTTCTCTATAAATCTCTCTTATCTCGTTTCTTTCTTGTTCTGCTAGATTATCAATCTCCCATTCTTCTTGTCTCCTCTTCATTTGAACAAATTCATTTCTTGCCTTTGATGCTTGATAATTTGCAGTGGCCATTGAAAATCCATCTGCAAATAAATTTGCAAATCCTAAAATTAAAATAATTCCTGGAGATAATGATGCTCCAACTACTCCTGCAACTATAGCAAAAGTTGTTACAGCACCATCAATTGAGCCATAAACAAAATCATCGAAATACCATTTCATATTGATGCAAGAGCTCTTGTTACATCAGTCTTACTAAAAATTCCTGAAATACTATCATTGCCATCAAGAACAACTAAACCACTAACATTATTTTCCAAGAGAATTTCACATGCTACGCCTAAATCTTCATTAAATTTTACAGTGATTAATCCTTTAGTCATTACATCTCTTGCCAAAGAAATATTTCCAAATCCCTCTTCAGATAGAAATCCCCGTCTAATGTTCTGTGAAAGATTAAATCCAGAATAATCCTCTTCACTACCAAGTTCTATTGAAATTCTAAATAAATCTCTAAACGATATAATTCCAACTGCTTCTTCATTTTGATTTTTCACAATAATTCTTGAGATCTTTTTTTCTAACATTTTCCTTACAACTTTATACAACGGAGCAGCAGTATGAGTAAATTCATAATCATGAGTCATAAAGTCTACAACTTTCTTTTTACCTGAAAAGTTTTGAGCAACAAATGATATTAAATCGCTTTTTGTAATAATTCCTCTAACCTCCCCATTTTCTCCAACTGCTAATGAGCTAATTCCTTTTTCAACCATAATTTTCGCTGAATCTTTGTGATTTAATTCCTGATCTACAAACTCTATTGGTTTCATAATTTTAGTAATAGGTATGTCATCAAGTCCCTGCATTGAAGTTTCTGAAAATAAAAACAATCCTATGTCTTTCTCTGTGATTATTCCAACATGTTTTCCATCATCAATAACAATTAACCTGCTAATTTTTGTATTCAATAGCATTCTAATTGCATCTGAAATTGTTGAATTTTTTAGAATTGAAATCGGTTTGTTTGCTATTTGTGATATTGACAATTCTTTTTTTGATAGGTTTTTTGTATAAAAACTAAAGTATAATTTTCAATTTTGATTATATTTTACAATTTCAACATTGAAAATAATGACTCTTTTTATATTGGAAGGTTCTGAATTTGAAACATGGCTAAATTCAATAAAATTCTGGTACCTCTTGATGGTTCTGCAAACTCAATTAGAGGATTAGATAGAGCAATTGAAATTGCAAAAGGTGGTAATGCTGAAATCACTGGATTCTATGTATTTCATTTACCAATAACAGCAGGAATAAAATATACACAAAAAATGAAAGATGAAGCACAGAAAAAAGCTGTCAAAGCAATTGGTCCTGCAATGAATAGAGCTCAAAAGGCTGGTGCCACGTTCAAATACAAAACTGGCGGTGGTCATACCGGATCTGAAATTGTCAAATTTGCACAAAACGGAAAATTTGACATGATAGTTATTGGCGCAAGAGGCGTAGGTGGAGCTAAGGAAACATTCCTTGGAAGTACCTCAAATTATGTCATGCACAAAACAAAGATTCCTGTATTAGTAGTAAAATAGTTCATTTCAAACTTTTTTCATTTTTTCAGATCCTTGATATTCTGTATGTAATAACCTACAAGTATAAGGAATATGAAAATTTAATTTTGATGGTGTAAAATATGGTGGAAAGTAATTATGATATTTTAGGAATAGTGGAAGGCTCTACAGAGAAGGAAATTAGAGATGCCTTTAGACGATTAGCTCTTCAATATCATTCAGATCGTGGAGGAGAAAACGATCAATTTATCAAAATTAAACAAGCATATGAAGATCTCAAAATTGGTAAAAAATATCCTGATACAGATATTGAAAAAATAAAAAATTCAAGAGTGTATTCTGGTGATTCTGAAGCTGATATTAGAAGAAAAAATCAGATCTTAGGTCAAGAATTATCAAAAGAAATGAAAACTGCTGAAGAATGGGCCGCAGCTTTGAACAGATCAAATACTACTGGAACAAGACTGTTTGGATCAAAAACTCTTGGAGAAATTGAACTTGAACGAAAAGCAAATGGTGCATTATCAATTAAAGGAAATTTCATGGCTGGAAATCTAACTTACAATGGTTCAGTAATCATGCAAGGAAGTATTACAAGTCCATCATGGACGCAGGAATTTAAAACAAACATTCATCTCACTTCAGGAGATTTCAAATTTATTGATCCTATAGAAAATAAATACAGAATTGATAATGGTGCTACAATTATTGTAGATAATGGAAACATTATAGTTGGAAATATTTTTGGTAGAAAGTTCAGAGTAGAAGATCCGGACGGAAAAGTTGGGATATTTCAAATTCAAGAGCATAGAACACACATTTCAGCTCCTAAAGGAAAAGTTATTGCTGAAAATCTTGTAAATACAGTATCTGTTGAGGCCGATTCTGTTATTGTTCTTAATGTAGAAGATGATGTAAAAATCTCTGCGCGTGAAATTTTGATCTATGGGGGAAAATTCACATATGATTCTATAATTGAATTGAAACAAGGTGGTTTAATTCGATTTTTTGAAAACTTTTCAATTCAAGGATTAAGTGGTGATGCAATAATCAAACTTGAAAATGGCAAAAAAATTAGATTGTTTGATCTAAAAACCAAAAAAATTAGAGATTTAGCTGATGAGTTTGTGCTCAATAAGGAAAATTATGGAAAAGATGATACATTAGTAGGACATGGATTTACAATTACTTATGATATGCTAGATAATCTCTCAAAAAAACCATCTAAAAAACAAAGTAGTTGGAAATCAAAATTTAGTTTTTCAAAAAATTAACTAATTCACATTTTTCTAAATCACAAAAGGAAATTCTATTAATTAGGATTATTTCTTTCCAAACCCATCTAATCCTTTTCTTTTAACTTCAAAAACATTGTAATCATATTTCTGCTTTAGTTCAATGACACATAATTCAATAAAATCATATTCATCAAACTTCTTTGAAATTTTATACATATTCTCACCAATTACCAAGCTATTTTTCGGACAAAGTGAATTAATCTTAAAACATCGATTTACTGTTGGACCAAAAATATCACTAATATTAGAAGTAGTACTCTCAGCTACTTTAACAGAACCAAATGTTAAACTGATCTTGTAATCTAATTGAGGCATATTCTCTGCTTTGAGTTGCTCTTGTAATTTACCATGAGACTCTATCATAGATAAGGAACATTCTAAGATGTTTTTCAATACTTTTTCATCTTTGATATCGACATTTGCAAATCTAAACATTAGAGCATCTCCAATATTTTTTACTACTTGACCATTGTATTCCTGAATAATTTTTGCCATAAAGTTTAGAAATATTTCATACAATTTGGTGACATCCTGATCAGATAATTTAGATGATATTCTAGTTGAATCTGACATGTCAATCACTCCAACACAATCATTTTGTTCATGCTGAGAAAATTTCAACAACATGTTGCCCTCAAGCTGTTTGATGACTTCTTCTTTCTGTTTAATTTCAATTAATGACTCTTGTAGCTTTTGTGCCATTGAATTAAATGCATGAGATAACTCCCCAATTTCATCTCCTGTCTCAATTTTGGTTCTTACATCAAAGTCTCCACTTGAAATTTTATTGGCAGCATTTTTCAATTTAATTAGTGGTCTTGAAAGGGATTTTGATATTACAAAAGCAACAATTCCCATTACTATCGTAATTACTATTCCTGTTTGAAGAATTCTCTCTTGTAGAATTATTATTGGTTTTTCTACTTCTGATTCGTCAATTTCTACTAGCAAAACAATCCCTAAATCATCTGCACAATAAGATGATCCTAAAATTGGGATTCCTCTGTAATCTTTGTAGAATCCTACATACTCTTCTCCTTCATTGAAGCATTTTTGAACTCCCAAAGTATCTACTTTTTGTGAAAATACTGCATCTTCAAAAAATCTAGACTCGGATAACATCAAAAACTGATCGCTTACAATGTATACTTCTCCTGTTTCTCCTAAACCGCTTCTATTAATCAAAACATTATCAATAGAAGCTGTTCTCATTCTTGAAATTATTACCCCTATAGGTTCGTCGCCTTTTTTACTATCATCAGCAAAAACTGGTGAAACTACAACCATTTTCTTACCAGATTCAACTGGTTCAAATTCAGTAAAAGATTCTATTAATCCTCTTTTAAAAAATGGGTTTTCAGTAAAATCTTCATCAATCTTTCCTCCTAGAGAAAAGAAAACTTTTCCATTGGCGCCAATTATTTTTACATCTTCAAATCCTATGGAAAACCCAATTAGTTCTTGAAATGCTTGAACTTGAATTAAGAAATCTCTACGATTATTTTCTTTTAATTCTTGAAATTCGTTTTCAGATGATTGATTCATTTCTGAAATTAAAAGTTGAATCATTGGATCACTTGCAAGAATATTATTTTGCTCAATTCTTGATTCAAAAAGAAGCCTAAGTGTATCTCCACGTACTGTTGATTCTCCAAGTAGTTGATCTGCGGCTCTTTGTTTTAGAATTTGATCAGCATAATTGAAACTAAGAAATCCTGTAATTGAAAGAGTGACAACTGATACAATTAGTACCAGTAAGATTAGTTTTTTACCAAGATTAAATGAAATCGACATTTTACTCTATGTTAATTTTATATGAATATCAAGGCTTCTAAGATTCTTGTGTATGCTGTACCTAAGAATTTTTTTTTAACTTGATAATCACTTCTCATTGATGGAAATTACATCAAGTATTTAATTAATGAATTAACGATTCTAAAATGTGAAATTTTTAATTTTCTCAGCAATTTTAGCAATTTTAGCCTCAGCCTCTATTGCATATGCAGATGAATACATAATTGATATTCCACTGGGAGCGTATAATCCTGAATTAAATACTCCTGCTGAAGTATGGTATGATCCACCACAACTATACGCTACAGTTGGTGATACAATTACCTGGTATAATGATGACAAAGAAGGTCATACAGTTACCAGTGGAGAGGGTTCAGGAAGATTTGGATGGATGAGTGATAATTTTGGAACTCCTAACGGAATTTTTGATAGTGGCAGATTCATGCCAGGAGAATCATGGTCTTACAAATTTGAAGAATCTGGCACTTTTTCATATTATTGTACCATTCACCCTTGGATGGAAGGCGTTCTAATTATTGAAAAAGCAATTCCAGACTATCCTCATGATGCAACTGGTGCAAAAATAGAATTTCCACTATTACAATACACTCCAGATTTAGCCTTAGAAGTTAACCTATCATGGGATCCACCTGTGATTAAAACTCATGAAAAAATACAATTTGTATATCAATTCTATGATCCTCAAACAAATTCTAATCTTGCAGAAATGAAATACAATTTTGTTATATTTCAAAATGGAAAAGAGATTTTCCGAGATGAAGGACTAAGTCAAATTGGTGGTGATTATAGAAATTTTGTCTTTAGCGATTCAGGTTCAATCATAATAAGGATAGAAGGAATTCACACACCTTCTATCTTCGCTGAAGAAAGTGTCACTGTATTTGGAAATATAGAAAGTAAAGAACAAAGATCAGTTGATTTTACTACTGCAGTTTATGACAATCCAGAAAGAACATCTCATGAAACCTATCACATAAAACCTGCTCAAAGACTTACAACTTATTACGAATTAATGCTGTTCATTATTCTTGTTCCTGGTGTTTTGTTTATTGGAGCAATGATTTGGTTAAAGAAAAAACCAAATATTTCACACGAAAAGCCTGGTGCTGTTAAAATCTAAAATAATAAAAAGAAATTAAAAATTGATGAATTAATCTAATCGATTAATTCAGTCCAACCTTTGACGAAGACTGAGTTCTTGTAGAGTGGAACTGGTTGTCCAACAGTAAAGTCCATTGGTCTCATCCAAAAGATTGCTTTTGTTGGGCATACACCTATGCATGCACCATCAGAAATACATCTTTCTGGGTAGAAAACAAATGCTTTACCTCTCTTCCAGCCTTCAACTGGTTTTACTCTAAGGACATCTGGACCTAATGTTGTACAGATTTCTACACATAGTGCACATCCGATACACATTTGTTCGCTGATGTCTGGAATAATTCCTACTGGCATAACAGAATTCAATCTTGAATTGTTCTTAATATAACTTGCCTAAAAATTTCGTCTTATAACGGCGTTTCAAATCTTATAACGGCGTTTAAAACATGATCGCATTACTGCTAAATATTCTCGTGTTCTATTTTGAATGCTTTGCGATCAATTCCCTCTAAAGTAGTAAAAATCAGATCGTTTTGATTTTTTTTAATAAAATAGACACCTGTTTTTTCCGATTTTATGATCTGTTTTCCCCCTGGTGATATTACCCATCCAACATTTTCTTTCTTTCTTGCCATTCCAGTGACAATAACTGATGAACCTATTTGATTTGCAAGAGATGATAGCAACATAATACATGAATTGACAAATCTTGCAGATTCAAGATCATCAAACATATTGTAAACCCCATTAAATGAATCAATCACAACTAAAAATTTCTCTTTTGAAACTTTGGAGATAATTTCAGTTAATTTTTCTTCCCAATTTTCCTTTTCTGGATGAAAAATCATTACATTATTTTTTTTTGGGATCATGCCAGATTCAACATATCCTGTATAAAGCAAATCCATATCTACAAAGACTATTTGATTTTCAATAGAATTCATTAATCTATAAAGAAATTCTATCTTGTGAAAAGGCTCAGAGCATAAAACTAAACTTGGTATGTTCAGCTCAAATTCATTTTTAATATGTGCCAAATTATTATCTAAAATCAACTCAGGACTTTTATCCAACACCACATTAGCATTTTACAGATATAATAATGAATTTAACATCAAAAGATATTTCTGATGATTTTCCAGATTCAAACAAAATCTATCTAAACAATGCATCAGTATCTTTGATGCCTACTCAAAGTATAGACGCCATGAAAGAATTTTTAATCTCATACAATTCAATTGGTCCTGATTCAAAGAATTCAGAACCATTTGTAACTGAAAAACTACAAAATGTAAGAAAAATAATTGCAAAAATCATATCATGCCAGCCTGACGAAGTGGTTCTTACTCAAAGTACAACTGATGGAATAAATTTCGTCGCAAATGGTCTTTCTTTTGATGATAAATCTAACATTATCATTCGTGGAATGGGACATGAACACCATGCAAACTATTACCCTTGGATTCAACTCAAAGAAAAGACCTCGATAAAAAATCTCCCTATAGATAAAAATGGTTTTTTCAAATTAGATGATTTAGAATCTTTCATTGATAATAACACAAAACTAGTTGCATTGAGTCATGCATTATACAATACCGGCTCAATATTGCCTGTAGACGAGATTGGGAAAATTCTTAATAATAAAATTCCATTTTTTATTGATAGTGCACAAACAGTAGGGTGTATTGGGGAAATGGATGTATCTAAGATTAAATGTAATTTTATGTCTTTTAATGGTTCAAAATGGCTTTGTGGTCCTATGGGTACTGGATTGTTTTATTGTGATAGAAAATCAAGTGAGTTACTAAAACCTATGACAATTGGTGGTGAATCTGCAATAATTTATGATGAAACTAATCTTGCTTTCAAAGAACTACCAGACAAATTTCAAACTGGGTTTAGAAATTATGTTGGAATAGTTGGTTTGGAATCATCTATAAAATATTTGATGAATTTTGGTATGAAAAATATTCGTGAAAAAAATCTATACTTGTCAAATCTTCTCAGAGAAGAATTATCAAAAATTCCAAGTATTATTTTATATGGGCCTGATGATCCAAATCAAAGAACCAGCATTGTATCTTTTAATCTTAAAGGACATGACCCCCAAGAAATAGTAGATAAACTTGAAAAACAAAATATCGTTTTAGCAGTGAGGGAAATTATGGAGCAAAAAATTATTCGAGCATCTCCTCACTTTTTTAACACTGAATCTGAAATGCTTCAGGTAATTGATAAAATAAAGAAACTATAGGTTTTCTTGTTCTTCTATGACCATCATAGTCAATGTTGATTGAACTTTACTGATTTTTCTGACTTTGTTGGTGATAATTGCGCGTAGTTTCTCTGCATCATCAGATGACAATTTTAAGACAATATCATATACTCCATAGACTCCCTGAACCTCATATTTGATATCCTCATCAGAAAGAATCTGTTTTACTTCGGCGATAATTGACTCGTCTGATCCTAAATCAGAATTTAATAGAACATATGCAGTAGGCACAGGATGATTTTCATCAAACAGTATTTAACTTTTCATAGTTCAAAAACTGATTAATTACTAATGGATTCTATTGGTATGAAACCAATAGATCTTACACTTACAATATCAAAATCTATTCCAAGTTTTCCAGGATCCCCAAAACCTCAATTCATTTTATGGTCTGATATCAAAGATGATGGATATAATCTTGAATTATTATTCCTAAGTTCTCATACTGGAACCCATCTTGATGCGCCATATCATTTTGTTAAAAACGGCATCAAAATTCATCAAATTCCACTTGATAGACTAATTGGAAGAGCTATTCTAATTAAACTCAAAAAAACTAAAAACTCTCCAATAACAAAGGGAGATATTATTTTATTTGAAAAAAAGAATGGAATTATTCCAAATCATTCATCAGTCTTCCTTTTTACTGAATGGCAAAAAAATCTAAAAAAAGACAATTATTTTACTCAAAATCCTGGATTAGACAAATCAGCTGCAAACTATCTTGTATCAAAAAAGATCAATCTAGTTGGAATAGATTCTCCAAGCATAGATCTCGGAAAAGATGAATCATTCACTGCTCACCATCTTTTCTCAAAAAACAATATTTTGATTGTAGAAAATTTAATAAATTTCAATAAAATTTCTTCTAAGGAATTTAATTTTACAATTCTACCATTAAAACTCAAAGATGCAACAGGCTCACCTGTAAGAGCAATAGCTTCATAATTTTCTTCACTATTTCGCAATGCTAAAAATATAGCAAATTCCAATAATTAGTATGAGCAAACCTGGAAATTTATGGAGAAAAGTTCATGGAAGAATTACAAAAAAACCTACAAACTTTTCTTGGTTAATTGAAAACAAATTAGCTGGTTCAGGAATTCCCACAAGTTTTGATGAATTCAATTGGCTTTTAGATCAAGGAGTAAAATCAATTGTTACTATGACTGAGAATGCATTACCTGATAATTGGGTAGAAAATATTGGTTATCTGCATATTCCGACTCCTGATTTTACTGCTCCTGATATGGACAAAATAAATTCAGCAGTAGATTTCATTCATGAACAAATTCAAAATAATCAATCTGTGATGGTTCACTGTGCAGCTGGAATGGGAAGAGCAGGAACAATCCTTGCATGTTATTTTGTAAAATATAAAAAATATACAGCAAAAGATGCAATTAAAAAAATTCGAGATGAAAGACCGGGCTCTATTCAATCTGAAGTACAAGAACTAGCTATAGGTTTTTATGAAAAACATGTGAGAAATTAGTTTTAAACAAATTCAGAAACTAATTTTCCATCTACAACTTTAATTTTCAAAGTTTTATTTTCTTGGAAAATCATAGTTATTCCACCATCTGAATCAGGATCTTCAACTTTAACAAGTTCTAACATTTTGATTGTATCAAATTTTTCCATTCATATTCACCTATTCTGGAATTGATACGGTCTCAATTTTTCCATCAACTGCTTTGATAAACAAAAACCGGTTGTCTTTAAAGATAAAGGTAATTCCTTCTTCTTTATCAGGTTCTTCAACTTCAAGAACTGGTTGTCCTAACAGACCATCATATTTTGCCATTATTGATTCCCTTAAAAAGTTCCTTATATCCCTAATTGATTGTTATTTCAATTTCACTAGAATTATTCTTGATACTTCCAGTTTCTGTATAGTCATGCTTTTGCCAGGATGCAAATGCTTCAGCACCAATCTTGTGTTTACCTTTTCCCAAGTCTGATGCTTTGAAAACAAATTTCTCATCAAAGTCGAAAAGCTCCTGTCTTACCTCTTCTTCAGTTAGTCTGATAAATGGTTCAAAATTTTTAGCTACCTGAACCCAAATTCTCCTATCTTTCATTGGGTTAACAAGTTTAGGATTTCTGGTCCAAAAGATTGATGCCTTTCTATAGGTATCGATGGTCCTACCTAATTCCTTCTTTCTGAATCCACCTGTTATCAATTTAATACCATATTTCATTTTGAATGAAACATCATTGTTATTGTAAGCTTTAGTCCAATTTGCTTCATTGAACGCATTTCTAAGGTCTCCTTCAACTGAAAATTGGACATTAATCTCTACATTTTCATCAGATGAGTACTCATCCTTGGAATTTACTAGTTTTATCTCTGAAATCTTACTTTCTGCCATTCTTACCGCTCATAATGATTTATATCCGCAATAAGTGCTTTTTCTGAATACATGAACGCACAAGTGATCAGTTCTGAACCAAAGGAAATCAGCCTTTCAATCACTGAGACTGATATAGGAATTTTATATATTATTCAACATGAACTCCTAAAAGGATCAAATATTGATTTTGCAGGGGTTATAGTAAAGCATCCTCTTACCAATGAATGCTGGATGAGAATTAACTCCAGTACAAAACCTCTAGGAGAAATTAAAAAAGCAACAAATTCCGCAATAAAAATGGCAGAAGAATTCAAACAACTATTTAATTCTAAAATCAAGGTAAATTAGATTGAAATTTTGCCCCGAATGTGAGGTCAAATTAAAGAAGGGGACTTCTGGTCTTGAATGCTCAAAATGTGGCTATGTGGAAGGACAAAAAGTAACACAGACAAAAAAAATTGTTGATGAAGAAGAACCAGATTTTTCACTTTTAGCTTTTGAAGGGAATGAAGGAGAAGACACACATCCAACAATCAAATTAGACTGTGAAAAATGTGGTCATGATGAGGCAGTTTGGTGGATGTTTCAAACTAGAAGTGCAGATGAACCCACAACTAGATTTTATCGTTGTCAGAAATGTAAATACACCTGGCGTGATTACACATAACGTTTAACTGGAACTTTAAGTCAAGAAAATTGATTTGACTTTTGGAGCAAAAACAAGTGGTTCAGATGATCTAAAGGCAATTATCTCTGCAATATCTACACTTGTTGAAGAAGCTACTTTTGTTGCAACAGCAGAAGGAATTACCTTTAGAGGAATGGATCCATCACATGTTGCTCTAATTGATATATCGTGGCCTAATTCTGCATTTGAAAAATATGAATGTGATAGCGATATTAAATTTGGAGTTAGAATAGATGAGTTTTCAAAACTTATCAAAAGAGCAGATAAAAAAGATAGCATAGAGATTAGTATCTCTGAACAGAATATGTTACTTGTTACAGTTGGAAAAAATAAAAAATACAAAATGCGTTTAATTGAAAGTTCTGCAACAGATACCCCGTTACCAAAAATTCCCTATGATTCTAAAATCGTATTATCTTCTTCAAAGTTTGACAAGATTCTCGGTGATGTACAGGTAGTATCTGATTATCTAACAATTCATACATCTGATTCAAAAGGTGACTTTTCAGGCAAGGGTGATTCTGGAGAGGTAGTAATTGATTTAGACAAAGAAGATGAAGAGATTGAAGAAATTTCTTCAAAAGAAGATAGTGTTGGTACTTACAGCCTTGAATATCTTAATCCTGTAGTAAAGGCAGTAGGTACTACTGCAGGCTTTATCACATGTGAGTTTTCAAGCGCAAAACCTCTTAGAATTGAATTTAAAGTAGCAAATATTGGCAGAATTCACTTCTACTTGGCTCCGCGCGTGGAAAGTTAAAGCATTTAAAGATTAACTAATTCAGGTACTTTGAATTGAGACTCGTAATAAAATATGGTGGAACATCAATTTCTGCTTCCAAAGATATCCAAGCCATAGCTAAACACATTGACTCGTTATCAAAGAAACATCAAATTGTAGTTGTTTGTTCTGCAACAAGTGGAACCACCGATGATCTAATAGAAATATCAGAATCAATTAAAAAAGAAAATAAATCAAAAGCTGAACAACTTGCATCAAAGATTACTAATAGACATAAACAATTAGCAAAACAAACAATCAAAAAATCTGATTTACAAAAAAAATTGCTAAGGAAACTAGATGAAGATTTTGCAGAATTACTTGCTTTAATTGATGGAATGGTATTGCTTGGTGAAGTTACATCGAGATCAATGGATTATCTAATTTCATTTGGTGAAAGGTTATCAATAAAGTTAGTTTCATCAGCAATTAATGATTCAGGAAAAAAATCAATTCCTCTTACTGGAAAAGAAATTGGAATAATTACTGATTCTAATTTTGGTGAATCTAAACCATTAATGGATACAACTAGACTTAGAGTATCAAAGACTGTAGACGATTTATTTTCAAAGAAAACAATTCCTGTAGTAGGAGGATTTGCAGGTGCAGATCAACACGGACATGTAACTACATTTGGTAGAGGAGGTTCTGATTATTCTGCAACAACTATTGGTTCTTGTGTCAAGGCAGATGAAATTTGGTTGATGAGTGATGTAGATGGACTAATGACTGCAGATCCAAAAATTGTAAAAAATGCAAAATTACTCAAGGAAGTATCATACATTGAAGCAATAGAAATGGCTATGTTTGGCGCAAAGCAAATTCATCCACGAACATTTGAGCCCTTACTATCAAAAAAAATTCCAATGAAGATTAGAAATTCCTTTAATGTAAAAAATGAAGGAACTTTGGTAACTGTATCTCCATCAGCTTCTGCAAAAAATACTGTAAAATGTGTAAGTAATGTTCAAAATAATGGCCTAATTGATATTCGAGGAGGCAGTATGGTTGGAACCCCAGGAACTGCAGCTAAAATATTTGAAACTTTGGCAAAATCTGGAATTAATGTAATGATGATCTCACAAAATCCTTCAGAATCAAGTATTACAATTGTGGTAAAAAACACTGATCTTGATAAAGCAGTTAGTGCATTAGAGATGGAATTATTAGGAAAAATTATCAAAAAATTAGAAATTACTACTAATGTGGCCATTATTGCATTGATTGGTTCTGGCATGAGAGGAACAATAGGAGTTGCATCAAGGGTATTTGGGGCAATAGAGAAAAATAAAATCAATGTGTCAATGATAACACAAGGATCATCAGAGCTTAACCTTGCATTTGTGGTAAAAAACTCTGATACAAATTCAGCTGTACGAGCACTACATGACGCATTTGAACTAGATAAAATCAATTGAGACAAAATCATTTAAGGGTATAAACTAAATCAGATTTATTGAAAAAACTAATTGCCATTATACTAATTGGAATTTTTATAATTGGTCTTATTTCAGTCTCTTTAATATCTGATCAATTTGCAGATGCAGGTTCAAGAAAAAAAATTCATTTCACTCAAACTATAACATCTTCTCAAGATCCTGGACGAGGACATGAAAATCATCAATTAGCACTAATTCTTTCTCCAAATGAAGGAACCTTGTATGATGGTTCTATGACATTTACCTCAAGTGTACCTGTTCAGATAGTTGTATTACATGAAATTAATTCACAAGATGCAAAGGGACAACCAACCTGGACTGTTGATGGAAAAACAGTCTATGGATTATCTTTAATTGATTTACAGGAAAAATCTGGATCTTTTGAGTTTACAGGAGCTGCACTTGCATTACATTCTTCAACCTCAAAAGAATTTACTTCAACAGTAAGTGTAGATGGTTGGATACGAGGACAACCTACTGAAGTGATGATGCAAAAAATTGAATCAGAAAAAGAAGAACCAACATCACTACTTTCTAGAACTAATGTACCAGTTACTATTCCAATGCATAAAGGAATCTACAATGGAAATCAAGTTCTGTACATCATTACTGATGGCAGTGATGAAGAATATGCAAAAACAATCTCAGAAAAACAAGGATGGAATATTGAACTTGCTCCAGCTATCTCGAACATTCCAGAAGATACTCTACAAAAAATATTCATTTTTAAAAATGGAGTAAAGGGTGATGGGATCTATGGATTTCAAGACGAAGTATTTTCTAGTACACCTTCACAAGAATCTCAATACAGTGCATTAAATTCTGTAATTGAAGTTACATGGAAAAAAGGTCAAAAAGAAATAGTATTTGAATCTGCAACTGATATTATTGATGCTCAAGAAAAAGGCAGAATCGAGTTTAATGAAACAGGAATTGTACTTAATACTCCTCAAATTACTTGGCCTGATGGACAGATGAAGATACGTTCTGACAAAGAAATTACTGATGATATGCCATATGGCGGAGGACAAATAATTGAAATTAACAAACAAGAATTGACTGTAACTTTTGTTGCCCATAGAGGCTGGGGACCTGATGGAAGAACGATTTACTATATTGTAACTGATGCTACTCCATTAGGACCTGCAGAGACAATGGGTGTGGTTTCATCTCCAACTTCTGCTAATCTTATTGCACATTCTGGAGCAGTTGACCTTTTCCAATTTAAAAATGGAGTAAAAGGATCTGGTCCATTAGGATTCCAAGCAGGAATCGCTGGTGCTTCTCTTGATGATGAAAATTATAGTCCAATGTGGCGAATTTATCTAGTCGAATGGAATGATCCAGAATCCGCAAAAATTTTGGAAACAAAGTCTGATATTGACTCATTTCGTGCTGATGGTTTGTTATCTGTTAGTATTGCCAGACCACTAAACAGTGATCACATAGTAAATTGTCCATTCATAGATCCATTTCAATAGAATTCCCACTAAAGGGATAAATTACTTGGCAAAAAAATTATTGTAAAATTGACTGGTAAACTCTACATTGTTGGTGTTGGCCCTGGACATCATGATCATATGACATTTAGAGCCAAAGAAGTAATTGAAGAAAGTGATACTATTGTTGGCTATGAAACATATGTAAATTTAGTTCAGGATCTAATTGAAGGTAAAACAGTTTACCGTTATGCAATGACACAAGAAGTTGAAAGAGCCCATCAATGCATTGATCTTGCAAAATCTGGAAAAATTGTCTCACTAGTATCGAGTGGAGATCCCGGAATTTATGGAATGGCAGGTTTAATTTACGAAACCCTTGCAGAGTCTAATTGGAATCCTAAAGATGGTCTCCAAGTAGAAATTGTACCAGGCGTATCTGCGCTAAATTCATGCGCTTCAATTATTGGCTCACCATTAATGACTGATTTTGCAGTAGTTAGCATGAGTGATTTACTCGTTCCATGGGAAATAATTGAAAAAAGAGTTGAGGCAGCAGCTCAAGGTGATTTTGTAATTGTCATTTACAATCCTGCAAGCAAGAAAAGAATTCATCAATTACAAGATACAAGAAAAGTTCTTCTAAAATACAGAAAATCTACAACTCCTGTAGCAATAATCAAGGGAGCATTTAGAGAATCTGAAACAATTGTTATGACTGATTTGGAAAACCTACCTAACCATTCTGATAAATTAGGGATGATTAGTACTGTAATTATTGGAAATTCATCAACATACACTTACAAAGATTTGATGATAAATCCAAGAGGATACAAATCAAAATACAATTTAGAAGAACAAACTAATCCGGATCTCAAAGTCTAATAGCTTTTCTTTATTGCATCATTAACTTCTTCACTCAGATTTAGCTTTTCTCTTATGGGAGAAATCACTTTAACTAAATAATTCCCAACTGTTTGTTTCAAATCACTTGGATGTAGTTTCTTTTGAACAAAATCAGTTTCCAGTTGGTTATAATCAGAATATGATACGTTTCCACCAAATTTTTCAGGCCTCTCAACTTTCATCTCATCAAAATCGTGAAAAATTACAGTTCTTACAATCTCTAATAATGGATTATTTTGAATATTTGCTTCTTCACACCATGCCTTGCTAATCTTTTTCTTTATTTCGTCATCAGTATTATGAATAAAAATACCTGAGTTTGGATCAGATTTACTCATTTTACCCAATATTTGAGAATCACTCATGTCTGCAGGTTTTGAAAGTCCAGGTAACAGCTTGTGGTGTACTGCCACAGGAACCTTCCATTTCATTTTAGGAAAAATCTCTCTAACTAACATATGGATTTTTCTTTGATCCATTCCTGCATGAGCAATATCTACATCTAATGAGTGAATGTCTACTGCTTGCATTGCAGGATAGAGTAATTTAGCCAAGTCAATTTTTTTATCATCCTCAGAACGTCCCATTATTGTAAGAGTTCTCATGGTTCTAGCAATTGACATATGTTTTGTAAATCTAACAAGTTCAGACCAATATTCAGCTTTTTCTTCATACAATTTTGATCCTAAGATAATTTGTGCATCTGGACAAACTAACTTGAATGCGTCTTGGTAATATTTTGAAACTTTTGATATTGTTTCCCAATCACCGCCTAGCTTATCATTAATCAACGTGTGCCAATCTGCAAGAAATACTGTACACTTGACACCAGCTTTTACAAAATCATTAATTTTGAAACCTGTACTGATTAAACTACCAAGATGTAAGAAACCAGAAATTTCAAGGCCAATGTAATGTTTAGGTGATGAATTTGATTTGAATAACTCAATTAATTCATCGTGAGTCACTACTTCTTCAGTTGGTGGTCGTTCAATCAGATCTACTTTTTCTGTAATATCCAAATCAAAACAACTTTTATGATCTAAACGTATAAAGTTATTCAAAAAATCTAGATGAATTTGGAAACTTTGAATATGGGATATCACTATTCTCTTTATGACTCTTCAAGACGGATTGAATTTAATAGAAAATTACAAGAAAGCACTCCAAAAATTTCTAGATACATTACCTGAACAATCAGTTCAATTAGGCTCAGAAATGATCAAAACCCTTACAATGAATTCTAAAAATGAAATTGCAAACTTGGATGCAATTGAAAAAGCCCTCAAAAAACCAACAAAATATGAATCTGGTTTATCAGAATAATTTTCTAAATCTTACTTGCAATTCTTTTTGTGTTTTCTCAAATCCTCTTGAGTATCAAATTCAGTTCCACATACTCTACACTTTTCTTTTTTCTTATTATGAGCCTTTTCTTGATGTTTCTTTAATCTTTCAGAATCAGAAAGAACTGTCCCACATTTTTTACATTTTAATTCATTACTACTAGAACCAAATAATCCCATACTGAAAATACTCATACATACTAGAAATAGTTTTTACGTAAAATAATCCTAAATTATCTATTCTACTGATTCATCTAGGTTTTTTCTGGGTTTTGTGCTAAGATAAAATGCATGTGTACTAATGATAAAGGCTGCAAGAAATACCTTAGTTGCAAAAATCAAATTCCATGGTCTATCCAGATCTGGATAAGCAATTGATAATCTATCGATATCTGGAACTACTCCATCAATAATCCCTGCTGTTATTTGTGCATTTAATACTGTAAAATTGTATATCACTTCATAGAGTGTAATGATTGAAAATCCTAGTAACATTAACTGAAGTAATGCCATCTTTGTTCCAATAATTTTATTTCCTGCAGTTCTCCTCCAGCCAATTCTTGAAACACAGTACCACCCAATAATTGTGGAAAAAAATATCCATGTAGATACTCGTGCAAAATTTTCAAATGGAATTGTTGTATTATGAATTGCCTCTCCCATCACATAAGTTCCATTTTCAATCCATTCTATCATTGTAACATATACTCCAAAAACTAGAGATGATAACATAATGAATCCACAGATATAGAAAATATACAGATACACTTTGTAGCCTGAATCTGTTTTTTCAAGATGACGTGGTTTCATAATGCCGTTTGCCAAATTTTGAAATATAAAAATTCATGTTTAATCGATGAGATTTATAGACTAGTTATAAACAGCATTACTGTTGAAGATTGCAATTAACATCCCTATTATAGGCAAAGAAGAGATATCTGCAGTTACCAATATTCTAAAAAATGGCGCTTTAACCTCATCTGCTAGTCAAGGTGGAAAACATGTACAAGAGTTTGAAAGAGCTGCTGCTTCTTTTGTAAAATCAAAATATGCTATTGCAGTAAATTCAGGTACTGCTGCTCTCCAGGCTGCTCTATATGCATTAGATATTAAAAAAGGAGATGAAATTTTAGTTCCATCATTTACTTTTGTTGCAACTGCAAATGCTGTTGTTTCAATTGGAGCTAAACCAGTTTTTGTTGATATTCTCAAAGAAAATTATACTATTGATCCTGATGATTTAGAAAAAAAGATTAACAAAAAAACTTGTGCTATTATCCCTGTTCATCTTTATGGAAATGCAGCACATGTTGAAAGACTTTCTGAAATTTCTAAAAAACATAATATTCCTATCATTGAGGATTCTGCACAATCATTAGGAACAACCTACAAAGGAAAACATACAGGTACTTTCTTTGAAATGGGTTGCTATAGCATGTATCCTGCAAAGGTAATGACTGCTGGTGAAGGTGGATTTATTGTAACTAATAATAAAAAACTCCGAGATAAATTATTGATGATTAGAAATCATGGCATGGTTCACGGATATGATACTAGAATGTTTGGTCTAAATTTACGATTACCTGAAATAAATGCTGCAATTGCAACTGTTCAAATGAAAAAACTTCCAAACTTTTTAAAATCTAGAAAAAAAAATGCAGAGCTATTATCTAAATTAATCTCTGATCTTGATGTTATACTTCCAAAACAAAGAAAAAATGAAAATGTAAATTGGTATCTCTATACAATTGCAACACAAGAACGTGATAAAATTTTAAAAAAACTCAATGAAAAAGGAATTGGTGCTGCATCTTACTATCCAATACCAGTTCACAAAACACCATTTTACAAACTAAAAACTAAACTTCCTACTACTGATTGGGCAGCTTCTCATGTAATTTCTTTGCCAGTTCATCCAGGTGTAACTAAAAAAAATATTGAATTTATTGCAAAAACCCTGCATGAAATACTATGAATGTATTAGCAGAGGCCATTGGAGAAATCTGTAAGGCTGTTTTACCTATACCTGAAGAGTATTTCAAGGGAAATCCAAATTCGTCAATAGCAATTTGTACTCTTTCAAGTATGGATTTACTCAAAAAATTCTCCAATTCTGAAATTCTCAATGACATTTCTATAGTAGGACGACTGTTATCTGAAAATAAAGGAATTGATTCTGTTATTGAATATGTACACAATAATCAAAAAATTAACACAATCGTAGTTTGTGGAAAAGAAGTTTGTGGTCATAAAGCTGGACACTCGTTATTTCAATTACATAAAAATGGCATTGATAAAAACAGTAGGATAATTAATTCGTCTAGTCCTGATCCATATCTTACAGTTTCTGAATTTAAGATAAAATATTTTCAAAATAATGTAAATCTTGTAAATTTGATTAATGAAATTGATTATGAAAGAATTCTATCTAAAATCAACTTTTCCTAATATCCGTTTTTCTGTCTTTCTCTGTTGATTTCATTTTTCTTTTTGTATTCTTCTACAATATCGTCTGGTGTAAGATTAAGTTCAAGTGATGCTTGAACAACAAAATGCCATATGTCAATTAATTCTTCTCTTGCTTCAGCTTCATTAAATTTTGTTGGCGTTTTCCACCATTTCCAATTTGTAGTCCTTTGCAATTCTACTGCTTCATGCATTATTGCAGTACACAATGCAGAAACTCTTCCTTCTGAATCTTTTGGATATCTATCTAAATTCATCATTTTGGATAGACCTTCCTGAAGTTTGAATATTGCATCTAATCTATCTTCAGACATTTCTTGTGTCAAGGATAAATTAATTTGAGAAATAATTGAACTTAAGTCTTTTTAGAAACGGATCATTTTTTCATAAATTTTAACCCGTTTTACAATATCCCCATTTTTGATCTTGAGCAATCCATCTAAACCATACTTTTCAACTGCAAAAGATCCTAATACATTTCCATAAACCACCGCTTTTTTTATTTCAGACATATTGATTGATTTTTTGTTTGCAAGATAACCTATCATGGCTCCTGCAAAAGAGTCTCCTGCACCTGTAGGATCTACTACATCTTCTAACGAAAAACCCGCTGTAGGAAAAATTACATCATCATAAAACATTAGAGAACCGTGCTCACCTTTTTTGATAATTACATATCTTGCTCCCCATTTCATCATTTTTTTTGCACATTTTATCAAGTTGAATTCTTTTGTAAGGAGTTTGGCCTCCTCATCATTTATCACAACTGCATCAACAGCTTTTATCATCTTAATTACTGCATCGCGTTTGGTAGAAATCCAGAAATCTATTGTATCACACATAGAAAATTTTACATTATCAAATTCTTTGATTAATGATGTATTTTGTTCAGGATCATTATTTGCAAGATATACAAATTGAGATTTTCTGTAATCTTCTGGTACAGTTGGTTTAAAATCAGCTAATACATTTAATTCAGTTTTTAAAGTCGATCGAGTACTTAGTGTATCATCATAACTCCCATCATAACGAAATGTTTTACCATCTTTGATAGTCAATCCTTGTAAATCCAAATGTTTTGATAAAATTTTATGATGTTCTTTTGGAAAATCTTTGCCAACTACTGCAATTAATCCTGTATTTACAAAATTACTTGCTGAGATTGCAGCAAAAGTTGCTGCTCCCCCTAAAACATTCTTTAATGTTTTTTTTGGAGTTCTAATTGTATCTAATGCTGTAGAACCAAAAACAGTAAGCATTTACAAAGAAATTAATTTTGATGTATAAATTCTCTTGCCTGTTCTTCTGTTGGATAGTAAACAAATGGAACATCAATAGATGTTATCAGTAAATCATATTTTGTTATACCAGTGATTTTAACTGATTGAGATTCTGCATTATCATTAGAATCTGTATGAAATGTACCTTTTACATAACTGCTATCTAATGGATGCAATGTGAAAGGTTCTAACTTTCCTTTACCAATCATTTCATTATTTGAAATCACAAAGAATTCTGTCTCACCTGCAGTCATAATTAATAATGATGGATTCTCAAAACGTAATTCTATATTATAGTTTGAACTCTTGTCATTTTCATATAATAATTCACTCTGAACAACACTTACTCCTATTTGTGATGCTGAAGCATACTGTGAATATCCAAAAATACTCATGCCTAATACAAAGAGAACAATTAGACCGCCTTTTTTAGATGATTTCATGACTAGTAATAGTAAAATTACATTTTAACTCAAAAGGGAAAAAATTCCAATAAATTGTGTAAAAGTTTTGATCTAATCTTTAAGCTCCTTAGAGCTACCAGAATAAATCAAAATTAAGCGATTATTTTTTGTTGGCTAGAATTAAAGTGAAGCTAGGGGAGAACGAAATTGAAGTTGATTCTAGAGATTTCTATGTTGATAATCAGACATTAGGTGAAATAATTGATAGTATTTCAAATCATTTGCCAGAAAACCAAGCAAAAATTGTTTATGAAACAGAGTCTGTTCAAAAACCATCTCAAACTGAACAAGTGACTCAATACGGTTTAGAATATTTAGATAATGCTGAAGTAAACGAACCAGAATTTGATGAGCCAAAATACATCACATCTGATGAAATTAAAGCAAAATTACGAATTTTAGAAACAAGCCGATTTTTTGATTCGCCAAGAACAGTAACTGAAACTGTTCAACAGCTTAGAGAATATGGTTGGTCTGCAAGTCCATTGGATGTCTCAAAGGCTTTGGCTAAGATGGCATCAAATAAAGAAATCATGAAAAATTCCTATGAAAATAGAACTCACTATTTTGTTGAAGAAGCATTAGTTGCTAACTAAAAAAATTACATTTTTCACAATTAGAAAAAGCCTCACCATCCAAGTGATCAAAATGTGTATTGCATTGATTACATGTATGATGCATATCAAAATATCCGTCCTTTTCAAGTTCCCCTATTCTATTAGATTCAAGATCTGTACTCTTACAATTTATGCAATGACAGCCACATTCAATTTTCATGATTTCTATCCGATATTCATGTATAGATGCAATACCTATACAAATCATTGGAAAAGAAAAGAGAAATTCCTATAGAAATTGATGATCATTTCAAGCTTTTTGGAAAAGAGCCATGGGAAGTAGATTATGGTGAAAAATGCCCTGTTTGTGAAGTTAGAATTGATGAATATGGTTTTTGCTCATGTGGCTCTAGTGGAGATTAACTTTTCTAATTAATGGAACAATAACAATTACCAAAAATCCAATTACCAATGGTGCTATTATTGGAAATTCAGGAACTACCGTAGTCCCAATAATTGTAACTTCACCAGTAGTTTCAGGTCTTATGTTAAGCCATACATGAGTTCCATTATTGATGTATGCATTAAAGTAAATTTTTTCATCATCAAGAAATACCGCATATGGTCCCCATAACAACTCTAATGGAATTATTGTTGTAACAAATCTATTTTTTTCAGAAACATCAAATGTAATACTTTTTGTTGGTTGATCAAATGTAAATTCATCAATATTTGAATGACTTCTCATTTCAACTAGAAATTCTTTATCTTCCCATTTTATGTTTTGATAAATTTTTGGTTCATCAATTGAATATTCTAAAATCATTTCACACCCATGACAATTAATTCCTTTTTTTTCATCTAAATACACTAGTCTTTCATTCGAAAATAACAAATCAACTTCATTTGGTAAAATAAAACTAGTTGTTTCAAGATATCTAAAATCCCATGTCCATACCTTATCTATTTGAGATAATACATCATCAAGGTCATACTCTACAATAGAATTGATTTTAGATGGTAAAATCATCAACCCATCATTATCTCCAATTACTACGAACTGCATTTCTTCATTATTCTCATTTGTAACTGAAATATTTGAAACAGTTCCATCTATGAATTCAATTTGTTTAGGTACATTTGATGATTTAACAATATGCTTAACATGAACATCTCCTACTGAATTTATTTTCACTTCTACAGATTTTTGTATGGCTTTCTCACCAAATGAAATTTGAGCATAAGCTACAGGAATAATTGATATTATCAATAAAACTACTAAAAATCCCCAAATCTTGCTATTCATTTATTCCACTGTTACATGAAGCATTTGTGCTTTTTCCAAAGGACAATCATTACCGTCTCTTTGAAGATTTACAATTTTATCTGCAACATCCATACCATCTATTACTTCTCCAAATACAGTATATTGTCTATCTAAGAATACACTATCTGTAATGACTATGAAAAATTGAGAACCTGCACTATCAGGATCTTGTGATCTAGCCATAGAAACTATGCCTCGCAAATGAGATCTTGAATTAAATTCAGCCTTGATGTTGTATCCAGGTCCTCCCATTCCCCATGAACCTTTGTTATCTGTTTTTGTATTCGGATCTCCTCCTTGAATCATGAATCCAGGAATAACTCTGTGGAAAAGAGTACCAACATAGAATCCATCTTTAGCCAATTTTTCAAAATTTCTAACTGTTTCAGGTGCTAATTCAGGTAGAAGTTTAAATGTGATATTTCCAAGATTGGTTTCAATATTTACTGTACTCAATAGAACTATTTTATTGTCTTATCATAAGAGTCTTTTGTGAAATTTAATTTAAAAATTCTATTTGTTATTTTAACTATGTTGAAAAATTCATAACTATCAGTACGTTTTTCGTTGATGAATTTTTTATTGAGGACTTGAAAAAATTATTATTTTTTCAAAAATTAAAAACCTGAATTTGTTATATGTTACTTTTTAGAATTCCAAAAGTTATAGTCTTATATAGAACAATTAAAGTTTAGAATCTGTTGAATCGTACAAACCAAAGCACGATAATTAAAGAAGCAATTAATTCTTATCTTGACAAAGGGGTAACGGACAAACAGGATATCTACACCAAAGTGGTTGATGAACTTGGTGTTCCAAGACCAACTGTAAGAAGAGTTGCAAGAGATCTGAGAACTGAACTATTGCAAAAAATCCAAATCTTACAATCTGATATGCCTAAAGTAGCAACAACCTCTGAAGAAGACGAATAAATTCGGCTCCTTTTTCTTTTTAATTATTATACCATTTTGTGGTATTCAGCATTACTGTTATAAATAATGAATTTTTTAAATTATCATGGGATATCTGGGCAACCATTTGGCTACTATCATAACCGGTATTTTTGCTGCGGTTCTAACCGGACTATGGCCATACTTTGTTGACTTTGCACCAATTCTAAACTTTGTATTCATCATGGCAGTTCCCATTACATGGTTTTTGACATTCACTTGTTGGATTTCACAAAAAAGTAATGACTATATGCACAAACATGCATCATCTCATGCTCAAACCGAAAAAAAAAGCTTGAGTAATACACAAACCATTCAAACAACAACCAGTGGTAATCAAATTGGTCTTTCAGAAATAAAACAAGTTCAATCTGAATTATCTGCAGAACTTAACAATCTCAAAGAATCTGTAAAACTAAAAGATGGTGAAATTGAAAGATTGAACCAAGAAATTTCTAATTTACAAACACTTGTTCAAATTGAATCATTAAAAACAGAATTAGCCAATCTGAAAATGTTAGCCTCTAAAAGGAAATAAAACAATCAGATCTAATTCTTGCAATGACAACACTCTACATCATGATTTTCCTTACAACTAGGACAACTAACTGCTCCTCCGTAATGACATTTACAAGAACATAATTCAGTAGGTTCTTTTTTCAAACTCAATAAATAATATGAAATAATGTTACTATTTGACTCTTACAATTTCAAGCCAAATGAAATAATTTTTTTAATCATAATCTGTAGTCATTATACAAATCTAAAGCCTATTTTTACAAATTTTGTTATATTAGATTGTTAATTCTTGGAATTTCTAAAAAATTAAACTTGTGGAATCAACTAAAAATTACTAAAATATTATTAATAATTCTACAATTAAAAAACTTCCTATTCATATCAATATCACAAAAATAGTCTTCTAAAGGAAATTAGTTAAAGTAAAACTCTTTCTTCATTTCTTATTATTTCCATAATTCAGATTTTTGATAATCTTTAATTTGTAATCTAAAACAATCTTAGAAATTTATTCTGAAAAAACTCTAAATTATTATGATCATATATGCCAATTCAGAATTCTAATACAAAATTAAAATAATTCTCACTGATAATTCTTTTTTTGAAAATCTTAAAATCATCTCTAAAATCTAATCTTAACGAAATTTAGAGGCCATCTCTAAAGTTTCATCTACCATTTCTTTTAGTCTATTTTGTGCATCAGTATCTGATACAGTGTTTTCCTTAACAGATTCTGTGGTCAAAAACACGGCCTTTGGATTTGTTATTACTCTAAAATATGATAATAACTGAGTGATTAACGTCTGTACATTAACAAAACCAATATTTCCAGAAGCCAAAATTGCTATTCCTGCAACCTTTCCAGCAGTTTTTTTATAATTGATGTACTCAAACAAATTTTTTAATGATGAACTAAAAAATGAATTATAAATTGGTGAGCCAATCAGCCATACATCTGCATCCATTATGTCATTTGCCGCAGTCTTTGTAGATTCATTATATTTCTCATCAGGTCCTCTATAGCATTCGATTTGATCTTCTGATAGATTAATTAATTTTGTATCTTGATTTTTTGATTTTGCATAATCGTAAACATATTTCATAATAATTTGGGTATTGGCATTTTTTCTTGGACTGCCAGAAATCACTACAACTTTCATGTATCAAGCAATTTGTTTTTGTATTTAAGTCTCAAAAAATTTTTAAAATTAAACGGGCTTGGAGGGCTTCGATCCCTCGACCTGTAACTTAGGAGGCTACTGCGCTATCCATGTTGCGCGTCAAAATGACTCTGCGCTACAAGCCCAGCAAAAAAAATACTCTTAATTATTTAAGCGTAATCAAGATTTTCTTTGATCATTTTCTGAATGTTCATCCAATCTTTGTTTTCTTTATCATTCCACTTTTCAAAATATACAACATCTTTTAATTCAAGTCTTGGTAACCAACCTGCAGTTTCAAGATCTGGTTTTTCTGCAAAATCATCAACATATCCTAAACACAAGTATGCAACAGGAATTACATGCTCAGGTAATTCTAGAACCTTTTTTAGAGTTTCATTTGATAGAATGCTTACCCATCCAAGACCTACACCTTCCGTTCTTGCTGATAACCATAAATTTTGGATCGCACAACACACACTGTAAAGACCTGCTTCAGGAATACTTGATCTACCAATTACAAATGGACCAAATTTTGTAGGATCATATGTTACACACAAATTTACTGGAGATTCTGAAATTCCTTCTAACTTGAATGAAAGATACTTTGATCTTTTTGGCTCTTCAATTAGTTGTGATGAACGTTTCTTTTCTTCCTGAAAAGATTCTTTTATCTTCTTTTTTGTTTGATCATCTTTAATTAAAATAAAATTCCACGGTTGTGAAAATCCTACGGATGGAGCATGATGTGCAGCATGAAGAATTTTTGACAAAATCTCATCCTCTATGGATCTTGAGGTAAAATGAGATCTAACGTCTCTTCTTGAATAAATTGCCTTATAGAAGCCTCGTTTTTCGTCATCAGTAAAATCATCTGTCAATACATTTCTCCCTCATTCTTCTTTTGTTAAACGTTAATAATGTCAATCTTTAGTTTTGTACTTCAATGGGCCGGTAGTCTAGCTGGTTAGGATACCGCCTCGACACGGCGGTGATCGTGAGTTCGAATCTCACTCGGCCCACTTTTAATAACCAGTTTTGAATTCTTTTTGTGTTTCACTCCATGAAGATTGGGTAGTGATGCTTCCTTCAACACTAAAACTAGTGATTCTATTATCTATCATTGCTTCATAAATTTCTGAATTAACATCTCCCTTACTTAGAACAAATGTATTTTTTAAAGGAATTTCAGCACCTGCACTAAACAAAGCCCTTCCCGGTAATGCAATATCTGCTGTTGAATAGATTCCTGAACCTAATAATGTCCCATCTCCATAAATCTTGTATTCTATTACTGAAACTGTGAATGTTTTATCAGTTGGATTTTTTACAAGAAAAGTCACATCAAATTTTGCTTGATTGTTTATTGTACTTACATCTCTCAATTCTACATTTGTTAATTCTATCTCAACTTGATTAAGATCTACATTATCAAGACTAGCGTAGTAAACAATTCCTCCCATTAATGCTAAAACACCAGCTACTGCTGCATAAACTGTCATTTTGCTTTGAAGAGCCATTCCATTGTATCAGATTATGTACAACTAAAAAACGTTGTCAAGATCCAAATACATAATATTTAATCTGAAATATCATTATCTATGTCTGCACTAGAACAAGCAATTCTAACATGGATTCATCTTGTTTCAGCTGCAATATGGGTGGGTGGTTCACTTTTCATTGGAATTGTATTTTCTCCACTTCTAAAAACCATGACTAATTCAATCGAAGAAAGAATGCAAATTATGATTCGTGTTGGAAGACGATTTAACAAAATTGCTGTTCCATCATTAATTATTTTGATGGCTACAGGATTATACAGTTCACATATGTTACTTGGTAAACCTGAACTACTTGTCGCAACAAGCTATGGAACATTTCTTATTATCAAAATCATTCTTGTTATTGCATTAATTATTATATATGCAATACACGTAAGGGTAATTCGTAAAGACATTGAAGAAAAAATAATGTCAAACCAAATGCCAGAACCTCAAATTCAAAAATTAAGAAAAAAAATTATCATTCTTGGAGAAATTACAGTAATGTTGTCTGTAGCAATTTTATTTTTTGCATCTTTACTTGACGCTGGAGTTTGAAATTCCCTCAATTATTACTTCAAACCCATCAGCTAACTTTCCAATTCCATACTTACAACCTGTAATTTTTGATGTCACAAACAAATTTGTCTCTAAATGTTTTGTGATATCTTTTATCAAAAATGTTGTTTTTTCGGGACCTAAACTTGCAGGAACTACAATCATGTCTGCTAAATTCTCATCTATTCCTTGTGAATTTTTAATAAATTTCTCAAAATTCAAATCAAAACTTTGTGTTTTTCTGTCAAATAAAGAATCTACTCCAATAATAGAATTTTCATCAATGCTGTAAATTAATAACGATGCGCCAGAATCTAATGCCTCTTGATTTTCAATTTCTATTTCAACATTAAAACTCTCATCAGTTAATTTCTTTTTAATTCGTTCAATTTCTTTTTCAATTATTTCAACTGAAATCTTTGAAAATGTACAAATTAATTTTACATTATTTGTTTTTCTTTTTGAAAATGATATTGATTTTAAATGAGAAGGATAAACTTGTAATTTTACTTCTCCACCACCCTTTGGATAATAACCTCGTTTAATTAATTCAAGGGAAAATTCTATTCCCATTCTAGAGTATGCTTCTTTTAGCACATATTGTGTATAATCAATACTAGGACTCCAAAGAACATCTGTTCCACCCTTTATAGTTAAACTCAGTTTTTTTTGAGAAATTGCAACTACGGGAATTAAAACTTGTAAAATTAAAGCAATACTTCCAGCAGTTCCAACATCCTCACTTAATTCTAAACTTTCAGTATTACCTGGAATGAATTTCAAATCAGTTGAGCCTATTTCTGCCCCAATGACTTTGGCATTTGAAATTTTTTGAAGAATTGTAATAGCTGTTAGATGCTGTGGTCTTAATCCAGGAACTTTCCTATTCTTTCTTATATTTTCTAAATGGATTGATTGTTTTGTAATACATGCAAGTGCGACTGCTGATCGAATTATTTGTCCACCTCCTTCACCATATCCTCCATTAATTTTTAAAAATTCCACAATTTTTTCTCAGTAGTGTTCTTTATGATACTTTTTTTACAAAGAAATTTTCTATATTTCTATATGAATGGACTATTAATAGGAAGATTCCAACCTTTTCACTTGGGTCATCTTGAGGCATTACGCTTTGCATTATCTAAAGTGGATAAATTATGGATTGGTTTAGGCAGCTCCAACAAACCTCCAGAAAAAAATAATCCTTTTTCTGCTGAAGAACGTAAAGAAATGATTCTATCTTCAATTGATGATGCAATGAAAAATAGAATTTCAATTTATTTTATTCCTGATTTGGATAATCATGTAAAATGGATTGAAAAGATCGATACAATTGTACCAAAATTTGATATAGTTTTCTCAAATGATGAATTAACAAAACATCTGTATTCAAAAAGGACTGTTCAAGTTATTTCAATTCCATTTTTAAAAAGAGATGAATTATCTGGAACCAATATACGAGATCTGATTATTAGCGATCAAAAATGGGATCATCTTGTTCCTAAAGGCACAAAAAATTTTTTGATTAACACTAGCGCTAATGATCGTTTGAAAAATCTCTAATTATAAATAAACCCCATATTACACTGACAGATAGATAACATATGGAATATCTTTCAATGCTTCCAGGTCCTACAAATGTACCTAATAGAGTAATGAGGGCAATGCTTGCACCCATTATTAATCACAGAAGCGATGATTTTGTTGAACTATACACTGACGTAGTAGAAAAAACTCAACAAGTATTTGAAACAAAAAATGATATTGTAGCTTTATCTGCATCTGGAACTGGTGCTGTTGAAGCAGGAGTTGTAAATTTAGTTAAAAAAGGTGATAAAATCATCATTCCTGTCAATGGAGAATTTAGTAATAGATTGGCCCAACTTATTGAAGGACAAGGAGCTAATGTTGTTAAACTTCAAACCCCACCGGGAGAAAATGCAACGTTTGATCAAGTTAAAGAGGCATTTGATAACAATAAAGATGTAAAAGCATTTTATGTTGTCCACAATGAAACTTCTACTGGAACTATGGTGAATTATCTCGATAAAGTATCTGACTTGACATCTAGAAACGATGCATTCTATGTTGTAGATTCTGTTTCATTACTTGGTGGCGCTCAACTACCAGTCGATAAATGGAATATTGATGTATGTATGACTGGTGCACAAAAAGCAATAGCTGCTCCACCTGGTATTTCACCAATCTCTGTTAGTCCTAAAGCCAAAAAATACATGATAGAAAATCCACCATCTACAATGTATTTCAATTTAGCAAGATATTTCAAATATTATGATGAGGAAAAACACACTCCTTTCACACCTGCACTTCCATTACTTTATGCATACAGAGAAGCATTATCAATAATGCTGGAAGAAGGATTACAAAATGTCTTTAAACGTCATAAAGTTTGTTCAGATGCATTATACTCTGGACTAAGTGCAATGGGTCTTACTCCATTTGCAAAAGAAGAAGATCGTTCAATCTCAATTGTTGCATTAAATTACTTGGATGGACTTGAAGACAAAACATTCAGAAATACACTTGCTGACAAATTCAAAGTTTTAGTTGCTGGTGGCTTTGGTAATCTTAAAGGTAAAGTATTCAGAGTTGGATGTATGGGAGAAGTCAGTTCATATCATGTAATGAGAACTATTTCTGCAATTTCATCTACATTAGCAATGATGGGATATGATATCGATGCTCAAGCAGGACTAAAAACTGCAGAAGAAAAACTAAAAGCTCTCTAAACCCTGTTAACTTAATATAAGGAAATTCGAGACCGATCACATTGACTTTCAATAAAGGATCATTAATTCTAGTGGATTATACTGCAAAGGTAAAAGACACTGATGAAATTTTTGATACCACTATTGAAGAAGATGCAAAAAAACATTCTATCCATGAACAAAATGTAAAATATCAACCAAAATTAGTTTCAATTGGAGAAGTAAGTTATCCTGTTCTAAAAGGATTGGATGAAGCACTTGCAAAAACATCAGCTGGAGATAAACTCACAGTAGAAGTTACACCCGACAAAGGTTTCGGTGAAAGAGATTCTGGTAAAGTCAGAATGATTCCACTTAGAAAACTAGGTGAGGATGCAGAGAAAGTTTCTGTAGGTGATACAATTGAAGTTGATAATAAAAGAGGAATTATTCGTTTTATCGGTTCTGGTAGAGTGCAAATAGACTACAACCACCGATATGCTGGAAAAACTATTCTATTTGATGTAAATGTAATTAAATCTCTTGATTCTCCAAGTGACAAAATTGATGGAATTCTAAAGAATAGACTACCAGTAGAAGATACAAAAATTTCATTTGATTTGAAGGATAAAGAAGTAAGTATCACAATTCCTGAAGAAATTTTACGTGCTGATGGCTTACAAATTATGAAACATTTTATTCAATTAGATATTTTCAAGTTTGTTCCAACATTGGAAAAAGTGAATTTCATTGAAACACATGTAAATAAACAAATTCAAGAAAAGAAAGATGAAAAAATAGAAAAAACCCCTGAACAAAAAACCACTTAAATTACTTTAGTGCTCTTTGCAAGATTCATTGCTTTGTTTTCTGTCATTTCGATCTCTTTTAGAATTGTATACCTTTCAGGCCTCAACTCTTGTGCAATTACTAGTGCATCAATAATTTGTTCATTTTTCAAGCCAATTTGTTTTGCAGTTGTTGGTGCACCAAGATCTTTGAGAGTCTTGACAATTTTTTTCCAATCTTGACCTTGAAGTTTTGCAATCATAATAGAGCCTAATCCACATTTTTCACCATGTAATCCTTTTCCAGGTGCAATCTTATCTAATGCATGAGAAAAAAGATGTTCTGCACCCGAACATGGTCTACTACTACCTGCTATACATGATGCAACTCCTGCACTAATGAGAGCTTCTACAATCACTCTTGCATCAAGTCCTTTTTTGGCATATTTGCTTGAATTTTCCATTACTATATTTGCACTCATTAGTGCCAAATTTGCTGAATATCTACCATAATACTCCCCAGTTTTTTCATGACCTAATTGCCAATCCTTTACTGCGATAATGTTTGCAATTAGATCACCACATCCACTTGAAAGCAATCTAGTAGGTGCTTTTTTTATAATATCAATATCTACAAAAACTCCTAATGGGGCACTTGCAACAATAGAATGAGGCTTGTCTGTTTTTACTGAAACAAATGGACTTGCCATTCCATCATGCGATGCTGCAGTTGGTACACTGACAAATGGTATATCTAAATTAAAAGAAACCATTTTGGCAGTATCTACAGAACGACCTCCTCCAATTCCTGCTACAATATCACTATGATCTTTTTTGACGTCTTTTTCAATTTTATTTAGATTAGCAATCTGATTGTCTTTTGATAAATGCCAAACAAACTGAATTTTTTTTGATTTTAGTGATTTTTCAATTTTTTCTTTAAGAATTTTTTTTACATGAATTCCTGATATGAGGGATACTTTTTTTGATTTAGTTAGATTATAGAGAAAATCACCAAATTCAGAGATATTTTTTTCACCCACAACAATCTGTCTTGGCAATTCCATAGTATGTGATTGCATGCGATCCTGATTTTTTGTCATTATTTATGATTTCAAGTGATCAAAAAGTTATTTAAAAGGGTGAGATGCCATTCACTTTATCTTAAAAGGTGTATTTTTGTCAAACAATGTTGAAGAAAAAATTCTGCACGGGACTACCACTGTAGGTATCAAGGCTAAAGATGGTGTTGTATTATGTGCTGATATGAGAGCCA
Organism: Nitrosopumilus ureiphilus; assembly: GCF_013407185.1. Taxonomy (NCBI): domain Archaea; kingdom Thermoproteati; phylum Nitrososphaerota; class Nitrososphaeria; order Nitrosopumilales; family Nitrosopumilaceae; genus Nitrosopumilus; species Nitrosopumilus ureiphilus. The sequence continues at coordinate 2,109,096 of NZ_CP026995.1, read as the reverse complement.
GTGCAGGCTATTTTATCGCAAATAACAACACAATGAAAATCCAGAAAATTGATTTACATGCAGGATTGACTCTGGCTGGTGGTGTTGCAGATGCCCAAAACATTGTTGATATTTTACGTTACCATGCAAATCTTCATAGAGTTGAAAAACAAGGTCCAATTTCTATTCACTCACTTTCAAGACTTTGCTCATTGATATTCCATCAAAATAGAGGTTATCCATTTATGGCTGATATCCTAGTTGGAGGTTATGATGCAAATGGTCCTGCTTTATTTAATATTGATATGTTTGGTTCAGTTGAAGAAAAATCATATGTTACAACAGGTAGCGGTTCACCAGTAGCTTATGGTTTACTTGAAGAAGAATATAGAGAAGATCTTACAGTTGAGGAAGCAAAGAAAATAGCTCTACGAGCTGTTAAAGCCGCAATTGTTAGAAACATTGGAACAGGCGATGGGATTAACATCGCAATAATGGATAAAGATGGATTCCGTCTTTTGACAGATGAGAAAAAGAAAGCAGTTATCGAACTTTAGTGATTTAATGCAAAGAAAACAACAACAAAAAGAATTACCTCCTAGTAGCCAGAATATAATGGCAACCATACTGCAAAGTATACCAAAAGAGGCAAGTGTTACAAAAATAGAATACGAAGGACCAAGAATTGCTCTTTATACAAACTCTCCTCGATATCTTATGGAAAACAATGAAACAATTTCAAATCTAGTAAATATTATCAAAAAAAGAATTGTTGTAAGAACTGACGAATCAATTAGAAAACCTGAAGATGAAGCAAGACGAATAATTGCAGAATGTGTTCCAGAAGAAGCAAAACTACAGGGAACAATATTTGATACTGCTACTGGCGAAGTCTCAGTTGAAGCAAAAAGACCTTGGTTACTACAAAGAAATGCAAAAGAATTCAATCATGCTGAAGTTACAGAAAAAATGGGCTGGAAATTACGCATTAGAAAAGCTACTACTATACCTTCACGAACAATTCAAACAATCAATGCAACTCTCAAACAATCCTCTGCTGAGAGAAGTAAACAACTCAAACAGGTAGGCGATGAAATTTTTCGTCCCCGATTATCCCAAAGAACTGAAGTTTCTCTTTATACCCTTGGTGGCTTTGGTCAAGTTGGAAGATCTTCTTTATTATTATCTACTCCTGAAAGCAAGATCTTAATTGACTGTGGAATAAATCCTGGTGCTCGCTCTCCAATGGATGCATATCCTAGGTTAGATTCTCTAAATATCACACTTGATGAACTTGATGCAATAGTTATTGGACATGCACACTTGGATCATACTGGATTTTTACCAGCTTTGTGCAAATATGGCTATAAAGGCCCAATCTATTGTACTGAACCAACTCTGCCTATGATGAATCTGATTCAATTAGATGCAATCAAAGTAGCTGCTGCTCAAGGTAGAACTCCAATTTATTCTGAAAGAGATGTAAAACAAATCATGAGACAGACTATCACATTACCTTATGGAACTGTAACTGATATTTCTCCGGATATCAAATTGGTCCTTGCAAATGCAGGTCACATACTTGGTTCTGCATTATGTCATTTTCATATTGGAAATGGTGATCATAACTTTGTTTATTCAGGAGATATTAAATTTGGAAAAAGTATTTTGTTTGAAGCAGCAAGTTGGAATTTCCCTAGAGTAGAAACATTATTGATAGAAAGTACATACGGACTAAAAGAAGACATTCAACCAACAAGACAAGAGGTAGAATCTGCTTTCATTAATGCAGTTAACAACACTTTGGCAGATGGAGGTAAAGTTTTGATTCCAATTCCAGCAGTTGGACGTGCACAAGAAATTATGATGGTAATTGATCACTATATGAAATCAGGAGAAATGATTGAAGCTCCAGTATTTACAGAAGGAATGATATCTGAGGCATCTGCAATCCATGAATCGTATCCTGAATATCTTGCAAGAGAACTAAAACAAAAAATCTTGGAGACTGATGACAATCCATTTGATTCAGAATATTTCACTAACATTGAACACGGCGACGCTAGAGAAGAACCAATGAGGGAAAACTCTCCATGTATTATCTTGGCAACATCAGGAATGTTGGAAGGTGGACCTGTTTTAGAATATTTCAAAAATATTGCTCCTGACAAAAAAAGTAAAGTACTATTTGTTTCCTATCAAGTTAATGGAACTTTAGGAAGAAGAGTTCTTGATGGTTCTAAACAAGCAACTATGTTAGGAAAAGAAGGGAAAGTTGAAGTTGTTACAATCAATTGTGGTGTTGAAAAATTAGATGGATTCAGTGGTCACAGCGATTATAATCAATTAATGTCATTTGTACAAAGATTAAGACCGAAACTTCGAAGGGTGTTAGTTAATCACGGAGAACGCAAAAAATCAGAAAATCTTGCAATGAATATTAGACGAATGTATAGAGTGCCTGCTCATTATCCTCAAATTCAAGAAGCAATTAAATTATTTTAGATCATACTCTGGTTTCCAGATTTTTATGTTAGATGGAGCAACAATAATTCTTTCTTCACCTAACCTTGCAATATCTGCATCAGCAGCTTTTGCAATAGAATACAATTCTTCAACAACTTTTCTTAATTGTTCCACATCCTTCTGAGCTAATGGTGTAACTCTTAAAATCAGAATCATCTCTTTTTTGATGTCTTCTTTAATGGAATGAACATCACTGATGTCTCTAATCGTTATAGCCTTGAGATATGTGTGGCTTTGTTGTTTTTGCATCCTTATTGAAAATGCGATCTACTCCTTCAAAAACTCTTCTTTAATTCTAACTAATTTTTTAAAAAATTCACGCCTACATTCTAAATTTAATGTAAGATTGTTCTTCTGCGCATTGAGCACTAATTTCTTCAATCGAATTATCATTTTTTACTGTAACAATCCAATCTTGATTTTTTGGCGCATCTGAATATCTCAGCGTTACAGCTGCAGCAAATTCTACATGAGATTTTGCATTCTTGCCACGTAAAATTGAAACTGGTCCTAGATGATCTCTTGCTTCAAGTAAAATATCTCCAGGCAACGCAATTGCTTTGATCATTTCATTTTCATCTTTATTTCTTCCAACAACAAATTTTGTTTCTTCATCTAATCTGAAATGTCTACCAATTTTTAACAAATCAATATCATTAATCGTCGGAGTTTCAACATGTTCAAACAAATCTTTTGCTTTAATTCCAAATTGCGGCTCTGTTAACAGACAGCCGCCACCTGCATTAGGCGGATTTTCAATCTCATATTTCTTTGCCATATCTAGTTGATTTCGTCTTGTTCTTCCTTTTATCATACCAAGATTTTCTCTTTTAATCAATCCTTCTTTTTCAGGATCTGTTTCTGGAAGTAATCCAGCTGATAATGGTCTTACAATTTTTCCAACTAGGCCTGATTCTTTTTCAATAATTCTTAATGCAGGTGCATGTTGACTCATTGGACGTTGTCCTAATACTTCACCAGATATGATAAACTCTGCACCAATTTCTTCCATGTGTTTTTTTGCAGCATCAAACATCATAGTTCTGCAATCAACACACGGATTAAAACCGGCACCAATTCCATGTTTTGGATGTTTTAACATCTCAATGTATTCGTCACCAAGATAAACAGTCTTTAAATTAACATTTAGTTCATCAGCCCTTTCTCTAATTTCAAATCCACATCCTCTTCCGCAATCAAAATCACAAAATGGCGTTTTTATTGCAACAGCTGAAACATCAAAACCTTGTTCTTGCATCATACGTACTGCAAGTTGACTATCTAGACCACCTGAAAGTAATGCAACAACTTTTTTCTTTTCTTTTTCTTCTGTCACAGCGATCAAATTTAATTTTCCATATACAAACTTTACATCATACATAAATTGAGAATAAGAGCGTTATTCTTGTATGAAACAGCGAAGAAAAAATCTTCTAAAGTTTGCTCAAAAGATCGACTGTGATACACTAGTAACATTTGAGCCTGAAAATTTGTTTTACATGACTGGATTTTGGGGTGAAGCGATTGGATTGTTAGAAAAAAACGGCAAAACTACCATTATTGCTCCAGAGTTAGAAGTAGACAGAGCACGAGAAGAATCTGAAGACTGTGATGTAATTGCAGCAGAACGTGGAATTGGTTTGATTCCATCTCTAATTCAAAAAATCAAAAAAAATCAGGTTTGTACTGATTGTCAAAACTATTCTATAATGATGTCTCTGAAAAAATCCATTCCAAAAATTAAACCATCGACAGAACCATTTTATAATTCACGTATAATCAAAGATGAAAAAGAAATCCAAATTCTCAAAAAAGCATCTAAAATAATAGATGAAATGTTCAATATTTGCTCAAAAAAGATGAAAGTAGGTCAAAAAGAATCTGAATTACAAACAATTTTGATGACATATGCAATGGAACAAGAAATGTTTGACACTGGCTACAAATCTACACTCAATCCACTAATTATTGCTGGAGGTCCAAATGGTGCACTCCCTCATGCACAAGTTACACAAAGAAAATTCAAAAAAGGTGATTTGGTTGTAATTGATCTTACATTACGATACAAAGGATATGTCTCTGATGCAACTAGAACATTTGCACTTGGGAAAATTTCACAACAAGCAAATGAAGCATATGAAATTGTTAAAGAATCACAAAAACTTGGATTAAAAGCTGTAAAACCTAATGTGGATTGTAAAGATATAGATTTTGCTTGCAGAAAATACATTGAAGAAAAAAATTATGGAAAATACTTTATTCATTCTACTGGTCACGGAATTGGATTAGAAGTACATGAACTTCCAACTATTTCTTACAGAAGTGAAACAAAATTACAAAAGAATATGGCGATTACTGTTGAACCTGGAATATATATTAAAAATAAATTTGGAATTCGCATAGAAGATTCATTGATAGTAAAAGAGAAACCTATTGTAATGCACAAATTTACTAAGAATTTGGTCCAAATTTGAGCCTAATCATAAAAATTTACTAAATCAATAATATGTTTTGAATCTTGATTGTTTGTTATAATTTTTCCTAAACTTTTATCTACATTCCAATCGTAATTCAATTCACCTTTGTATGATTTGAAATTTAATACTATGTTGTATTCTTCATCATTTAATTTCGAGACAGTTAAATCAACTACAGTTTTTTTATTATCATAAATTTTCTCATCAGGATATTCTTCACTAATTTTGTTTGAAATTGCATCCATTACAGTTAAACCAGATCCATTTGGTCCGTTATAATCCATCAAAATGTCCAGAACCTGTCTTTCTTCAGATGTAAGTTCTGGAAAACTACTTTCAAGATCTCCTTTTGTTAATTCAGGAATTACAAATATTACAAACATTGCAATTATAGCAAGATAGATCGGGGCTCTTTTCTTAAGAAATGCTTTAAAATCATTCTTTTTTGGCTTTTCCTCTTTTTTCTTGTTTTCTTTTACCATTCTTATTTCCTGAATCCTAGTATTTTGCAGTCAAAATTAAAACTTGCCAAGGAAATAGAATTTCTCCATTTTTCTTTGTATATTGAGATGTTTTATCTTTTACAACTTGTTTCAATTCTTCTCTTTTTGAATATTCTAATTCATTTAGTTTCTCTTTTAGTGGCTTTGCTATGTATTTGATATAATTTTTCCAATAATCCTCAAATTTTCCAGGACTGTAATGAAAAATAAATTCTTTAACTGAAATTTTTGAAAAACCTGCCTTGCTAATTTCTGCTTTTAATGCAGATTTTGTACCAAATCTATCAAGATTTGGAGAACCAGGTGGTACATAATCTGGAATGAATTTAATTACTGAGTCTAAAATATTGCTAAAAAATGGAACTTTTTCTCTACTACCATGAACTGATATGCCAATTTTACCTGATTTTTTAAGGCTATTTTTCATATTTTTTAGTGCTTTATTGGCATTGGGAAAGAAAAACAACGCATACTGACATGTGATAATATCAAATTTTTTTGAAAAACTAAAATTTTCTGCATCTATATTTAAAAAATCTAATTTTGATTTTTTATCATTCCATTTTTTTGCAATTTTAATTGCTGTACTAGAAGTATCAGCGCCTACAACATATCCTAAACTTCCTACTCTTTTCCTAATTTCTTTTGTAACAACACCAGTACCACATGCAACATCTAATACAAAATCTCCTTTGTTAATATCTACTAGTTCTATCAATTTGGAGGTACTTTGAAATGGTCCTTCATTAACACTTGCCCATCTTTTATGATAACGTGGTGCAACTTCATTCCATATTATCATGTTTCTTTTTTTATATTCAAGTGATTCTGGATTTAACAACTTTAGACTAATTCCTTTAAATCTGATTTTAATGTTCTTCCTGTTTCATGAAAATATCTATGTTCAATTTCTTTTAACATTTCTTCAATTTTAAAAATATCTGCATGTTTCTTTTTCTCTCTAAACTCTTTGTACTGTGATATTAATTTTTTTAACTCAGAGTTTTTCATTTTAGTTTCTGTTCAATTTCTTTTTTGATTAATTTTACAATCTTTTCTTTTTTCTTCCATCCTGATGATGTGATTTTTTTATTATCAATAATTAAGATCTGATTGTAATTAGGATTCTTTTGATATTTACTTCCAATATCATTTGCAATCATAATGTCTGCATCAACATCTTTTAGCTTTTTTTGAGCTGATTTGATTAAAGCACTTTTTGAAATGTTTGATTCTGCTTTGAATCCAACTAGTAGTGCATCTTTTTGAAATTTTCTGACCTGTTCAATGATTTTTGGTGCCTTTTTGAGCCTAATTGTCAGGGATTTTTTATCACTTTTAATTTTGGATTTAAATACATTTTCCGGTGTGTAATCTGAAGCAGCTGCTGCCATAATCACAACATCAAATTTTTTCTTTAGCTCATTTTTAGTTGCATCAAGCATTTCTTTACTTGTTTTTACATTTATTATTTTAGCACCCTTGGGAGGTTTTTCATTTCCTGGCCCATAAACAATAGTAACTTTAGCTCCTGCAGAAATTAATTGAGATGCTAAAAGCACTCCAGTTTTTCCGGAGCTAAGATTTGTTATTACTCTTATCGGATCAATGAACTCTAATGTAGGGCCTGCAGTCATTAGTACTTTTTTATTTTTCAATATTGATGTGAATCCAAATTTTTTTAATACAATATCTAAAACATCTTCCGGTTCTGGAGCTTTTGCTTTTCCTTCAACCATTTGTGGACTAAGAAATTGAATTTTATTTTTTAGAAATTCAATATTTTTTTTAACTGCTGAATTATCATACATTGATTCATGCATAGCCAAACACATTAGAATTGGAATCTTTGAACCAAATCCCACAGTAAGTACTGTTGATACAGGGGTATCATCTATTCCATTTGCAAGTTTTCCTAGTGTGTTTGCTGTTGCAGGATATACAATTACTAAATCTGATTGTTTATAATCTGCTAATTTGATATGTTCTAATTCACCAGTGAGTTTTGTTATAACTTCATTTCCAGTAGCCCATTTAAAATAATCTGGTTGTATCAATTTTGTAACTGCATTACTTGCAACACACGTGACATCAGCACCATGTCTCATCAATAATCTGGCTAATTCAATTGCTTTGTATGCTGCAACACTTCCTGCAACACAAAGAACTATTTTTTTATCTATAAGCTCCACACCTTTTGAAGAAACAATATCAAGTGACGGGTGATCTTTTTTCTTAACTACCAATTTGCTCACGTAATTTTTTCAATTCATCTTCCTCCATAGAAAACCAATTTTCTTCTGCAGGAAATGTGCCTGAAATAACATCATTTTTGTAATCTTCAAGCGATTTCACTATATCTTCAGATAAATGCATGTATCTTTTAGCAAATTTGGGTTTGATTTTATCATACATTCCAAGTAAATCTTGAACAACTAGAACTTGTCCATCACATCCTACACCTGAACCAATTCCAATAATTGGTACACTGACTGTTTGAGAAATTATTTCTGCTACTTCATGACTAACCATTTCTAGTGCAATACTAAACACTCCTGCCTTTTCAAGCTCTTTTGCATCTTCAATTAACTTCATTGCAGTATCTTTTGTTTTTCCTTGAACTTTGTATCCTTGTGAAAGCATTGTTGTTTGTGGTTGCAATCCAATATGGCCCATAACTGGAATTCCCACATCAACAATAGCACTAATTGTTTCAGCCATAATCGAACCGCCTTCAAGCTTTACTGCATCAGCTCCTGACTTGATTAGCTTTCCTGAATTACTAATCGCATCTTCTATACTAGCTTGATATGACATAAATGGTAAATCTGATACTAGTAATGCATTTTTTCTAGCTCTGCTAACTGCTTCTGTAAACATACACATTTGATCCATTGTTACAGGAATTGTATTCTCATAACCGAGCATTACCATTCCTGCGCTGTCTCCAACTAAAAGTACATCAATCCCTGCTTTATCACACAATGATGCCAAAGTGTAATCATAACTTGTAATTACTGAAATCTTTTTCTTTTCTTTTTTCATTTTTAGAATATCTAATATTGATCTATGCAATCTTTACACCTCTTGTTAGATTTTCTTTTATTTCAAGTATGTTTTCTGAAAGATTTTTTTTATTATCAAAATTATCAATTATTTTTCTAAGTAACGTATTGTTTTTTTTAGATAATTTCTTTGATTCATCTATTAGTAAATTAATTGCTCGTGTTACATTATCTACAATTGTTATATTTGCAGTTTGTGAGGTTCTTGAAAGAGGATTAAGATCAAACGTTATGACTATTTTTCCCGCTTTTCTTAGTGCTATGGTTCTATCACCGTCTTCTAATGGTACTAACACAACATCTGCTGCAAAAATTCCATTTTTATCAACTATTCTTCTTGCAGAGTCTATTCCAAGTAATTTTGTAGATGTATTGGGATTTAAACCTAAAATCTCTTTTGCACCAGATTTTTTGAGTGTCTTTGTGATTGCCTGCTTTCTCATTTTATTTGCATAAAACAAATTTACTTCAAGTTTAGCCTTGATCTGCTTTGATAGTTTAACAATTTCTTTAGGGCATAGTGCTGCAATATTTCCATTAACTGAGATGACAGGCCTTTCTGCTATAAGAAGTTGTGCTGCTGCAGCCCTAATTGCATTTTTTGCAGGTTTTCCAGTTTTCTCTCCTAATAGATAATCAAAAGCCTCACCTCTACCTTGAGCAAGTAATCCTTCTTTTGCAACTAATCCATTATCAAATCCTTTCACAAGTTTCTCTCGAATAAATAATGATTTAGCTCTTGGATGTGATTTTGGAATTAATGACATATGATTTCAATTAATTAAAAAGAACTCGTGCTCCTTGATCATCTAACTCTGATTTTATAATTGATCCTTCGGGATATTTCTGTAAAATCTCTAAAACATCATTTTCTTTTTCTTTAGGAATCATTGAAAAAACTGTTTCACCAAATAACGCAATTCCACATTTGATATCCTTTTGAGATAATTCATCAACTAATTTTTGCATTCTTGGAGTCATAACATCAACATATTTTGCAAATTCTAAAGACATATCTTGAAAATGTTCATAGTTTTTTGATTCTAGTAATTTGTTTACCATTTTTCCACCAAGACCATTGATTTGAGGTAAACGTTCTTTGATGAATTTATTGGTAGAAATTGGAGAAAAACATATCATCATAATTACAATTTTATCTGTAATTATTTTTTCAACACTTCCAATTCCAGGTGCTCCTGCCTTGACACGAATTTCAAAACCTCCATGATATGATGCTAAAACATCTCCGAGCCCTGTTTTACAATTTACTTCTGCATTATGTGCTATTTGTCCAATTTTTATTTTATCTAATTTAGTATTAAGAGCTTGATCCAATGCATAAGATAGTGATAAAGCAACAGCACTGCTAGAACCTAAACCATATCCTACTGGAATCAATATTTCATGTTCAATATCAAAAAATTTATCAGAAAATTCTCCAAGCTTTAGGAATTCATTTAACACATACTCTGACACATCTGTTTTATCTGATTGATATCCCTTTGCTATAATACAAAAATTTGATTGCTGATCATTTTTTGTATCGATTTTTACTCTAGTTGTAACGCCTTGTTTAATTGAAAAACCTGCTCCCATAGATCCTAAATTTTCTAAATTCCTTTGAGGATCCTCTAAATGGGCTTTAAAAAAACCTGTGATGTGAGCGGGACAAAATGCCTTAGCCTCCATTAATCTCAGTTTAAATTTTACACAAAATATAAGAATATGGTTTAAATTAATTAAATTAGTATAAATTGACTAAATTCATTCGACGCCTACAAAAAATAGGAAGCACCATCCTAGTATCACTTCCAAAAGAATGGATTGATGCTAATAATCTGGATAAAAGCAGTCAAGTTGAACTTGAAACTGGACATGATAGTATCTCAATATCTCTAAACAAAGAATCACGTCCAACAAAAGAACTTGTAATATCTTATCCGCTACCAAAAGAAGAAAACATAGTAGCAGACATTACAGGAGCTTATCTTTTAGGATATGATGTATTCAAGATTAATTCTAAATCCAGTATACCGGGAGAAGATAGAGAAAAAATACGTAATTCAATGAGAAGATTAGTAGGGATGGAAATTATTGAAGAAGATGCATCTCATATCAACATGCAATTTCTTTTAGATGCAACAACTCTTGATCCTGAAAAAATTCTAAAAAGAATGAGTTCAATTGCACTTGGAATGTATGATGATGCATCAAAAGGATTAACTTTAGAAGATAAATCTAATTTAGAAACATTATCAAAACGTGATGTTGAAGTAAATCGACAATATTTTTTATTGGTTCGTTTAATTCGTAGTGCACTTGTTGATAAAAAATTAGCTAATGCATTTAATTTAGAAAATATTGATGTGCTTGATTATAGAATTGCAGCAAATCTTCTTGAAAATGCAGGTGATTCTATTGTTGAACTTTCAAATTTTATTTACAATTCATCGTTATCCCAAGAACATTCAAAAAAGATTTTTGATATAGTGAAAGATTTTAGTATACTTGCAGAAAAATCTATTAATGCATTTACAAAACCTGATAGACTCTTAGCTATTGAAGCAATATCATTGCATAAAAAATATGAACAAAATCTTAGTAAATTAAGAACTACATTAGGAAATAAAAAACAAATTCCAATTGAATTTCTTGATTTAGTATATATGTATGAAAAAATTGCACAATCTTGGGCTGATGTTGCAGATCTCGTAAAACCAATTTATAATAAATAAATAATTAGTAAAGTTTCTTTTTAGCAGCATATGTCAAAACAGCACATATTGTTTTTGAATCTTGAATTTTTCCAGTTTTGATTAATTTTAACAATTTTTTCAAATCCATTTTTACAACCGATAAAATCTCATCATCATCTAGCTTCAAATCAGCAATTTTCTTCAATCCTGAGGCTATAAAACAGTGAATTACCTCTGTGTTATAACCAATTGATGGATAGTATGTAATAAGAGGAATCATCTTTTTTGCTCTATATCCAGTTTCTTCTTCCAACTCCCTGAATGCACATTTTACTGACTCTTCCCTTTTTTCTAACGTTCCTGCAGGAATTTCTAAAATATATCCATGAGGAAATCTATGTTGCTTGACAAGAATAACCTTTTTTTCTTCATCAAAGGCAAGCATTGCTGCAGCACCTCGATGTTCTATTATTTCACGTTTTACTTTTCTTCCTTCTATTTTTCCATCATAAACACTAAGACCTAAAATTTTTCCTTCATAGATCTTCCTTTTCTTCATTCTAAATCTTAGAATTTGTTATTATTTAATTTGTTTGATATGTTAGATGTAATTTAGAGGACTGCTTAAAATCTTTAATAGCTTTTTCTAACCATTTGATATAAAATGAAATTCTCTTTGGAATAAACAAATCTGCTGATTTTACATTTTTAACTGTTCTAACTTTTTGTGTTATTTCATCCATTTTGAAAATATTATTACTATACATAAACAAAACAATTTGATTTTTAGCAATAAATGGAATTTGCAAATACGATTTAGAAAATATCTTATTCATATTTTGTAATGTTTCTTTAAGATCTCCATCTATCCAAGTGAGTATTGCATGAGGAATATAATTCTCAATTTTTGTGGGGTCATAAATTATTGTAAACTGAACTCCGTCATTTTCTTGTAATTTTTCAATGCATCTGGTAATTGTTTTTGTTGACAAATTTGCATTTTTAGCAATTTTTTCAATTCTTGCTCTAGGATCTTTGATTAATTCTTCAAGAATTTCTAAATCAGTTTTTGTAAGATTTGCATTAAATCCTGGATTCTCTGCCTCAAAAATTGATAAAACTCTAACATCTTTCATCAATTTATTTGCAAGCTGAATTTTTTGCTTCATGTTCTCTTTTACTACAATACTGCAAACAGTAATTCCACCTACACATGGCACAACAAAAAATGGTTTACCTACAAGACTTATCTGATCTAAAATTTCATTAATGTTTTCACCTGACACAACAAAATACAAAACTCCATAACCCAATACTGGGGGTTCAACTTTTATGAAAAATTCTTCAATAATCTTTCTTTCTTCCATTTTTTTAATTCTAGCACGTACTGCTCCGCCAGAAATTCCTAGCTCTATTCCTATTTGCCTATCTGATTCTCTGCAATTGTTTAGCAGCCTGCTTAGAATTTTCATATCTAAATTGTCCATTATATCACCTAGACCAACTCAATAAAATATGAAATCAACTAATATGATATAAAACTGTCTATAATGTTAGCATTACACATCAAATATATTAAATATTAGACTATTTTACTGATTTTGTGGAATATAGGTTACGATTAGCAAAAAGGATGCTTTTTAACAAAAAGGGTAGTTTGATTGGTGCAGTATTAGCAGTAACCATTGGAATTTTAGTTATTCATGTAAACTTTGTAATTTTTCAGGGACTCTTTGATGCAATAGTTAGAGATATCAGTGATTATCGAAATGGTGACATTCTTGTCACTGATGATGCAGATTTTATCGATAAATCTGACTTGTCTCTTGTAAATTGGTTTGAAAGAATTCCATATGTTGAAGCTGCAACACCGCGGCTTTCATCGACGGCAGAAATGAATATGACTAAAAATGGAAAATTAATTGAGGAAACTAGAGTTCCTATTGTTGGAGTTGATCCATTTAGAGACATTCTTGCATCTACAGTAGCTCAAACTGTTAAAGAAGGATCTTATGTTTTCTCTAGAAATTCTATTGTATTAGGATCAAATGTTGCAAGAGATCTTGGAGGAGCTCAAGTTGGGGATAGCGTTAAAGTTCTAGTAGTTGATAGATATGGTCAAGATCAAATTAAAAGATTTACAGTTTCTGGAATTGCCCAATCACCTGGTGGTCAAGGATTTGATTATACTGCTGTAGTGCATATTGATACTTTACGTGATATGATGAATAGACATGGTGATTCGGGATCAGTTATAGTGAAACTCAATGATCCATCAAAGGCATTTGAAGTAAAAGAATTCTTTTTGCGATCATTTCCAAACGATGATTTTATTGCAGAAACAATTGAAGAATCAGCAGAACAACAACTAGCTGGTTTTAGATCCGGTATTGCCATGATTAACATGATTGGATATTTTGGAATGATGTCATCAGCATTTGCAATTGTTACGATTCAGATGATGCTAGTAAATGGCAAAACTAGAGAGATTGGTGTTATGAGGGCAATAGGAGCTAGAAGAAAAGATATTCTGATAATTTTTATTTTCCAAGGAATGATAATTGGAGCAATAGGAGCTGGAGTGGGGACTGCAGCAGGATTAGGCTATACATTTTATGCAAAGGAAACAAAAATGTCATTTAATAATAGTCTTCCTCTTGAAGTATCATATAATTGGGAAAAAATTATTCAAACTGCATTAACATCATTTGCCTTGGCAATTATTGCATCATTGTATCCGTCTTATAGAGCAACAAAATTGTTACCAGTGGAGGCGATGAGAACTGTCTAAGGCTCTAGAAATAAACAATCTAACCAAAATTTATGGTGAAGGAGAAAATAGAGTAAAGGCTCTTGATAATGTTTCATTTTCAATTGAAAAAGGAGAAATCGTCCTCATTGTTGGAAGCTCAGGTTCTGGAAAATCCACATTACTTAACATGATTGGATTATTAGATCGTCCTACAAATGGAAAAATTTTCATTGATGGAATTGATACTACAATACTTGATGACAATAACATTTCATCATTTAGAAATAAAAAATTAGGATTTATTTTCCAATTTTCAAATTTGCTAACTGATCTCTCAGTTTTAGAAAATATTATGTTACCAAGACAAATTGCAGGAACAAATCACGCTGCAGAAAAAGATGCAAGAGATTTACTCAAGGCTGTTGGATTAGAAGACCAAATGACTAAACGTGCAAATAAAATTTCTGGCGGACAATCTCAAAGAGTAGCTATAGCTAGAGGATTAATCAACAAACCTTCAATTGTTTTAGCTGATGAACCAACTGGAAATCTTGACTCTGTCACATCAGAAACTATAGTTCAATTAATGAAATCAATGGCAAAAAAACTCAATCAAACTTTCATTATAGTTACTCACGATAGACAACATTTTGGTGATGTTGACAAAGTAATTACTATAAAAGATGGCAGAGCATTTGAAGGTGATCAACCATCGGAAATGGAGGTTATTGCATGATGATTCTAAAGATATTGTTTGTACTATTTGTGATTGGATTGATGCCTTTTATTTTTGAAAACTCTTATGCTCAAATAAAATCTGGTGGATTTGGTGATTCCCCATTTGAGAGAGACTATGGTGATGTCAAATTTTTAGATGCTTATTTTGGTACAATTAATGAAAAAATCGAAATTGAAGGAGGAGATAGTAATGTTCCATTTACAGTAGTATTTGCAAATGTAGGAACACAAGATATTACGGGAATTCGTGGACAATTATCCTTGCCATTAGGATTCTCAGCATCTGATGGCCCAGGTTCAATTATTTTTGCTGATAGTGATTCTAATTCTTTGGCTGGTGAAAATTTCTATCTTACATTTTTTGTGAATCTAGATAAAAATGTGAAAATTCAACAGTATCCCGGAACCGTTAAAGTAGATTATTCTAGATTACGTGAGTCTGGAGTGAGAACTGCTTTTGCTGACTTTAATTTTAAAATCACAGGCGATAGTATAATTAATGTTAGAGCACTAGAACCATTTCTCACATCCCTAAAAACTAATAATGTTACAATTGAAATTTCAAATGATGGAACTGCTCCAATTTCTGGTGTAGATGTTGTTGCTACGAACACCCAAACAGAGCTTGCATCTACATCATCATCTACTACAAACGTTGAAAATGTAGTTATTTTAGAATCCAATTGGGATATTGGACAAATTAATCCTAAAACTTCAAAATATCTTACAGCAACTGTTTATGTTCCAGAAGGACTAAAAGGTGATACCTTACGAATTCCATTATCTATTTCATATTATAATCCACATGGTGATCTAAAAGTGATCTCAAAAATTGTTGATTTTTACATTAAAGGATTAATCGTTCTTACAGTTTTCAATGTAGATGTAATTGAATTATCTGGAACCCAAATGGTAGTTGGTGAAATTATTAACGAAGGAAATCAGGATGGACTGTTTGGATTTGTAACTCTTAAAGCTCGTGGTGATTCTAATATTGTTTCCAATACTCAATTTATTGATGAAATTGAAGTTGATGCGCCTGTTCCATTTAATGTTCCAATAGAATTTGATGGTGAACCAAGATATGGAGAACATGAAATTACAATTACTGTAAGATACAAAGACAGTATTAGAGATGAGATATTTTTAACACATGATGCAACCATCTTTGTAAAAGAACCAACAAATGACAATGAGGGTGGCCACGATTCAACCATGATTATCATTCCAATTGTTTTAGCAATTGGTGCTGGAATCTACATTATTCGTAGACGTAAAAAAGCCAAAATTGAGGTAAATTAGAGATTAATTTTTAATCCTATTCGAAGAATCAAGGTCAGTTCAAATTGAGATTAAGTATTGTTGTTTTAATTGCAGTTATTACAATAGGTGGCACTGTAATTATTCTAGGTTTTTTAACAAACCAAGAATATGTTGAAATTTCTGAAATCTCTGATCAATATAAAAAATTAGAAAATTACAAAACTGAATTAGAAAAAATCAATCAATACAATCAACAAATTCTAGAAGACTTGGAAGAACAGATTAAAAACTCTGATGATTCTTCTCTAGAACAGATTCGTAAAGAAATTGATGTAGTAAAGCGTGTTATTAACGAAAATAAAGCAGAACTTGAAAAGGTTATTGAAAGACTATCTCAAATAGAGTCTGCCCCATAACTATTGATTCCATTTTTAGGAAATTTACATCATAATGATATCAAATCTAAAGAAAATCCATTTGGGTATGGCAAAGGGTGTTTTTCTATTTCTAGTAGGTAATATAGTTGGATTTATCACAACGTCACTTCTTTGAATTATTTTGAAATTTTCTTAATTCATATAGTTACTAAGAATATTTTTCTTGATGGAAACTCATCAAAAACTAACAATAATTGGAGTAGTTTTACTTGTAATTACTTTTTTGATAAACAACTATCATCAAGAAGTTCATCCTGATGAGGGACTTAATTATGCATATGTTACAGGTATTGTAATGCTAGTAGCGTTCTCAATCAGTTTTATAATGTTTACAAAAGATCGATTGAAATCTTAGTACTTTTTTATTTCAATAGATGGTGTGTAAGGTCTTTTAGGGAAAAAGCCCATCCTATCTATCTGATACAAATGTATTGAATTTGAATATAAGACACTAGTAGAAATTATCTGTGAGATCTAAATACAAATTTACAAAATTTAATCTAACTGTCACCAAAATACAATTAGTTTTTGGTCTTAAATTGAAGCATTTTGAAGACCGTAAGATTATAAGCAATTACTAGATCTTGCGATTATGCCTAGGGATGAGATTGAAGTCCCAAAGGAATTGCGAGAATTCATGCTAGAAGAAGCAGAAGAAACATTCCTTGGACAAAAAAATGGGGCCAATAAACAATATCGTTATGGTAATTTACACATTAGAGAATATAATGAGAAATTTCTAGTTCATACTGACAAAATTGATCCAAGAAAAGATCCCGTTGGACATTTAGTTCATGATGCACCAGAGATCTTAATCGGTTTAGTTTGTGCAATCTTTAGTGGTTCACAAGTTATAAAAAAACTCGACAAAAATTCAAAAAAGAAATCGCTTGCATCTGGATTACTTTTATCAATAATTTGTGGATATCTAGGATATTCAACAACTAAAAAATTAAAAAATATTTGGAGTAAATAATGTCTACTGCAAGAACAATCCATATCTTAATCAAACTTTTACCATCAATATTTGCATTACGTAAAGATCGAAAAAAATGGATTCATCATGAGAATAATGAAATAGATTTAGAACAGTTTAGAAAGAATGCACGTAAAGTACTTGATACATTCATCTCATTAGGACCCGTCTATATAAAGTTGGGACAATGGCTTTCTTCTAGAGCAGATATTTTACCTCAACCATATTTGGAAGAACTATCAAAACTTCAGGACAGTGTTCCAGCTGCTCCATTTGATGAAGCAAAATTAATTATTGAAAAAGATCTTGGTCCAATTGATGAAAAATTTGATGCGATAGATCCTAATTCTATTTCAGGTGCATCGTTAGGACAAGTTTATCGAGGTTCTATTTCTGGTAAACAAATTGTAATTAAAGTAAAAAGGCCTGGAATTGAAAAAATTGTCGCAGAAGATATCAAAGTTTTAAAAAAAATTCTTCCATTAGCATTGAGATTTGTTGATCCAAATTTACGTTATTCAGCAAAGGCCATGCTTTCTCAGTTTATCGAAACAATACATGAAGAAATGGACTATACCCATGAATCAGAAAACCTCAAAAAAATTAAACATGATTTAGAAAATAATAGCAAAGTTGTTATCCCTTCAGTATATGATGATTATTCATCAAAAAATATCCTTACAATGGAATACCTTCCAGGAATCAAAGTAACTAATGTTGAAGCCCTAGATAAGAAGGGAATTGATAGGCAAAAACTCGTAATTGATGTCCACAAAGTTTTCTTTACCATGCTTCTAAAGCACTCTATATTTCACGCCGATCCTCATCCAGGCAACATTTCGGTTACTGATGATGGCAGGCTGATTCTATATGACTATGGAATGGTAGGAAGATTAGATAATGAAACTAGGTTAAGATTGATTCGACTATATCTTGCATTAGTAGAGAAAGATCCTCCAAGAACTGTAAACGCAATGAGTGATCTTGGGATGCTCACTCCTGATTTTAATCGTTCAGTTATTGAAAAAGGCATTGAACTTACTGTTCGGGCAATGCATGGAAAAAAACCAGATGAAATGGAAGTGGAAAGCTTGATGGAGCTTGCAAACAAAACTATGAGCAGATTTCCTTTTATTCTTCCAAAAAACCTGGCTTTGTATATGAGAATGGCATCAATTATTGAAGGAATTTACAAAACACACAAAGTTAATTTCAAATTTGTAAAAGTTGTAAGGGAGATTTTAGAAGAAGAGAGTCTAATTAAAGATGCATACATTGAAGAAATAAAACATTCATTTGATAGATTTGCAAAATCAATCGACGCCACAATTTCTATAGCACCAGAACTCAAAAAATTCCTAGATGAAAATAGATCCTTGAATCTCTTAAATGCAAAATCCAAGTCTAATGTTTTACTCTCTGGAAGTATTCTTTCAGCAGCAATTTTTATTGGCTCATCTGTTTTGTATGCTACAAATGAATCAATTGGAATTACAGGAATGATTGGTTCATTGATAATAATGAGTGTATTTGCAATATTTAGAAAACGATAACTATTCTATTTTGATATCTTTTCCATGTTTTTCTACAGGAACAATAATTGTCAAAACTCCTTGTTCATATTTTGCAGAATTAACAGATTCTTCTCCTTCTTTTAATT
The DNA here is from genome assembly GCF_013407185.1 of Nitrosopumilus ureiphilus. Classification (NCBI taxonomy): domain Archaea; kingdom Thermoproteati; phylum Nitrososphaerota; class Nitrososphaeria; order Nitrosopumilales; family Nitrosopumilaceae; genus Nitrosopumilus; species Nitrosopumilus ureiphilus. The sequence goes on along the minus strand of NZ_CP026995.1, from coordinate 2,090,024 downwards.
CAATTGGCAATCTAATTTTTTTGTCAATTATGTTGGGTCTTTGATTACAAATTATGTTGTGTTTGCCTTGCTCAGAAATTTCCTTACATGCCTGAATTGATAGAATATTTTTATTTATAGATAATTTAATGTCTTTTTTTCCGAATCCTGGAATATCTACTACTACTGTTAATTTGTCATCATCAAGATGCATATCTACAGGAGGTAAAACAAATTCATAAAATTCTCTTGATTTGTTTCCAATTTCCTTCATCATTTCGTTTGCCATAGATTTTACTAATCCCATTTTGAGATATATGCTCAATTTTTGGTTATAAACCTTGATAGATTTTTAATCAATTAATTTCTCAGTTTTGATAACTTATGATTATTGTAATAGAAGGTGGAGACCAAGCAGGAAAATTAACTCAATCTATACTATTAGAAAAAGCTCTAAAAAAAAGAAAGATCAAAACCAAACTATTTCATTTTCCTGATTATAAAACACCCATAGGACAAGAAATAAGAAAATATTTGGATGGAAAAAGAAAATTCCCTCCACAAGTAATTCATTGTCTTTTGGCTGCAAACAGATGGGAAAAACTCAATGAAATCTTGGCAGCGCAAGAAAAAAACTCTATTTTAATCATGAATCGATATTATCACTCTAATCTAATTTATGGAATAGCCAATGGTTTGAAGCCCAAATGGCTTGAAAATCTTGATGCTGGTCTACCAAAAGCTGATCTTGTAATTTTGCTTGATGTTACACAAAAAGAATCTTTTCACAGACAAAAAACTCACCGTGATAAATTTGAAAAAAATGAAGAATTCTTGAAAAAAATTTCTAAAATTTATCGAACTACTGCAAAGAAAAAAAATTGGAAAATAATTGATGCATCAAAATCTAAACAAGAAGTACATGAAAAAATCATGAAGACATTTTCAAAGAAAATAGGGCTATGAAAAAAAATTATTCAGACATAATTGATCCTATTCACGATTTTATTCGTGTCTACGATCATGAATTATCTATCATTGATAATCCAATTTTTCAAAGATTAAGACGAATAAGACAACTTTCAGGTGCTCATTTGACATATCCTGCAGCTCAGCACACAAGATTTGAGCACTCATTGGGAGTAATGCATATTGCAAATCAAGCAGGTAATGCATTAAATGAAAAAGGGATTTTGAAATCGGATGACATTGAAATTCTAAGATTATCTGGACTCTTGCATGATATAGGACATGGTCCCTTTTCTCATCTTTTTGAGGAAATAATTCAGAAAAGAAAGTTCTCACATGAAGATTTTGGTAGAAAAATTATTCTAAAATCTGAAATTGGCGATATATTATCAAAAAATGGTTATGACAAAAAACTTGTTACTACAATTGCATTTGGAGATTCTAAATTTCAATATCTAAATGAAATTGTTTCAGGTACACTTAGTGCAGACATGATGGATTATCTACTTAGAGATGGTTATTTTACGGGAGCTGAGCATGCAAAAATTGATCATAAAAGAATCACACAGTCCCTTGATGTACATAAGAAAAAATTAGCTTTAGAACGATCAGCATTGTATTCCTTTGAATCTATGATGCATTCGAGATATCAAATGTTCAAGGCTGTTTATTTTCATAAAACTGTAAGAGCAGCAGAAGTCATGTTACTTGAAGCACTGAGATTATCTGATGACGAATTTGGTTTTACAACTTTTAATCTAAATGAATTTGTCAAACTCACTGATGAATACGTTTTATCCACTCTAGTTTCATCAAAATCTACAAAGTTAAAACGTGCTAGACAATTTGCTCAAGACTACCAAAATAGAAAACTGCTAAAATGTGTGTTTGAGAGAATATTGACCAGTCAGACAAATCTGAAAAAACCAAGAACTGATGAACTTAGAGCAGTAATTTCTAAAAAATCCAAAGTGGACGAAAATGAAATCTTTGTGGATAGTTCAGTTACTCCATCAATTCCACTTGCACCATCCAAAAATGAATCTAAATCTATAATTTTGATTTCAAATGAGAATGGTAAATCATCTGCTAAAGAGATGCCGATTTCAGAAATTCCAGTTGTTTCTGCGATTTCTGGCTTTATGAATATTCTTAGAATTTATACTCACGAAAAGAACAGAAAGAAAGTTGAAATTGCCGCAAAATCAATTATTGGTGATCTAAAGTGAAAAAAAGAATTGTAATCAAATTATCTGGAAAGATTTTCGGTATGGATAATGCCAAAGTACTAAAAGACTATGCAGAGTTTCTAGTAAAAATTAGTAAGATTTGTCAGCCAATAGTTATTGCTGGAGGTGGAAATATTGCACGACACTATATTTCTCATGCTAGATCTTCAGGTGCAGATGAATCAACTCTTGATGAATTGGGAATTGAAATTTCAAGACTCAATGCAAAATTATTGATTTATGCTCTGAAAAATAAGGCATATTCTCATCCACCAACCACTTTACAAGAAGTTAGACATGCTGTAGATGATGGATTAATTGTAGTTACAGGAGGTTTGCATCCTGGTCAAAGCACTAATGGTACTGCTGCTTTAATTGCTGAAAAAGTACAGGCTGAACAATTTCTCAATGCAACTGATGTTGATGGTGTATATGATAAGGATCCAAATAAATTCAAAAATGCAAAAAAATTCAGACGAATCGAACTTAAGAATTTAAAAAATATGCTTGTTCATGAAGATTCCGTTGCCGGAGGATACGATTTGATGGATATTGTAGCTCTAAAAATTATAGAGCGTTCCAAAATTAAAACAAGAATTCTAAAGGCCACTCCAAAAAATATTGAAAGTGCCATTAAAGGTGATAATATAGGTACAGAAATCATTCTTAGTTCAAAATAATTATCCGGATATTTCGTTTTGAATTGTCGGTCTTGTTTCAGACCAAATCTGAATCTCTTTTTCCGGATATTCTTCAATTCCAGTATCTCGAAGTTTTTTGTAAATTGATATAGCTTCTTCTTTTTCAACAGCCTTTGATTGAGCCTTTGTAAATCCATCCTTATCTACAATTACTGCTATATATCCATCTGGAGAATTAATTACTGCTGTAAATTCTTCTTCTCCTACTGGATGAAATTTTCCATCAATTTTTTTGGTCGTTAAAGTTAGCATTGCAAATCCAGCTACATCAAACATCTTCATTTGTGATTTACTTGCTCTTAGTTTTCCTTGTTGAACTGCTTGAAAGTACTGCACTATTTTTTTCTGTCTCCAATGGTATAATAACTATCTCAACATTTAAGATATGAAGAGGAAATAGAAAGATAATGAACCCTAAAATTTTTGTTGGTATTGCCGTTGCAGCACTTGCTGTGGTATTGGGTAGTATTCTTTTGATAGGACCTACAATAGTAGTTTCGTCTTCTGAAAAATCTTCTCCTGAAACTCAAATTCTTCAGCAGGTAAAACCTCTTGAAATAGAATTGGAAGACATTTCAGTTTCAAAAATTTCAGAACGTTCAGCAACAATTGAGATTGCATTTAAAATTTCAAATCCTAATCCACGTTCTGTGATAGTTCAAACCATGGATTATCAATTATTTGAAACAGGATATTCTGAGTCTGAGCAAATTTCAGGCGGTGAAATTGGTAGTAGACCTGAGGGAATGGTAGAATTTGGATCAAATTACTATACTCTTCTAGGTGAAAACTCAATTGTACTTAGAGATAAAATAATCTTGAAAAATACTGGCAACACTCCTGAATTATGGAATGACTTTGAGGATGGGACTAATACTTGGCGAGTTTCTGGCGATGTCTTTTACAATCTTAGTTCAATGACTAGTGGTCAAGAAAATGAACTCCACTTCGAATTTACAAAGTAGACTTGTATAGTATCATAAAATTTAAAAATTATGATATTTTGTTTTTAGAGAAAAAATATTGGCAAAGTTATAAAAGCCCGTTAAGTGGGTTTTTATCAAATGGCAGAAGCAGGTATGGCCGCATTTGGCGCAGCAGCAGGAGTCGCAATTGCACTAGCAGTAGTGTGTTTCGCTCTTCGTGGTAAAGGACATCCAGAACCACTCGATTAACCAAAAGGAATTTTTCCTTTACAATATTTTTCATTTATCTAACTAATCTTTGTCGCCCATTCCTAACATCTCAGCTAGAGATATCTGTTTGGAATTCTTCTTTTTCATGAAACATCTTTCATAATATTGGCATTCAGAGCATTCAGTAGATGGCTCCAAGATTGGCAATTTTTGCTCTTTTAGAAGATCATTTAGAACTCTTACTCTTCTAATTATTTCCTCAAACATTTTTTTATTTCGAGTTAATGAGAATGTTGTCTCTTTTTTATCTCCTGAAATATACACTACAATTCCATCATCTTTATCATATATCCACATACATGCATTAAGATACAAAACATCATTTGCCAGAGGATTTTCCAACTCAGTTGCTGCTGGTCTGAATAAAAGAATGGTATCCTCCACTATCATATCGACTTGTCCTTTAAGCCTGATATCTTCTATGGCAAATTCTTTAGGCTCACTACCATACTCTAATTTCCTTAGTAATCCTGATAGAAGTTCATTGAATCCTCTCCTTTCAATCTCTTGAGGATCTACCCTGTCATAATAGGAACGTCTAAGACATTGAACTATTTCATGAAGATGAATAGTCTGTATATCCTTTGAATCAATCTGAATCTCTAACTCTTTTCCAATAGATTCAACAGCACTTTTAATGATCTTTCGAAAATCTCTATCTCCCATCATGATACTTTACCTTCTTGTATGATCCCTTTTAGTTTAGCTCATAATCTTGGTTATGATTTTTGAAATCCTTCCCGAAAAAGCTAATATCACAAAATGAACTCCAAAACCAATTACTGCTCCTATGATAAGCTCACCTGTCAAAAAGTAAATGCCCAAGAATAATGCTAATGGTGGCAATGTGAAAATCATTGCTAAAAATGAACTAACCCAAATGAATCTGATTAAAACTTCTGTAGAAACTTCGGTTTTTTTCTTTGGAAAATTAAACATGTTAGAATTCCTACTCTTCTTCTAGGATTAACTTTGACATGGTAATCTCAGTTGGTATTTTTTGTTCAACAGCAAAAGCAATAGCTGCTAGATTTCTAACTTCAAATGAAGTCAATTTGGTAATTCCAACAATTGTTGCAAAACTAAACATCTTTGTGAAAGACCTAAGTGATGAACTGTATATTGCCATCTCAAACGCTCTTTCAAATTCCGCGATAGCATCTAATTCATTTTCTACTTGTGGAACTAAATCCTTGTATTTTGTACTAGATAATTCGTTAAATGCATCTCTTACTGTAGCTACTGCCATCATTCTACCTAGCAATTCTCTTGCAGGTGGACTAGTACCAATAATTAGATCTTGGATTTGCTCTTCTTGCAATCCCCAGAACTTTCCTCTAATTACACTCAAAATATTGTAAAAGTCAATATCCATTGAAACCAGTTTTGTTGCCTCTTTATCAGAATAATTTTTCATTGCACCAGCAAGATGTTGATATAATATTTTATCAAAATATGTATCAAAGATTTGTACATTCTTTTTTTCATTGTATAATGCTGCAGCCTTTGCAATCTCTTCTCCAAATTGAACTGAATTCAAGCTTGCTACAGCTTCTTCAAGATCTTTTGAAACTAATGCTTTAATCACAATGTCTCTTTGTTTGATTAATTCTTCAGCATGAAGATTTACGTGAGTTTCAATCTCTTCTTGAGACTTGCCTAGGACTTTGCCTTTGAGAATTAATTTTAGATTTGATATGATGAATTTCATATAATATGCATCCAATATACCTGAGTTTCCTGATGTCTTTGCAATGGAATAATGAATATCTGCTAATTTACTTCTGAGTGATGATTCAATACTTTGTGAAGTATATGGTTTTTGAACATCTGCTACAGAATCAGCATATACAGTGTTTTTGATTCTAGTCATTAATTCTTCTAAATCTCTTGATTCTGCTAGTGTTTGAAAATCAGCCTTTGTCAGTAATTTGCCTCTTTTACTGTATGCTTTAACGGAGGCATAGACATTCTTTGAACCGCCCATTTCGTTCAATCTCAATAGGCAACTGATTTTAATGTTTGGCGATCTATTCCTTGGAATGAATCCTAGGTTATTTTATCTAAAAATATTATGGCCTCATCTTTTTCTTGTTTTGATAGTTTTGAAAAGGCTAAAAGAATCTCTTTTTGAATTACTAGCGATTGATCTGAAATACTCCTTAATTTTGAGAGGTCAAATGGGAGCAATTCATCAATTCTATTATCACAAAATGCCTTGACATATTTTTGAAAAATTGAGTAAGTAAAATTTGGACTAGTCTGTACAAGATTACTCAAAATCTTCTCAAACTCCTTTTCCGAAGATTCGGACTTTGAAAAAAACTGTTTTAGTAAATCCTCTCTATTCTTTATTTCACTAATTGACAGTGCTATCAAAATTCCTTTTTTTGTTAAATGATAATATGGAATTCCTTTTTCTTGGAGTGCCTTTGGGCCTCTTTTTAGAGGCAATCTGCCATCTTCTTCTGCAATATCCATCGGAAGCAAAATTTCATCCAGATCTCGAAATATTCCTGAATAGATATTCTTCCAAGCTATTCCGTGTTTTTTTGCTATTCTTTGAGAAATTCCTGTACGTGTTCTTTCGGCAGGATTTACATTGCTTCCAAGTATTGTGATGATCGCTCTCTGTCTATTTGCTTCTCCTGTTAAATCGTCACCCTTTGTCTTGAATGTGTCAAAAATTGCTAGTTTTGTGTTCGATTTTATCTTCATTTACTTCCACTTAACATAATTTTCATATTTTATGTTACTATCAGAATATACTAAAATATAATAATTTACTTTTTTGCAGGCTTTCGAGTCTCCAACGCTTAAATAATTTTCAATTTCGATAAATTTAATGAATTCTAGGAACTACAAGTATGCTCTATTACTTGTAGCCGCAGTATCCATCACAGCAACTGGCGCTATGTCACAGGCATATGCACAAAGTGTTGAGGATGGTATGGACGGATATGTAAAGGGAACCAGTGGAATTTACACTGGTAACCTAAACGAATGTTGGTATGATGATGGCGAAGGCAACATGCTACCTTGTAAAATCGATACAGGTGATACAGCATGGATGCTAACTGCAACTTCATTAGTACTCTTCATGTCCCCAGGTGTCGGTTTCTTTTATGGCGGATTAGCCAGATCAAAGAACATCGTCAATGTACTTGGTATGACCATAATTGTAATGGGTCTAATGTCAGTACAATGGGTTCTATGGGGATACTCACTAGCATTTGGCGGAATTGATTCAGATGCAAACATGTTCATGGGAAATCTTGATTATGCCGGATTTAACATGGTTTCACCATACGCACCATTAGGAGAAGCAGGTCCATGTGCAGATACGTGGTCAGCAGCTTACCAGATGAATGCAATGGTTGAAGGAGATGTTTGTAGTCAAGGTTGGCCTGGTACTGTACCTCACCAACTATTTGCAATGTTCCAAGCAACATTTGCAATAATTACACCAGTTCTAATTATTGGTGGATTGATTGACAGAATCAAATTCAGCGCATTAGTCATATTCGTACTCTTATGGGGAACCTTCGTTTATGATCCAATAGCACACTGGGTCTGGGGAGGCGGTTACATAGGAGGAGGTGCAATAGACCTTGATCCGGACTTGTCTCCATCGTTTGCATTAGACTTTGCTGGTGGTACTGTAGTACACATATCTTCAGGATTCTCTGCATTGGCAGGTGCCTTAGTCCTTGGTAGACGACTTGGATATGGCAAAGTTCCAATGGAGCCACACAACATCCCAATGGTAGTCCTCGGCGCAGGAATTCTATGGTTTGGATGGTTTGGCTTCAACGCAGGAAGTGAAGTTATGGTAGACGGCATTACCGTCAGCGCATGGACTGTTACAAATACAGCAACTGGTATGGCTGCAGTCACTTGGGTGCTCATGTCTTGGGCACATACAGGAAAACCAAGTGTCGTAGGAGCTGCATCAGGAGCAGTAGCAGGATTGGTAGCAATCACACCAGCCTCTGGTTGGGTAGGTCCAATGGCTGCGATTATAATCGGTATTGCAGCTGGTACAGTTTGTTATGCAGCAATTGCATTCAAGAGTGCACGCAAATGGGACGACGCATTAGATGTATGGGGAGTACACGGAATAGGTGGTCTTACAGGTGCAATTTTGACTGGTACATTGGCTAGTCCACACATCTGGGATACTGGAGACGGTATTGGTGCATGGACTGGAACTGCAGAAGGAATGGAACAGCAAGCAATCAGCATCATTGGTGCTGCAATATCAGTAGGCTATGCCTTTGGTGTTACTATTGTGATCCTCAAAGTAATGGATGCCGTATGGCCTGGCGGAATCAGAGTCACTCCAAAAGAAGAGGAGATTGGTCTCGATTTAGCACAGCACGGAGAAAGAGCATACGTAAACGAATAAGAAAAACCCTTTTCTTTTCTTCTTTTTATTATTCAACCCAAATCAATTTAGATTTGATCATTTTATCCAAATCATGTTAATTTCTACATCTGATCTAAATTCACTTCTCAATAATTCTAATGTCATTATAGCTGATACTCGTTCTTTCAAAGAATATTCCGAAGGTCATATTCCAGGAGCTGTTCATTTGGATTTATTTGCATTTCATTGGATTGATACAACAAAACAAGGAATAGAAAATTTCAACAATCAAACCCAAAATCTTCTTTCATTTTTAGGAGTAACAGCAGAAAAAAAAGTCGTCTTTTATGATATTATTTCTGGAATGCTTGCAGCAAGAGGTGTTTGGATGCTGATGTATTTTTCTCATGACAATACATCGATGTTAGATGGCGGAATAACAAAATGGAAAAAAGAAAATCTTCCACTTGAAACAAAACCTAATGGATTCAAACCATCAAAGTTTAAAGGAAAAATTAATCCAGAGATAATTTCTGGATTTGAGTACATTAAAGATAATCTTGATAAAATCACCATTCTTGATGTCCGCTCAACTGGGGAATACAACGGAAGTACTATTCGAGCTGCTAAATCTGGGCACATCCCAAATGCAATCAATATTGATTGGAATCAAAATATCAATAAAGATGGAACCTTCAAAAATAATGAAGAAATATCCAAAATGTATGATTATCCAAAAGACTCTGAGATTGTCACTTATTGTCAGGGAGCATATAGAGCCGCTAATTCCTTTCTGGTTTTGAAAAAACTGGGATTCAAAAATGTCCGAGTATATCTTGGTTCTTGGGGAGAATGGGGAAACAAGCTTGAATTACCTGTAGAAAAGTAAACTTCCTAAAAATGGTTCAGGCATCTAAGAAATATAATTTTAATTAATTAAAAACGACTTAAAAAAGTAATAATGGCAGAAAGTACGTTCTATTATTAATTATTTAGATTTTTCAAATGATACCTTTGGCCAATAACCATATCTTGTCTTTAACAGATTACTCTTCACTTTCAAATACACCTCCTTTTAGTTTGATGATTATATTTTCTCATAGAATCATTAATGATTCCAGAAAAATCATAGACGTCATACCGACTTTGTTGTTCTCTAGTAGGAAGAGAAGATTTAGTACCTCTTCGAACTATGGTTGATAAATCATTTTGGGCAGATTTGTGATGAGCGGCAGTTTGCACGATATGTCATAGTGATTAAATTATTTGATTATGTCTAAGATTTTGTGGCATGCCTAATTGATTCTAACAATTCACAAAAGATGAATTATTGGACAAATTTAAATTAAAAAATTAAAACCCAATTTTGCCGTTAGCAAGGTTTGTAGACAAAACCTAATTGGATGAATCCATACGGAAAGAAAAATCTTCAATCAAACTTTGAAAAAAGGCATACCACAATTTGTCGGGCATAATCAAATAATGATAATCTTTAATTCGATATCATGCAAAGTTTAACTTTAAAACAAAGGCAACCTGAGCCTACAAAAATTCTGGTAGGAACACCAGTAAAAGAAAGGGAAAAAATTCGCCCTGAAATAGTATCTAGACAAAATACTTGTGCAATGGATGTAATGGGATTATCTTGGATATTTGTAGGTGATAATTTCTCTTGATTCAGAATATGTTGAAAAAATAAAGATATGATCAACTAAGGAATAATCAAAACTAACCAACTTGTAAAATGAACATTATAAGAAGAACCTATATGCAATTAGAAAAAACGATGATTATGAATAAACCCATTTTACTCTTATTTTCATTATCCATACTATTTCTGACAGTAATTATATCTCCTGTCAGTGCTGATGTTTTACCTCCAAAAAAACAAATCAATTTTGGTATATCTGGCGATGATGTTGTTTGTGAAAGTGGAATGTTCAAAGTTATCAAAGACAGAACAAATTCTGTATCTTGTGTAAATGTCAAAACTGTTTCAAAACTAGTTTCACTTGGATGGGCAAAACCTGTAGATGAAACTAAATTAAACGATGCCATTGCAAAACTGACTCTATCTACAGGAACAATTAACCAATTAATCCTAATTCCAATATCATCTGATTTTGGTAAACAAATTTCTAAAGTGTCTGTTGGCAGTTATGATTTTGTATTTGATGTATGTGCTTCTACTCAAACAATTGTCTCTCCATCCATACTCATTCGTTCTGATAGTGAAACAAAACATTATGAGTTATCTGAAACAGTATCTCCAAATTCATGTGTAACTAGTGCGGTTATCATAAAAGCTTCAAATCCTGATTCTATTAATGCAATCTTACAAAATAAGGGTGACATCTCTCAAACTATTTTATCACTTTCAGAAAAAGTAGAATCTCTTAAACTACAACTCCAAGACGCCAAAAAATCATTTGGAAAAGAAAATACTGAAGAAAATAAAATGATTGGAACAAAAATTATTGATTTGAGAAAACAGCTTAATGATACAAGAGAAGATCTTCAAAGAATATATTTTGCCCTTTACACACCTGATAAAGCAAAATTTGTTCCTCAAAAACTATCTTTCTTGGGAACTCCAATAGAGGGTGAATCTGCAGTTAAAATATCTGTAAGCCCATCTGTGGCTTCTCTTAATTCCTACAATGTATTTTTTGAGGCATGTGCAGGAATGAAACAAGTTAGATTGCCTGTAATATCTATCTCATCTGATTTTGAAAGTATTGATGTCAAGATGGGTGAAAAAATATCTCCAAATACCTGTCAAATGAGCTCAGCAAAAATTATTGCAACTGATCCTGAAAGCATATCTGTAAATCCTGCAGGTAATGCTGATTCTTCCATTCAGGTAGATGAACTAGAAGTGAAGATAAATGATCTTCAAAAACAATTAACATCTGAGAAAGAACTTTTAAAGATACTCATCCATAATCCTAATCGACCTGAGAACTTTGAAGAACAATTAACCTTACATGTAGAGAAAATTACTACATTAAGAAATGATGTAATTTCTGCAAAATCTGAATTAAGTAAAATTCTGTATTTGACTTATAGATAATTTTATCATCAACAATTATCGCTTGGTTCTTAAGATTAAAATTATTGATTTGAATCAAAAAATGGCATGCCACAAATCAACGGGTATTAAGATATACTTCTCAACATAATGTATGTCATGTCAACTGTAATTCAATACAAATATGACCAGACCCCAAGCAAGTCAGTTTCCCTGGTTGAACGTGAGGCCAAAAACCCGGTTTCAATCAGTGTTTCTGCATTGGATATGATGGGGTTAACTTGGATTTTTCAAGATGATGAATGATGTTTGAAATTATTGAACCAGTATTAACTACTTTGGAATACAGATTATATCCATACATGTCAAAACTAAGTCGTATTAGAAAAAAGAAGACTGCAGCTTTTGATCAACAAGAGTTACAGGGTATAAACAAATAATGACCAATTCATTGAGATCTCTTAAGTATCATAATTACAGGAAAATAATAATGCCAAACAAAACAATTTTTACAGCATTTTTCATTGTCTCTATATTATTACTGAGTGCAATGGCAGGACCATTGAACATAATTCAATCTGTTGATGCGTTAAAGGGTCAAGGAGTGCCAACGACACAATACGGATCAGGTACAAAGGGAATTGTATGTGGAGACAAACTATGTTCTGAAATAAAAACAGAAGTAAAGAAGAAAGAAGAAACTAAAGAAGAAAAGAAAGAACAAGTTAAGATAGAAAAAAAAGAGTCTGAAAAAAAGAAAATAAAAGATAAAGCAATTTCTGAAAAATCAAGATATGATGAATTATCATTACCTCCACGAACAATAAAGACTGGAACCATTACTTCCACCCAAGATCCAGGATTAGGACATGAAAATCATCAATTAGCTATAATTCTCCCACCCTCTGAGAAAATATATCGTGGAATGTTGACATTTACATCATCAGAAAAAGTTCAGTTAGTGGCTCTTCATGGACCTTTAAAGTCAGGAGAAGATAAAGGACAAGTTATTTGGTCGCCTGATGGAAAAACAAAATATGCTTTGACTTTTGTTCCGCTAAATACTACTGCAGGAACTTGGCATTTTGCTGGAAATGCATTGGCAGTACATACAATGAACGAAGATCCATTCACAGTATCGTATTCAGTTGCATATAGAGAGAGAACGCTTTCTGATATTGTAAAAAGTCAAACCATTACTTCCACCCAAGATCCAGGATTAGGACATGAAAATCATCAATTAGTTATGATATTGCCTCCACGAATTCCAGCATATTTTGGAACTTTGGGATTCTCGGCATCTGAAAATGTACAATTAGTAGCATTACATGGTCCGTTACAACCAGGACAAGTACAACGTGGACTAGATACATGGTCTCCTGATGGAAAAACAGTGTATGCATTAAGCTTAATGAATCTAGAGAGTTCAATGGGTACTTGGCAGGTTACTGCAAATGCAATAGCTCTTCACACCATGAATGACACTCCATTTACAGTAAGTTATTCTGTGGCAGTAGGACAATGACTTTGATTTCTGGATTATGTTTATTTAATTAAGATTCTTTACCATGGCGATGAATAAATTATTTTTTGCAATCCCTTTATTGTTTCTCTTAACGTTAGGTGTGTCTTTCATATATGCTGAATCACTAATTCCAGATTGGATAAAAAACACTGCTTTATGGTACGGTCAAAACAAAATTTCCGAACAAGAATATCTAGAGTCTCTTCGATATTTAATTAACAACAAAATCATATTTTTAGATGAACAAGAAAAAAACAAAATTCTTGATCCTACAATTACAACAAATGATGTAAGTGTAACAAAACCTCGAATTAATCAATGTTCAATATTATACCAATCATACAAAAATATTGGAAAACCTCAATTTCTCTCAAAATTCCAGCATGTCAATTACATCAATACATGTATCAAACTTTACCAAGATCCAGTATGGAATTATCAAGGTGATGACAGAATAGAAAAGTTAAATGAAAAGTTCCTTGAATTTGAACAGAAAATTAAAGAGACAAAGCCAAAATTATCTTATGAACCAAGTGTAAAGATACTATCTACGACAAAGATTGGCGAGGGAAAGTTTGATGTAAAATTTAATGTATGTGCTGGAGATAAAAAAATTGACAAGGCAAAAGTTCTAGTAAAATCTGCAATAGAGTCAATCCAAATAGGTACTAACAAAGACATTCCTGAAAATGTATGTAGAACGTATGTAACCCAAATTCATGCAAACAATATTGCAAATATACAAATTACAATATTGGAGCAAATTTTAGAATAGTCAAAACATTAAATTGAAATTAGAATTTTTGTTAAATATCTTATTTTCTTTTCCAGATAAATTGATTGTAAATCAACTCTGGTCTAATCTGTCTAAATGGTTGTGAACCGCCAACATACCATTTTGTAAAGAATTCATACAAGTGCAATCTGAGAGACTGGATATACACAATCAATCCTTCAATCATCATAATTCCCAAGTTACCTCCAATGATCATTGCCATTGCTCCACCTGACGCAGCACCACCCAAAGATGAAAATGCATTATTTACTGTCAACAACAAAGCCGCATGTACCAATAACATAATTCCAAGTCGAGCATAACTAATTGTATGAGCTAAACTCTCAACTGTTTTTCCTAAGAGTACTTCCATGATGACACTTGCAGGATCTGCTCCATCTTCTGGATGCTTCTTTGCATGCATTACGCCTCCAACCATCATGATGACCATTGATGCAATTACAATGACTACTGCAATTCTTGTAATAATCCAAACTTCTGCCCAATCACCAAGGAACATTGTTACCCAAGGAACTGCTTCTGTGTGTACTTTGGAGTACATGTTCATTACATCGTACTGTGAACCAATCGCACACATCATAACAACTACAATTCCTCCATAGAGTGTTATGTTTGGAATTGCTTCAGTAAACACTACTAGTTTGTGTCCTTCTTTCATTAATCTGATAACACGTAATGTCATTGCCCAAACTAAATGGACAATTCCGATGAATAATGAAACTTTGAGAATATTGATTACTTGTTCAAATGTTAATTCAGCAACACTGAGAATACCCACTATCCAACTAACAGAATGTAATGCCCCTCCTCCTTCTAATAATCCTTCAAATGGACCCATATGATCAAGGTGATATCCAAACGCCTCTCCTGCACCAACACCCGCTATGGCAGCTGAAGCACCAGAAATTGCAATAAGCATTCCCCATCTAGAAAGTTCTCCTTGTCCCTTGAACTTGAATAATAAACCAAGTGCCATAAGTAGCAATCCGTGACCCATATCTGCAAACATCAGTCCATAGAAAATTGGCCACATTAGAGCAATCATTGGTGTTGGATCTGGCTCTCCAGCCTTTGGAATGCCCTGACTTTTTGTAATTACTTCAAAAGTTTTAACGAATTTTTTATTATCAAATAGTGTGGGAATTTCTTCTCTTAGTTTAGGATCGGAAATATCTTCTACAACTGACATCCACTGTTTTGTTGACTCTGTGAATTTTGCTTCCATTCTCTTTGGAATAAAGCCTTGAATTACTGCAAAGTGTTTTGTTCCACCTGGTTTTCTCAAAGTCTCAAGTACATCTTTTGCAACTAGTGCTTTTTCATGAAGGGATAGAATGTCGCGTCGTACTTTCTTTGTTAATCCGGCTAATTGTTTTTTGATTGATGCTTGTTTTGCCGTTAATTCCTTAATCTTTGATTCTGCAAGTTCGTATGCCTCACTAGGGATCTGAGGAAAACCCTCTGGAATTTTAAAAGTATTGGAATTGAAACTTCTTAATACCTTTAGGACTTTCTCAGAATCTGCAGTATCTGAAATTACTAAAATGGCAGATTTTTCTTTGCTTTCCAAGTCATACTTGTAAATTGTAATTCCCTCAAGTGAGCGACTAATCTCATCAAAATCAGCAGAATTTATGACAAACAAATTTGTGAAAAAGTATTTCATTAAACCAAATCCTGAAAGATCCATCTTCATCTTTCTGATTACTTCTAAGGTATCTTTGAGTGACTTGTACTCTTCAATTGAAAGTCTAGTGTTTGCAGCATCTTCTAACAACTTTGCTGGTTCATCAATTATGGATGGTGCCTCTTTGCTCAATTCCTCTACCATCTCTTCAATTTCATTAATCTCATAGTCTTTTTTCTTGATAACAGTACCCTTGAACAATATCTCCATAATTCCTACAGTTAGAGGAATTCCCATTCCTTTGATAACATCGTCAATTGATTGGTAAGTTTGTTGAGCCTTTAGTAGGAGATCATCAATTTCAGGAGTTACCAAATCACTAGCAGAATCAATTTTGTGATACCACTCAAACTCCGTTAATCTTGAAATCGCTTTAGGAGATTCACTTCTTGGCAAAATTACTGTTCCTAGTTTTAGATCGGCTGTTCCCAAGACAAATTTTGGGTATTTTCATTGAGTTTAATATCTTTCTGATTGCTTCCCTCCCAAACATTAAAATCCATTATGGGTCAACGGCACCCATTGACATCTAATTCGGCATTAGAAACTACGATTGACAAAATTCTAAATAATACTGAAAAAGATATTCTTTCCAACATTAAATTAGCACTTGGTGAATCTCAACAAAAACTAGAAGATTCTATCCCAAAATTAGAAAGTGAATACGATAAAATTATTTCAGACGGCAAAAAAGAGGCAGATAAGATCGAAAAACAGATAATTGGAAGCTCAGACATTGAGGCCAGAAATAAACAACTTATGATCTTAGAAGAGGCAGTTAATAGGGTCTTTACAAAAGCACTCGATCAAATTGCAAATGCTGATAAAAGTGGTGACTATTCAAATTTGATTAAGACCTTGTTAGATGAATCTACTCAAATCTTAGATACTTCTGAAATTACGGTTTTTACAAATGCTAAAGATAGAGATGTAGTACAATCTGCATTATCTCAATTCTCAGGAGCTGAATTATCCCCTGACACAATTGATTGTCTTGGTGGAATTATAGTAAAATCAAAAGATGGTGCAATGACATTTGATAATACAATTGATGCCAGAATTGAACGCCTGAAGCCTTTAATAAGGAAGGACATTGCATCAAAATTCGGAGTAGGAAATTAGATGGCAGCTCAAGGTAGAATTGTTTGGGTAAGTGGCCCAGCTGTCAGAGCAGACGGTATGTCGGATGCAAAAATGTATGAGACTGTAACTGTTGGTAATTCAAAATTAGTAGGTGAAGTAATTCGTTTAACCGGAGATGTAGCATTTATTCAAGTTTATGAGTCAACAAGTGGATTAAAACCAGGTGAGCCTGTTATTGGTACTGGAAACCCACTCAGTGTATTATTAGGTCCTGGAATTATTGGACAACTTTATGATGGAATTCAAAGACCGCTAAGAGAATTATCAAAAGCTTCTGGTTCATTCATTGGCAGAGGTATTACAACTACCGCAGTTGACATGACAAAAAAATATCACTTTGTTCCAACTGTTTCTAATGGCGATGTAATTCATCCAGGATTTATTATTGGTACTGTTCAAGAAACTGATCTTATTGAACACTCTATTATGGTTCCACCAGATCATCCAGGTGGTGTTATCTCAAACTTAGTATCAGAAGGAGATTATGATTTAGAAACTGAATTAGCTTCTGCTGAGAAAGATGGTCAAAATGTTCCAATCAAGATGTATCACAGATGGCCTGTAAGAAAACCACGTCCATATCAAAAGAGATACGATCCTACAGTTCCATTACTTACTGGACAACGTGTTATTGATACATTCTTCCCAATTGCAAAAGGAGGAACTGGTTCAATTCCAGGTGCATTTGGAACAGGAAAGACTGTCACATTACACCAAATTGCAAAATGGGCTGATTCTCAAGTTGTAGTCTACATTGGTTGTGGTGAAAGAGGAAATGAAATGACTGAAGTGTTAGTAGAATTCCCACACCTCAAAGATCCACGTAGTGGAAAACCACTTATGGACAGAACTGTTCTTGTTGCAAATACAAGTAACATGCCAGTAGCAGCAAGAGAGGCAAGTATCTACACTGGCGTAACAATTGCAGAATATTACAGAGATATGGGTAAAGACGTTGTACTTGTAGCAGATTCAACAAGTAGATGGGCTGAATCACTCAGAGAAATGAGTGGTAGATTAGAAGAGATGCCAGCAGAAGAAGGTTATCCTTCATATCTTGCATCAAGATTAGCAGAATTTTATGAAAGAGCAGGTCGTGTTAGAGCTTCTGGAAGTCCAGACCGTGATGGTTCAGTTACTTTGATTGGCGCTGTATCTCCATCTGGTGGTGACTTTACAGAACCAGTTACAACTCACACAATGAGATTTATCAAAACTTTTTGGGCTTTGGATGCAAAACTTGCATACTCTAGACATTATCCATCAATTAACTGGATGAACAGCTATTCTGGTTATCTTGCAGATATTGCAAAGTGGTGGGGTGAAAACATCAATGAAGATTGGCTAAGTCTTAGAAGTGAAGCATATGGAATTTTACAAAGAGAAGATACACTAAAAGAAATTGTTAGACTCTTAGGTCCTGAAGCATTACCTGATGAAGAAAAACTAATTCTTGAAGTTGCAAGAATGGTAAAGATTGGTCTCTTACAACAAAACTCATTTGATGATGTCGACACTTATTGTAGTCCAGAAAAACAATATCAATTATTGAAATTACTAGTTGACTTTTACAAGAGGGGCCAACAAGCACTCAAAGAAGGTGCAGCATTAGCTGACATACGTGGATTATCTATAGTAAGCAGTTTACTCAAAGCACGAATGGATGTTAAAGATGACGAGATGCCAAAACTTAATCAATTAGAGAAAGACATGCAAGAACAATTCAAATCAATTACAGGAGTAAAGGTATCAAATTGACAACAGAAGGAGGAGTTCAATATAGTAAGATTGCAGAAATCAAAGGTCCTCTAGTTGTAGTAGATGATGTTGAAAATGCAGCATTTGATGAACTAGTTGAAATTGAAACTACCGAAGGTGAAAGAAGACTAGGTAAAGTTCTCGAAGTAGGAAACGGTAAAGCAATTGTCCAAGTCTTTGAGGGAACAACTGGATTATCAATTTCTGGAACTAAAGCAAAATTTGTAGGTAAAGTTATGGAAATGCCAGTATCAAAAGAGGTGCTTGGTAGAGTATTTGATGGATTAGGAAGACCAAAAGATGGACTACCAGATCCAATTGCTGATAAATTTATTGACATTAATGGTGAACCAATGAATCCAGAACAACGTGAATATCCAAAGGATTTCATTCAAACTGGTGTATCTGTAATTGATGGATTGATGACTCTAGTTAGAGGACAAAAACTTCCAATTTTTTCAGGTTCTGGCATGTCTCATAATCTTTTGGCAGCACAAATTGCAAGACAAGCAAGTGTTGTTGGAACCCAAGATGACTTTGCCGTAGTATTTGCAGCAATTGGTGTGCAATATAGCGAAGCAGAATATTTTAGACGAAGTCTTGAAGAATCTGGTGCATTAAAGAGAAGTGTTCTATTTCTAAATACAGCAGATGATCCTGCAATTGAAAGAATTATCACTCCTCGTGTAGCATTAACTGTGGCTGAATATTTGGCATTTGATTTAGGAATGCATGTTCTAGTTGTAATGACTGACATGACAAACTATGCAGAGGCATTAAGAGAAATTAGTGCAGCAAGAGAAGAGGTTCCTGGAAGAAAAGGATACCCTGGTTATCTTTACACTGACCTTTCAACAATTTATGAAAGAGCAGGCAAACTTAATGGAAGAAAAGGAAGTGTTACACAAGTTCCAATTCTATCAATGCCATCTGATGATATTACTCACCCAATACCTGACCTTACTGGTTACATTACTGAGGGACAAATAGTAGTTGGAAGAGATTTGTTTAGACAAGGAATTTACCCTCCAATCAATATTTTGATGAGTCTTAGTAGATTGATGAAAGACGGAATTGGTGAAGGAAGTACTAGAGATGATCATAGTGAAGTTGCTAATCAAGTTTATGATGCATATTCCAGATCACAAGAAGTAAGAGCATTGGCAGGTATTGTAGGTAAAGCAGGACTAACTGAAATTGACCTCAAATACATGGATGTTGGTGATACATTTGAAAAAGAATTTCTTACACAGGCAACTGATGAGAATAGAACCATTGAAGAAACACTTGGTCTTCTATGGAAGATTGTATCAAAATTACCAAAGAATGAGATTACTAAAATCAAAGATAAATTCGTTGATCAATATTACAAGGAAGAGTAACTAAATGTCATTTGGACAAAACGTTGCAGCAACAAAAATTGAGCTTTTAAAATATAAAAAATCTACACAAGTTGCCGTAATGGTTCAGCAAATTTTAGATGATAAACGTAAAGTCCTTTTAAAAAATATTGAAGAGATGATTCAAGAAGCATCTAAAGCAAGAGGGGGAATTTGGGAACCATTACAAGATATCTACAAATCAGTTAATGAAGCATACTTGGCCTTGGGTACTAACACTGTTGACTCTGTTGCAGAATCTACGCCACCGGTAATGGAAGTTGAAGTTCACGTACGTAGAGTTGTAGATGTAAAAATTCCAGCATTATCAGTTACAGAAAAAGATACAAAATCAATGCCTTATGGATTTGCAGATACAAACTCATCTATTGATAGGGCAGCCAAACAAATCAAAGAACTATTACCAAAAATTTGCAAAGCTGCAGAATATGAGAATTCTATCTTTAGTCTTGCAAAAGCATTAGAAAAGACACAAAAATTGCTAAATGCGCTTGAAAATGTAATTATTCCACAATATCAACAAAAAATTAGATTTATTCTCTCTACTCTTGAGGAAAGAGAAAGAGAAGAATTCGCAAAGTTAAAAAAAGTCAAGGCAAAGATGGAAAGTAGAAAATAATGACAAAAGAAGAAATAAAAAAATTACTTGAAAATTCGAAAAAGGAATTAGATGCAGATTATGATAAATTTGTAACATCTATCAAAGACGACCTGAACTCTTTCAAAAAGAAAACACTAGATCGAATTTGAGTCAAATATCCCATCATGATTTAAATATGGACCTAAAGGAGCCACAACATAAATGAAAACTATCGTCATGTTACTTTTGGCAGCATCAGCAATTTCAATTCTAGGATCAACTGGAGTTGCATTTGCTCAAGAAGATGGTGCATCCAGTGGCGACTCTATGAAACTCCTTGGTGCTGGTTTAGCATTTGGTATTGCAGCAGGTGGAGCAGGAATAGGTCTTGGCCAAGTAGGTGCAGCAGGTCTTGCAGTCATTAGTGAGAACCCAGCTTTACAATCTAAGGTGTTCATCTTCGTAGGTATGGTCGAATCAATCGCAATCTACGGTATAGTTATGATGTTTATCATCTTAGGACAATAGTCCTACAACATCTTTTTCAAATTTTTAAATTAATTGTATTTTAGCTTATTTACATCTAAAACTCTTGCACAGTATCTGCATTTGAGTACCATTCCTTCTTTGTCAATTACATCCATTATAGATTCAATGTGTTCTGTACTGTTTGTAATGCAGTCAGGATTTGAGCAACGAAATATCCTATCAATCTCATTTGGAAGTGAGACTCTTCTTTTCTCTACAAGCTTGAAATCCTTTATCATGTTGATAGTAGCTTTTGGAGCAATTACTGCAAGCTTGTTTGTATCATCATCCTTTAGGAACTTATTTTCAATTTTTATGATGTCTTTTTTCTTAAATTTACCACTCGGAACATTTAGTGCTATAGTAATTAATTCGCCATCTCTACCATCAATTCTTAATGCACTGAGCACCTGAAGGCCCTTACCTCCATCAATATGGTCAATTACAGTGCCTTCTTTGATTCGTCGAACCATAAGTTCGGACTGTTCCATCAGAATACTTTGTATAGTCACCTGTATATATTATTGAAAGAATGAACCAGTTCTACCAAAAAGATATCATCTCAATTAAGGACTATGATAAAGATAAACTTGAAAAAATCTTCACCTCAACTGACAAAATAATGCAACTAGATCCTTCTGATAGAAGGGAAATCTGCAAAGGAAAAACATTGGGATATTTGTTTTATGAACCTAGTACTAGAACCCGACTCAGTTTTGATGCTGCTATGGCATCTATTGGTGGAAATTCGTTGGGAATCTCAAATGTGTCCTCGTCTTCCACTCAAAAAGGTGAAAGTCTTGCTGATACTGTACGAATAATGTCGATTTATTCTGATGTTCTAGTGTTGAGACATACTCTGGATGGCTCAAGCAGATTTGCAGCTGAAGTTTCTGATAAGCCTGTAATCAACGCAGGTAGTGGTACAGAAGAGCATCCAACTCAAGCAATTCAAGATTTGTTTACAATCAAAAAAGAAAAGAAAAAGATTGATGGTCTAACGATTGGAATTGTAGGTGATCTAAAATATGGACGAACAGTTTACTCTTTGCTGTATGGACTTGGAAATTATGATGTAGACGTGCGCTTAATTTCTCCTGAATCATTAAAAATTAGATCTGATTCCGTCTATGAAATTAAAAAGAGATTAGATTTTACTGAATCAACTGACATTACAGAAACAATAGACGAACTTGATGTTCTTTATGTTACAAGAATTCAAAAGGAGAGATTTCCTGATGAAGAAGAATATCTCAAGGTCAAAGGAAGCTATGTTGTAGGATTAGATTTGATTAAACAGATGAAAAATGATTCAATAGTTTTACATCCTCTTCCAAGAATAGATGAAATTTCATCTGATGTTGATAAGACAAAAAATGCAAAATACTTTGAGCAGGCTGAATATGGAAAATATACACGTGCTGCCATTTTGGGCCTGATACTTAACGAAAATGGATTTTAATTTATTTTAAAATCCGTATTCCATATATCTAGAGACATTTCAATAGAACTATTGACACAAAAAATAATTCCTATCTTTCCATTAGATTTAGTTCTGTTTCCAAGACAAGAACTTCCTCTTCGAATTTTTGAGCCACGATACAAGCAATTAGTTGATGATTGTATGATAGGTGATGGTCAGTTTGGAGTTTGTTTACTTGATGAAAATAATACTGTAAATGGTTGGAATTCCCCTAAATTAGTTGGGACAATTGCTAAAATTACTAAATGTGAAGACGTTGAGCTTGATGGATTGCAACTCCACATTGAAACTATAGGAAGAAATTCATTTGAAATCAAAAAAATTATTCCTCCATCAATTTCCCAACCTGCAAATTATGATCCACTTTCAGTTGAAGGCCATCAAGAAATATCTGACATGCATGAAAAAATTGGAACAGAAGAAAAAATGTACATTCAAGCAGAAGTTGAAATGATTCCAGAAATTGATGAAAACATTTCACTAGAAAAATGGGAGCGATTAGTTGAATTGTGGAAAAAGAAAATTATGACACAGGCATTGCCTCAAGTTGTTGAACCACATGCTTTAGATCATGTATTGGAGCAATACTATCTGACTACTGATACGCCAACAGTTGATTACATCTACTCATTATCTGCACTTGGTGCAAAAGATCCAAATGAACTTCAACCAATTTTAGAGGCCACAACAATGGATGATTTAATTCAAAGAGTAGAAGAATTACTGACAGTAAAATAACCCTTGATGAACTAAAATGATATTGTCTCTGAAAAAATATGGTATCTTTGCTCTTGTTGCATGCTTGTTATTTCCAGCAAGCAATGTTTATGGACATGGTTTTGGAATTGATACAATATCTTCAATCGATATCCAAGGAAAAGAGTTATCAATTTCAGTAGAGATGCCGATGTATTTTGAAAATGCTCAAGAGCAAATCACAATTACTGCAACTGAAGATGAAACAAAAGAAAATGCAAAAAATGTGACATTTCTCATTGGATTATTTCATGAAAATGAAATGATTTTTAGAAATTATTTTTTTGCTGAGGATGGAGTTTTACAAATTAAGGTAACACCAACACAAGAAGAAAAAATAACAATTCATGGTGAACAAGACTCACTACTTGGAGCATGGCATGGAACAGAATCAAGTCCTATAGAAATTACAGGTCCATTGTTTACTTCATCTGGTTTGTATAATTTTGAGATTGAGATAAGAACTATTGATGAACCCACAAACATCATAGAGAATTCTGGTGTCTATAATGCTGATTTGAGCTTAATTGAGACTGTCTCTTTCATACAAAAGGATTCTGAAAATAATGATGTAGAATTTCGTTCAAAATCTTATTTTGATTCAATTTCTAATTTCAAGTATGATTTTGAGGCTAAACAGGTTGCATTTGAAATGCCATTTGATTGGAGTGAAAAACAATTATCTCATGTATCAGTTGTTCATGTAGAAACTCATTTGCCAAAAGATTTTGTAGAATTCTTGTCTCCGAGCTATTCTGCATATGTAAATGGTATTGAATTATTCAAATCCTCAATTTCTGTTGATGATTATACAGAAGATGATGAAAGAATAATTCATCTTGTTTTATTACAAGATCATTTACGATATTTGAAAAACGAAATGAAAAAATCCGATGAACCATTACCAGAAAATATGTTATTTACAATATCTACTAGTAATGATAAAGCATTTCCCTTAGAAGCGTATACAAAAAGTGATGACTTTAAAGTAAATCTTTCATGGGATCCACTAGAAGTTGAACCTGGAATTGATACCAATTTTATTTTTACAATTAGAGATGGAAGAACTAATGATCCTTTAAGAAATTCTGATTATACATTTGTACTTATCCAAAATGGAAAAGAAATTCATCGTGTATCCGGTATTGCACAAGTTGGTGGAGAATTTGAGAAATTTACATTTGCTGAAGATCAAACGGGTCCAACAATTATCAAATTTGAAAATATTAGAAATACAGGACAAGAAACTGAATTTGCACTAGTTGTTGTACCAGAATTTGGAACTATTGCATTGTTAATTTTAGTAATTTCAATTACGAGTATTATTTTTGTAACTAAAAGAAATCCACTAAATACCTAAAGAGCAACTAGCTTTACAGTGTCCATGTTTTTGTTTGTCTGAAAATCTTTTGTAATTGTTGATACTTTTTCTGCATCACCATTAATCAAAAATAGCTCCATACATTTTTCCTTCTCAATTTTGCTATGAAGATGTGTTGTGATTAGATCCTCAAAATTATGTGTGATTCCTGAAACCACATGATCAAATTCATCATTATGTACAACCAAAAGAATTGCGTGAATATTTCCAGATAAATCTGCCTTTTGTTTTTCTTCAGAAATAAATGATCTGATTCCTGCTCTGATTGCCTCAGACCTTCCTGAAAATCCCATAGTTGTTTGCAACTTGTCTAATTCTGAGAGAATTTCATCATTTAACGAAATTGAGACTATTGGCATATGTCTAATGTTATTAATTATCTTATAAGTTTAGCAATTAATCTTATTAAGATTTTATAGATTTATTAATAATCTGTAAAGAACTTTTGTGTGAATATTCAGATAAAGATGGCAATAATTGCAATTACAATAGTAATTCCATTAAGCTCAATTGCTGTTTATGGAACTAATATGAATCAGCAATTCACAAGTAGTGATAATTCAAAACTGCAAGTCATTTCATCATTTAATCCATTACATGAATTTTCACAAAATATAGGACAAGAAAAAATAGATGTTGTCTTACTTGTTCCTGTTGGAGTTGAACCTCATGATTGGGAACCAACTGTTAAAGATGTACAAATAATGCAAAAGGCAGATCTAATCATTATCAATGGAATTGGTTTTGAAAACTGGGTTGATAATTTAGAAGAGACTGGTTACTCTGGTAAGATAATTGATACAAGTTATGGAATTTTAACTAAGAATTCTAATGATGAAATTTCTAAGGACTATGGAGATCCACACATTTGGCTAAATCCTGTTTATGCAAAAATTCAAGTACAAAATATTGCAAATGCATTTTCAAATTCTGATCCTGTCAATGAGAAGTATTATCAATCAAATACTGCAGCATATATTAAACAATTAGATCTCCTTGATTCAAAAATTCGAAATGATCTCTCTAATTGTAGTAATGATTTTGTGGCTTTTCATGATACATTTTCATATTTTGCAAAAGAATACAATCTAAATCAACATACAATAATTTTGTCAAATGATTCCCATGGAGAAGTTACTGCAAAAACATTAGAAAATATTATTTCTACTGCTAAAAAATTAAACATTAAAGTAATTTTTGCTGAAGAAAGTGACAGTACTAGAACATCTGAAATAATTGCAAACGAGATGGGTGGTAAAGTCTTAGTTTTGTCTCCATTAGAAGTAGCATCTGATGGTACTTACATTTCTAAGATGAATCAAAATCTTGAAAATCTAAAGGAGGCATTATGTTGAAAATAGTTGAGATTGAAAATCTAACTGTTCAATATCCTGATGTTAAAGCACTAGATGATGTTAGTTTTGAGATTAATCAGGGTGATTTTCTAGGCATAATTGGTCCTAACGGCGCAGGCAAATCTACTCTTTTTGACTCGATGCTTGGGCTAAACACAAAGTACAAAGGAACTATCAAATTTTTTGGTGAGGATATCAGAAAATCAAAAAACTATCTTAAGGAAATCGGATATGTTCCACAAAAACCAATCTTTGAAAAAAATTTCCCGGTTACCGTAACTGATGTTATAAGAATGGGACTAAGAAATGAATCCAATGAAAATAAAATTGATGAAATTTTACAGCAATTATGGATACATGAATTAAGAAATAGAAGAATTGGTGAATTATCTGGAGGTCAACAACAACGTGTTTTTATTGCAAAAGCTCTGATTACAAATCCAAAAATTCTGATACTAGACGAACCTGTAACCGGAATTGATCAACAAAGCATAGATTTGTTTTACAGTATTTTACGTGAATTAAATTCTAAACAAAAAATTACTATAATCTGGTCATCTCATGATTTGGATGCAGTAAACCAATTAGCAAATCATGTGGCATGTCTAAACAGAACACTATTTTTCCATGGCGAATCTGAAAAATTCTTTTCAAATGATGAACTAGTAAAACAATATTCTGAAGCCTCAATGCAGGAACACATGCATCATCACTGACATGTCTCTAGAAATTCTAACCTTCAGTTTTATGCATAGAGCATTAATCTCTGGCATTGCAATAGCTATCCTTTGTTCTGTTGTTGGATTATTCCTAGTTTTGAGGCGTTATTCATTGTTTGGTGATGCAATTGCACATTCATCATTTGGTGGAATTGCATTAGGTTTGTTAGCTGGAGTTTATCCATTGTGGACAGCATATGGTGTTTCAATTGCAAGTGCATTAATTATTACAAAAATTAAAGACAAATACAATATCTCTGGTGATGCATCAATTGCAGTGCTATTATCCTCAGGCATTGCAGTTGGGCTCGTAATTATTGGATTATCAGGTGGTTTTACGATTGATATCTTTAGTTTTCTGTTTGGAAGTATTCTTCTTGTTAGTGTAGATGACACTGTTCTAATTTTGTCATTAACTGGTGGAATTCTAATTGTAATTTTATTACTATATCGTCAAATTCTTTATTCAACATTTAATGAAGAGCAGGCCAAAGTAAGTGGAATTCCTGTTGAGAAAATAAATTATTTGATTGTGTTTATGGCAGGAATTACTGTAGTTACATCAATACAACTTGTAGGTGTATTGTTAATTTCTGCCTTGTTTGTAATTCCTAATGTTACTGCAATAATGTATGGCAAGGGATTCAAGCAAACTGCAATAATCTCTATGAGTTTTTCTATATTTTCTGTAGTTGTAGGAATTTTAATCTCTTACATATTTGATATTACTCCTGCAGGAACTATTGTTTTATTGGCAATTATCTTACTTGCGGGAACTATGGGAATAAAATCATCTGGATTATTATCTAAGAATTAATCAAAGAATTTAATCTTCTTTTATCTTGTATGCTTTTTACATAAAATAGAGATGTTGCAATAATTCCTAGTGCAATGAGTGGTGATACAATTTCTGTATATTTTAATTCAAATCCATTTGTTTGTATTTGTGATGGAATGATAGGAATTTCTGTAATTTTTATTGTTCCAATTTTGTTTGATTGTTGTTCGACAAACCACACATTATCATTTCCATCTGATGTCATGAATTGAACAAATGATGTTTCAGTTGGAATTGGAACTTCAATCAAGTTATTGTTATCTGGATCATATACTCCAATGTTGTCTACTGTATGCTGTGCAAACCACACATTTCCATATTTGTCAAATGTCATTCCAAATGGTAATGCCTCATCATCTAAAATAGAAATTCTGTCAAATGTTTCTAAAACTGGATTAAATCTGGCAATTCCCAAGCCTGTATGCTCTGCAATCCAAAGATTTCCATCATCATCAAAGAGTAGAGCCTCAGGACCCTGTAATGGAGGCTCAGCTGAGAATTCTCTCATTTTGTTATCTTCAGAATCAATGTAACCAATTTTTCCTGCACCAGTTGTTGAATACCATATTTTTCCATCATCATCAATTGCTAGAGCAAATGGCAATGATTCTTTTTGCGATAAGACAATCTCTTCAAACTTATCTATCTCTGGTGAATATTTTACAATTCTGTCTTTGTTGACTATTGTAATCCAAATATTACCATCAAAGTCTGACTGAATTACAAGTGGAGTGTTTTCTGAAATTACCGGATCTAATTTAGGAATAGATTTTGTTGTGATTTTTTTTGTATTAGGATCTAGAAATCCAATTTGATTTCTTGGAGTATCTGTAAACCAAATATTTCCTTTGTTGTCTTGTGTTAGAAATGTTGTAGTTAACCCATCAAAGGAATATGATGTAAATTCTTGAGTTTCAAGTGAAAATTGCCACAATCTTGGAGCTGATGCATCACTAATCCAAATAGAATTACTTCCGTCATACAATGGATAGAGTGGTTTTGCATCTTCTGGTAATTCGTACTCTATTACTTGCGTTTGAATGTCTCCCAATCTTGGTTTTACAAGTAAATTCAAAAGCTTGGATTCATTTGCATTCTCTGTTCTCTGAGCTTCAATCTCTACTAGCCATTCTCCTGAAAATCCAAATGTTAATTCTCCTTGGAATTCTATGGGTCTATCTTCATCTTGTTTAGTTAATTCCATAGAGACTTCAATTGGTGAAATATTCTTTGATGGATTTGATATCTTTACTTTGACTTGATTTGAGTCATGTATCTGGTTTCCTTCAAAGTCACTAACTTTAACTAGAATTGTATTTGTTCCACTAGAAAATGGCGAAATATTAATATCGAATTTTGCATTCTCTGTAAATTCTATTGTTTTAAACCCATAAATTATTTCTTGAGCATCAACTTTTTGAATTTCGCCAGCAGGTAATGTTCCATTAGTTAAAAGGGCAACTACTCCAAGAAGAACAATTCCTAATGCAGCATCCACTTTGAGTGATCTCTTTAGTTTTTTGTGAACTGAAATCTTTCCTGATAGGAAATCCTTTTCAGCATTTTTTTGAACTTTAAACTGGAAAAATCCACCAAATCCGATTATAATTGCGGCAATAACAATTTTCAGAATAATTAATTGACCATAAACTGATTGAGTGATTAATCCTACATCACTTTCTAAGAACCACATAAGAGTTGGTCCTGTAATTATTACAACTCCTAAAGCAATAATGAAGGCAATTGAAAATCTAGGAATTAATAACAAACTCATCTTCTCTCGTTTTGGTTCTTTTAATTGTGAAAATGTTGGAAGTAAAACAAAAACAAAATAGAATATTCCACCTATCCATATTGCTGAAACAAGATTATGGATGTAATCTAAAACTAGAGCAGGAGTTTCTCCACTAGCTGCACCGTGTCCAATTAAACTTGAAGTAGAAATTAATGCCAACATAGATGCAAGTAATGGAATCTGATTTTTCTTTGATAGAATTTTCCTTCTATCCATACTAAACCAAATTCCTAATGAAATTATAGTAATGATCATTCTGATAACCCATGTAGAACCAAAATCAGTCTGAATCGCATCTATTGGTGACACTTCCAATCTAACACTTTGTACTGCAATCATCAAAATATTTGAGATAAAAATTAGTACCAATCCAATCCCAGTAATTGACATGAATTTTCCATGATGGAAATTTTCAATCTTTTCAAATTCTTCTTTGATTAGTTGTTTGTTTTGTGTTCCCCAAATTATTAGTGATGCAATAACTGCACCTAAAACAATAGTTTGTCCTAGAATTCCTGGAAATCTTGCACCAGCTTCGGGCAAAAATACAATCTCTGATGGTCTTTCTTGATTAAACAAAGAAGGATCAATTACAACATTTCCAACTGCAAACAAGAATGCACTTGGAACTAGATGTCCGTCAACTTTGGATAGAACTTTGGTAGATGCTGTAAAGATTCCATCTTCTAATGGTGGGGTTGTGACGATAAGTGATGTTTCTCCTTCATAGTAAGTAGTATCTTTTTTGTCAATTTGATTCCCATCACTATCAAACACTTTGATTTCACTAAAATCAATATCAACTGGTTCTGAATAAAATACAATTACTTCTGTAATTCCTGTAGGCGCATTTGATGTCAAGCTAGGAATAGTTTCTTCTGTAAATGGATGTGCTGATACAAATGGAATGGATGCAGATGACAAAATTAGTAAAAGGATTAGAAATTTTTTCATTTAATCCTAAAAACATTGTTGATAATTTAAACAGTTTTCATGTGTTCGTCCTTTGTACCAATTCACGTAAAGATAATAATGTGTAATAGTCATATGATATCTGTGAACTTAGCAATTTTTGGATTTATTGCATTATTGATTAGCATTGGAATGATTTCCCCTTCTTTTGCACATACTACTGTAGAAGTTGATCAATACAAAATAGAAGTAGGATGGGGAATTGAACCTCCTGTTGTAGGGATCAGAAATGATATTGTCTTTAAAATAACTGAGCCTGGAGAAACTGAAGGTTCATTCAAGGGAGTAACTAACGTCTTCAAGAATGTTGAAGCTACAGCCATGTATGGTGGAGCAACCAAAAAAATTGATATAAATTCTGATCCTAGACCCGGATACTATTTTTCACCAATAATTCCAACTAAAACTGGCAGTTACATTATGAATTTGAAAGGAGACGTCCGTGGTACTATAATTGATATTAAAATTCCAGTTGAAGACGTAGAACCTACTGCAGTTTTAGATTTTCCTCCTTCAAATAGTGAGGGAACTGCTGACATTGCTGCACTAAAAAATGCAATCTCATCTCTTCAACAAGATGTTTCTAAACTAAAGTCTGGTGAAACGTCTGTATCCTCTGATGGTGGAGCATCTTATGACTTTGCAATATTTGGGTTGTCAATTGCAGCAGCAGCTATTATCCTGGCAATTATTGCTTTAATAAAAAGAAAATAGAAAAAGAGGATTCCTAAAATCTTGGAATGACTCTAGATTTTGCAGTTACTGCAACGATGCTTATGATTGCAACAGCTAGTACCATCATTGCGATTGTACCAAATTCTGGTACAACGTTTGAGAATACTACTTGTTCACCAATTGGTCCAGTCTTTGGATCATCTACCCCATAACCTTGGAAGGTGATGGTAATGTTTACTGGATCAGATGTGCTAAGAGCTTTTGTTGTATGTGCTCCTTTTCCATCGTGGTGATGTGCTCCTTTATCATCTAGCACTGTATTGCCATTTTGTGTAACTTTGAGGTCATGATTAACATGTTCGGCATCATCGAATTCAACATTGATCTCCATCATTTCACCTTTTGTTGGTGTAGTAGTCCAAATTGAAACCATTGTACCATCTGATAACATGCCGGTTGCAGTTGCTGCACCTTCCATGTCCATCATCTCGCCATCATGCTCATCCATAGCTTCTTCAGCTTCTGCTTCTTGTACTACAATCAATCCTTGCATCCAAGGATGGACCATACAGAAGTAAGGAACATCACCTGCTTCAGTTGGAGACCATTCATATGTATTTCCTGCCATTACTAGGCTGGAATCAAATAGTACCTGAACTGTTTCTGGAATTGTTGGATCTCCTGATGTGAATGTATGTGCTGCGGTATCCGTATTTGAAAATATTACTTTACCACCGACATCAATAGTTGCAGTATTTGGAATATAACATCCCTCTGCAGTGTCTTCACATCCTGGAGCTCCAGAACCTGATGCTGTCTCAATTGTGACTTCTGAGTGATCTGCAAATGCAGCTGGTGTTGTTGCAATGATTCCAGCTACAATAGCAAATAGTACGAAGAAAGAGCAAATTGCTTTAGTCTTCATTAGATTGAATACTTGTTCGGATACATAAAAACCTCACTGGAATTTCCAAAAGTAGTATTAGTCTTTTTTAAACTGGTACAACTTTAGAATTCCAAATACTGGAACTCCTACGTACATTCCAATATTTAGTAAAACTATAGAGATCCCATAACCTAACATTTCTTCTTCTGAATCAATATTCACATGATTCAACAATGATAATGATGTTAGCATTGGGGTCAGTGTGATTTTCATAATTCCTTTGAAAATTGGCTGATCTCGCTCAAAGTCTGCAACTGTTGGTGAAAATGAATAATAAAATTGATTGAATATACTCATAAATGCTGTTCCAGAATTTGTTGGCAAAATAGTGTTATCTCTAAGTTCTCTTAGTTGTTGAACTTGTGGTGCAAGTTCAGAACCATATGTTGCAGTTGCAATTAGACAACCGCCGTTTTCACCATTAACAGTTACTTCGTTCTCAGGTGTTATTGTTGGTTGAGCTTGAGCCTCTCCTACTGAAATATCAAAAGATACTGTTTCTGGTGGAATTGGTTGAAACAAAATTCCTTCTACTTTAAAGCCCATAGAATATACTCCTTCACCAAGATTGAATTCAATTGGAATCTTTACAGAACCTACTGATGTATGAGTTAATGGAATTGGTCCAAATACCGTTTCCCCATCTTTAGAAACTGATACTGTATAATCAATATGCTCTTGGATTTTTTGTGTTTGAGGGTTGATAAAATCAATATTTATTTTAGTTTGAATGTTTGGAATTATTTCATCATATGTTAATTTGACATCAAGCGTTCCTTTCTCAGTTGGAAGTGTTTGAGATTCTGCAAATGCTGGAATAACTAACAAAGGAATTAAAAATAATGCAAATAGAATTTTCATATTTATCTTCTAATAATCATGAATAAAAGTTGTACTAAATTTATCTATAAAAATTCTCACGCATAGAAATCCTGTACCATCTTTAAATATGGAATTAACACAATTTTTGTATTGTATAAGTTTGCATTATTAATCACAATCATTGGTATTTTTACAATTCCTGTTGTTCTTCCTGATGCCTTTGCACATGGACTTGGAGGAGATCAAGCACCACCACTTAGTTTTGGTGATATGCAAGTTACTGTCCGTACACAACTAAGTCCATCTGATATTACAGTTGGGGAAGTTGATTCTGCAAATATGCAAGTACGCTTTTTTGATACATTAACTGATAAGAATCTTGACAAAGTAACATACAGGGTAGAAGTTTGGCAGAGCGGTGAACTATTAGCTAGAAATCTGTTTTATGATGTAGACGGAAGATTAGATGTTAAAATTAAACCAGAACCTAATTGTAATAAAAATACTCTCGAAGAATGTTCAATTTATGGCGGTTCTGAACATGCTAGTGCTCCTGGTGCATTATTTGTTCAAGGTGCACCATGTACAGATGAGAATTTAGATATTTGTGGAAGACCCTCAATTACAGGTCCAATTTTTGTAAAAGGTGGATTATACAAAATTAGGGTTGATATTGAGGCTGCTACCAGTCCAAGAACTGTACTAGCTAATTTACTAAGTTATGAAACATTTGTTAGTGTTGCTCAAGAACAAGACTTTTTCATCAAGACTGCAAATGCTGAAGAAATTCCAGTAATTGTAAAAACATACTATGATGATGTTGACAACTTTAAATTTGATACATCTAATAAATCAATTTCATTTGATATGCCATTTAATTGGAATCCATCATATGTTGATTTAGTTCAAGTAGTACATGAAGAAGTACGAGTTCCAAAAACATTTGCTCCTTATGCAGAAGGAAAACAATTCAAAGGATTTGTTAATGGTGTAGAAATTGATCAGAGAGCATTACTAAATGATCCCTATTCATATGAAGATACCAACATTGTCCATTTTCTAATTACAAAAAATGAGTTGCAAAAAATTAACGAAAAACTAGGAGCAGATAATTATGACAATCCTAAGATGGATTTGAAACTTGTTCCATTATCTGAAGCTTCAAAAAGTTCTACAGAATTTTATCTTGTAGATACTAAAAACTATGAAAAAGTTCCAACCACTGTAAATATTTCGTGGGATGGAAAATACGGTTCTAATCAGGAAATTCCATTTGAGTTTACATTCTTTAATGAAAACAGAGAACTTATCAAAGATGTCAAGTATGCATACTTTGTTTTTGATGAATTTGATAAAGAAATAGCTAGCAATGTTGGTGATAGCTCTGCTAGTCTTGGAATTACTTCTTCTGAAGGAATTGATGTTCAAAGAATTTTTGTTCCATCTCAAGGACAAATTAGAGTTGATGTCAAAGTTTTAGGAACTGGATTAGATTATAATCCAAAATATGCAGGAATTGGTTCGGCAATAATTGAAATAGGTCCTGGCGCTCTTGTATCTACAACATCATCTGTACCTGAGAAAGCAGCAATACCTGATTGGATTAAAAACAATGCAGAATGGTGGGCAGCAGGACAAATAGATGATGATTCTTTCATTCAAGGAATTCAATTTTTAATTAAAGAGAATGTTCTAAAAATTCCCCCAACAACACAAGGTACTGATTCTGATTCAAATGAAATTCCGGCATGGATTAAAAACAATGCAGAATGGTGGGCAGCAGGACAAATAGATGATGATTCTTTCATTCAAGGAATTCAATTTTTAATTAAAGAAGGAATTATGAGAATTCAATCATAGGTTTTTAAATAAATTCTGTTAAGTGATATTACTATGAAAGACATCAATGATATAATGCCCAAAATTCCAAACATGAAATGGGGAGCTTTGATGAACACACCACCAACAAATGACAAAGTTGAAGAGATGAACAAAATTTTCCCACGTAATGGTAAATGGCATACTGTCTTTGAAGAAAACGATCTAATTACAATTGACGGAAAAGAAATTCGTAAAAAAGATCCAAACAAGTGGACATAGTTTGAAAAATTTATTATTAATTTTAATTCTAATGTTTCCAGCTCTGCTTTCATTAACATTTGATAATGTGTACGGTCATGGAGTTGGAAGTGAAACTTTTCCTCCTGTAGAACTAGATGGTCGACTTGTTACTTTGGAGATTTCATCTTCAAAAAGTGATCCCAATACAAATGGTGATCAACAAATATCAATTTCACTAATTGACTTTGATTCAAAAATCACACTTAGAGATGTTACTTTTTTGATAAAATCGCAACGTGGTGAACAATTTCTGTTTGAACAAGAATTCAAAGCTGATAATGGATTCTTAGTTTTTAATTTTGTATCAGAAGAACGTGATTCTATAATAATTGAAGAAGATAACGGAGGAAATCTGTTTGGTTCATTATTGGGTCTTGAAAGTAGAATGGTTCATGTTAAAGGACCAAAACTTAGTGAAGGTGGCCTATACAAATTTGATATTACAATACTTACCACCGATGGGTATTCTAAAAAATTAGCAGAACCTCTAGTTTTCAATGCAGGAATCTCCATTGCACAAACGACTCAATTTGATTTTGTTGATCAAAACTTTGGTGAGCAATTCATCCAGGTAATTTCATATTATGATGAAATTTCAAATTTTCAATATGATTCCAATTCAAGGGAAATTAGATTCTCTATGCCTTTTGAATGGAGCCAATCTAACATTAATCAAACATCTGTAGTCCATGAGGAGCTTGTAATTCCAAAAAACTTTGGTGATTTACTAGTATCAGGATTTGAAATGTACATTAATGATGTTAAGATTTCTGAGGATGTTGTAAACATTGATGATTTTTTTTCTGATGGACGTGTAGTACACTTTATCATATATCAGAGAGAACTACTGAATGTATTTGCAAATAATCCAAATCAAAATGGAATGGATTTTACAATAAAACCAGACCGTAATTACACTCATTTAAGCTCAGTTACTGAAAATGGACAGTTTAGAGTTTTAGTTTCTTGGGAGCCGGAGAATCTAAAATCCAACTCTAATGCAAAAATAATTTTTGATATTACTGATATTTTCTTAAAGAATAGACCTGTTGCAACACACTATGAATTTTCAATGACTCAAAATGACAAAATTATTTTTGAGCAAAGTGGAATTAGTAGTGATTCAAAGGAAAAACACAATGTTGCAGAATTTAAGATTCCTCAAGATGTTACAGAAATTGCATATTTGAATTTCAAAAATTTAGATAATAACAATCTAGCAAAATCAACAATTCCAATAATAATTGATAGAATAACTAATGAAGATGAAATTTCAATTCCTGATTGGATTAGAAATAATGCATTATGGTGGTCTGAACAACAAATAGATGATAATACTTTCATTCAAGGAATTCAATATTTAATAAAAAATAAAATTATTGTCATTCCACAAACACAACAAGAATCATCAACATCTCAGGAAATTCCTCCATGGATTAGAAATAATGCTGCATGGTGGTCCGATGGTATTATTGATGATGATTCCTTTATCCAGGGTATTCAATTTCTCATAAAAGAAGGTATTTTACAAATTTCAAGCTGAATAATGTTATTATACAAATTTTTATCAAACAAAATTACAAATGCTTCCATTAAGAGATGAGAATCCTACAGCTCCTGGATTTAGACCAACAGTAACATATGGATTAATCATAATCAATGTTATTGTATTTTTTATCGAAGTTGCCTACACTGGCCAATTCTTTGACTTTACAAATCAAAATGCATTTAATTTATTTTATAATTGGGGAGCTGTTCCTAACTGTGTCACTGGCGCAAGTGTACTAAACATCGATTTTGGTTCAGGACCACTAAGAATTTCTTGTCCTCAAGAACCATATTTCTCTTTGCTCAGTTCTACCTTCTTGCACGGTGGTTTGATGCATCTTGGAGGAAACATGTTGTTTCTATGGATATTCGGCGATAACATCGAATACAAATTTGGAAAAATAAAATATCTAGGAATTTATCTAATGTGGGGAGTTGCTGCCGGATTAATCCATATTGCAGGTGACACTAGCAGTGTAATTCCTGCAGTTGGCGCATCAGGTGCAATCTCTGGGGTACTAGGAGCATACTTGGTAATTTTCCCAAAAGCTAGAATCCAGACATTCCTAATGATGGGTTTCTTTTGGAGAATGATGCACATAAAGGCAAAATGGTTCTTACCTTTTTGGCTAATTTTTCAAAATCTTCTTCCATTTTTCATTGGGGGCTTTGGTATTGCAGGTGATAGCGTAGCATATCTTGCTCACATAGGTGGATTTGTAGTGGGACTAGCAACTGGATATCTCTACAAAAAAACTCACAGTTCAGAGTTTACATATGGCACAAGATACGGTTACAGACCAGATTATTGAACGAATAAATCTCCGAATCAATAAAGAATTTTCATGCCGTTGATTACAGTATCAATGTATCCTGGTAGAACACAGGAACAAAAAGATGAGTATGCAAAAGCAATAACAAAATCTGCAGTAGAGATTCTAAAAACAAAAGAAAATCACGTAATTGTTGTTTTTGAAGACAATCCTAAAGAAAATTGGTTTTTAGCAGGAAACCAACTTTAATTATTTTTAAAAATAGTAGACTGGAAAATTTCTCTCAGTCAAGGATTGACATACGCACTATAATCGGTTCAATTTGTATTAATCAAATTAGCATAATAAGAAAATGGTGCATTTTGCGTTTGTATCAAGAGTTTATCCTTTTATTGTGATTCAATTAATCAATTCCATGAAAGCTGCAATTGTTCAATTTAAAGCATCAACTAAAAAAGAAGATAATTTAAAAAAAATTATTTCATTCATTTCAAAGGCAGCTGTAAAAAATGCAACACTATGCGCATTTCCAGAATTTATGATGTTTTACACAAACTCTTCTCAAACTCCAAAACAACTTGCAAGTTTATCTGAGACAATTGCTGGAGATTTTGTAACAACTATTGCAAAATCTGCAAAAGAGAATCACATCCAAGTTGTAGGCTCATTTTATGAAAAAAGCAGAAAGAAAGACCGTGTATACGATACTTCGTTTGTAATTGACAAATCAGGCAAAGTAATCTCCACATATAGAAAAATTCATCTCTATGATGCATTAGGATTTAGAGAATCAGATAAAATGGCCTCAGGATCTAAAATTGCAAAGCCTGTAAAAACATCTATTGGAAAAATTGGCATGATGATATGTTATGATTTACGGTTTCCAGAGATGTCAAGATCTTTGGCAGTTGCAGGCTCTGAAGTGTTAGTTGTACCTTCTGCTTGGGTAAAAGGAAACATGAAAGAGGAACATTGGATTACAATTAACAAAACCCGCGCAATTGAAAATGGATGTTATGTCATTGCACCTGATCAAGTTGGAAATATTTACTGTGGAAGAAGTTTAGTCGTTGATCCGTACGGAAAAATTCTACTTGACATGAAAAAGAAACAAGGAATAGGTTTTGTAAATATTGACTTGAATAAAGTTAAACAAACACGAAAAGTTTTACCATTACTCAAAAACAGAAGAACTGATGTTTATCCTACTTTGAAGGCTTGATTTCTCTGCTTTCACAATTAAAGTTTGAACACTGTTTAGTCCATTTTTGATTTCTTGAATAACGAAAAATTATCATTGGCCATCTACAAACATCACATGGATTTTTTGTTGCGCGAAGTCTTGCTTTTTGTAATAATGGCGAAGAGGCTTTGCATCCACCATAAAAGTTTGAGCAACCCATGAATCGTTTTCTTGTAGTTCTTGATCTAATTATCATTAATTCCCCTAGCTTACACTGTGGACATTCTACTAGTCCATTTTTTGGAGAATTTGTTCCAAGAATGATGTATTTTTTCTCTTTTGATGACCAAGAAAGATACCCGTTTGAATCCAAGTATTGAATAATCTCTTTTTTGAAGATGCTAGTTTTTGACTTTGTAGTTTTTGCTATGTGTCTTACAATAGGCTTTTTGACCTGAACAGTTTGAAGTGATGATCTCTTTGATGGCTTCTTCAATGATGAATTTACTAAAACAATTTTTATAGGGACTTGGGTCAGTGACATTTGTGGAAAAGGTTTGCGTTCTTGGTGCTGGTAGTACCAAATATGGAAAATTAAGTGAAAGTATTGCTGATATCACCACCCAGGCATCAGTTGCAGCCATAGAAAGTGCAGGTATTTCTCCAAAAGACATCAAGGCATCTTACATTTCAAACGTCTTTGGTGTTGCTGATAAACAGGTCCATATCGGTCCTGTCTTAATGAGCAGATTGGGAATTCCAGATAAACCATCATTAACAATAGAGTCTGCATGTGGAAGTGGCTCTGTATCTTTTAGAGAAGCATATGCAAATGTTGCAGCTGGATTTTATGATTGCCTACTAGTTACTGGAGTTGAAAAAGTAACTCATACAGGAACTGAATGGACAACAACTTACTTTGCATATTGTTCTGACTTTTTCTATGAAGGTCAAGCTGGTGCATCATTTCCTGGATTGTTTGCGTCTATGGCAAGAGCTTACTTGAATGAGTTTGATGCAACTGAAGAAGACTTTGCAAGAGTCGCAGTAAAGAATCATGACAATGGTTTCCTTAATCCAAAAGCTCACATGCAAAAGAAAATTACAATTGATGATGTAATGAACTCTGCAGTAGTTGCAAGTCCTCTAAAACTTTATGATTGCTGTCCATTCTCTGATGGTGCAAGTTCTGTTATTCTTTGTTCTGAAAAGTTTGCAAAAGAACATGGTGGTGACTATATTGAAGTAATTGGTTCTGGCAGAGGTGGCTCACCTGCTGCATTGCAAGGACGTGAACACATGACAACAATTCCTAGTACAA
This sequence comes from Nitrosopumilus ureiphilus, assembly GCF_013407185.1. NCBI lineage: Archaea > Thermoproteati > Nitrososphaerota > Nitrososphaeria > Nitrosopumilales > Nitrosopumilaceae > Nitrosopumilus > Nitrosopumilus ureiphilus. The sequence continues at coordinate 2,050,445 of NZ_CP026995.1, read as the reverse complement.
AGATTGCAGCAGCAGATGCATACAAAATGGCAGGAATAACTGCAAAAGATATTGACTTTGCAGAAGTACATGATTGTTTTACCATTGCAGAAGTAGTTGACACTGAAGACTTGGGATTCTTTGAGAAAGGAAAGGGTGTTCAAGCTGTTCGTGAAGGCAGAACAAAATTAAATTCTGACATTTCTATTAATCCATCAGGTGGTCTTAAATCAAAGGGACATCCAATCGGAGCAACAGGTGTTGGGCAAGTAGTAGAAGTATTTGATCAACTCACTGGAAAAGCTGGTGAAAGAACTGTTAAAGATGCAAAAATTGGTTTAACTCATAACTTTGGTGCAACTGGCGCAAGTTGTGCTGTTCACGTATTCCAAAGTGTATAAAATGACTATTGAAGAACAACTAATTGAATATGCCAAACAAGGCAAGCTCCTAACTCACAAATGCACTAAATGTGGTTATCTTCATTTGTCTACTGCATATTATTGCCTAAAATGTGGCAGTCAGGGATTTGAGGATGTTGTTTTAGATGGTGTAGGCTCAGTTGCCACATATACCATAATTACTGTCGCCCCTGCAGGCTTTGAAAAATATACCCCGTATGCCTTTGTTGTACTTCAACTAGACAATACTAATTTGAGAATTTCTGGATTTATGGCAGGAATTGCTACCCCCGAAGATCTTCCAGTTGGAACTAGAGCCAAAATAACTGGTTTTGAAGACGGTTGTGGAATCATCATCAAAAAGCAGTAAAATAATTTGTTTGAATTATTAAAAAAAATCAAAATCGATTCTTAATAATTTTGTATAGCTGATATTCTTCATGTCTGTAGAAATTACATGTGGTAAATGTGGAGAGAAGATCACAAATATGAAAATGCTAAAATCTCTAAAAGATGTTATGAATCCAACTAATGGGAAATGTCCTTCATGTGGACAGAAACTTTCAACATCAGAATTTTCGCTTGATGTTCAAGAAAACTGATCAAAAAAGATCTCAAAGCGGATCATTTTTTAGATTTCTTTAAGAAAACAATCATTAGAGTTTCAAATTTTTTATTGGTAAACTACAAATCTGATCAAAATTGTTCAGAAATGATCTAGTCACAAGTCTTATTTACTCCTTAGTCAAGAAAAAAAACATGAAAATGAGTGATGAAGATTTAGAATTAGATATGGATGCTAACTTAGATGATGACGATTTAGATTTAGAATCTGACCTGGACTCTGATTCATCACCAAAGAGAAGTGGAATTTTACAATCTACATCAAAACGTGTAAGGATGATCTTCTCTGTAATGGCAAGTCCGAACAGAATCGATATTCTTAGAATCTTAAATTCTAAAGGACCTTTGACCTATTCTGAGTTAAAATCTCTGGCAGGATTCAAGTCAAAAAAGGAAAGTGGAAAATTTGCATATCACTTGAGAAAATTACTCAGACAATCACTTGTTGCACTAAACAAATCTGAAAGACGATACACAATTACAAATCTTGGAAAACTAGTTTTAAGTTTGGCAAGACAAATCGAGGAAAGATCAATTATTGAAAGTGGAAAAATGTATGTTAGAACATCTCATCAATCAATTGAGGAATTTAATTCACATAAAATTATTCAATCATTAGTTCGTGAAGGAAGTCTTCCATTGGAGCTTGCACAAAAAATCACTGAAGAGGTTGAAAATAGAATTTACAAATATCAGACTACCTATCTTACTGGCTCACTTATCAGAGAAATGGTAAATTCTGTTCTCCTTGAGCATGGCCATGAGGAATACAGGAACAAACTTGCACGCCTAGGCCTGCCTGTTTATGACGTTCAAGAGATGATTTCTAATTTAGATAATGTCGATAATGGTGCTGAAGGCCTCCTCTTTAACACAGGACAAAGAGTGTTTGCTGAACACCTACTTACAAATATCTTGCCAAAAGATGTAGCAGATTCTCATCTTTCTGGAGACTTGCATATCACTAATCCTGGAATTTGGTCTATGATTCCTGATACAATATTTGTAAATGTCAAAGAATTAATCGAGGATGGAATTAATCTTGGTGGAAAATATCTTGATGTATCAAGAATTCCTGCATCAAAACAACTTGATGACATTACAAGTTCATTATCTATTGTTATTGCTCTTCTTTCAAAAGAAGCTTCACAAGAAGTTGTAATTGATGGACTGGTACAATTATTTACAAAGCATTCAAAGTCTCTTACAGAACTTGAACAAAAACTCACAGATGCATTTGCAACTGCATCTACAACTGCAAAATACAACAAAACAAGTACAAAGGTATCAATTAGATTACAATTAGGAACTGATACAAAAATAATTAATTCAATTATCAATGCATACAAAAATTACACAAAAATTACACCAATTCCAAAAATTGGCCTGATAGTAGATGTTGACAAAGGAAAAATTACTGATGTTTCAGAATCAATAGCTGAAATAATTTCCATTGGTGGACATGTAATGTTTGCTAAAGGTCAAACTTCTAGCTCTGGTGTTACAAATGGATCTACAAAGATCACAACTCCACTTTCGATAAACTTGGAATCTGTTTCAATAAATCTTCCAAGACTTGCATTTGAATCAAACAAAGATGAAACTTACTTTAGGGCAAGACTTGCATTACTAATGAAACCTGCACTATCATCTATGGCATTAAGAAAGAAAGAGATCTCAGATCTTACAAGAAGAGGACTAAACCCAATTCTTGCAAAGAATACACAATATATGCAAAGAAGTTCTGTTTCACTTGTTGTAAATTTGGTAGGACTCAAAGAGTCTGTGTTTAACATCCTTGGATTCCAAGATAATAAAGAAGGACGTGATATTCTTCATAAGGTAATTGAAACTGCAGTTGATGTTGGAGTCAAAAAAGGCAAAGAATTAGGTGATACTGTTGCAATTTGTATGACTGAAACTGAAGCATCTGCTCGTTTTGCTACTCTGGATGGCGAAAAATATGGCAAAAATTCTTCCTTAAATTCAATGGAGGGTGACTCTTATTCTCAGGGAATAGTCATCAATGCCTCTGAAATTTCCAATTATACTAACAAAAGCGAGTCTATAGTAGAGGCTAACAAGCTCTCAAAAATTCTAAGTGGAGGATTACTCGTGACTTTGCAAATTGATAATGATGCAAAAATTGCAGATATCAAAAAATCATTAGAGAAAGCATCAGAACTTACAACTTCTTTCAAGCCTGTAAGAAAAATTGCGATATGTGGCGAATGTGGATTTAAGGATGAACCATTTGAGGATAAATGTCCAAAGTGCAAGTCTCCATATGTTGTCTGATATTCGTAAATGAAAAACTAGTTACGATCATTTTTCAAAAATTTTTGATCAGAATCAGATGAGGCGATCTTCCTTACTATCGTCAAAGTTATGCCAGTATGAAATTCATAGTAGCGGTGTTAAAAAAATTGACTCATTGACGGGACAAGATCAAAACTTTTCGAGCACATAAGTTATATCCACATTGGTTCTAAGCATGGAGGGGAGATTATAATGGACAATACACAAATTGAAAATACGATCAGTGAGATCCGTAAGCGCAGTGGCGCAGTCACGGCTTTCAATAAAAATAAAATTTCAAATGCCATATTTCGGGCATTGGCCGCCACCTCCAAAGCCGATCGTGGCCTGGCCGATCAACTAGCAGAGAATGTAGTAAACAAACTAGTTGAGCAAGGATTTACCAGCAGTAGAACGCCTACTGTTGAAGATATCCAGGATATTGTAGAATCTACTTTAATTGATAGTGGAAATAGCGATATTGCAAAAGCATACATCGTTTACAGACATGAGAGAAGAAAACTAAGAGAAGAGAAAATGAAGGTCTTGAATCTAAAGACCCTTGACCCAGTTTCCAAAAAGTTTGATCTGAATTGTCTTAGGGTTCTAGCATCAAGATATCTTTTCAGAAATGCAAAAAATGAGATTATTGAATCTCCAACTCAAATGTTTGAGCGTGTTGCAATTCTGGTAGGAATTGGTGATATTCTATATGATTCACAAGTCTTTGACAAATCAGGAAATATCAAACAAGACGTAGAAGAAGCAAAATCTTATCTTGAAAAGCTAGATGCCTTTGATTATAAATTCAAAGTAGGAGATTATTTCTTCAATAAATGGCATTTTAGATCTTTAATCAACCACTACGTGACTCTTGCAAACAAAGGTCAAATGAAAGTAAGCTTCAAAGATCTCTTGACATTACTTGCAGGAAAGAAACTTGATAGTTATGCAGACAAAATCGCTGAATACTTTGAGCTGATGACTGCACAAGACTTTCTACCAAATTCACCAACTATGATGAACGCAGGTGGAAGATTAGGACAACTATCTGCATGCTTTGTACTTGGAATGGAAGATGGCATGGAGCAAATCATGAAATCTACCTCTGATGCAGCATTAATCTTCAAGTCTGGTGGTGGTGTTGGAATCAACTATTCTAATCTTCGTGAGGAAGGCGACATTGTAGCATCCACTTCAGGTGTTGCATCTGGACCAGTATCTTTCATGAATATCATCAATACCGTGACTGAAGTAGTCAAACAAGGAGGAAAAAGACGTGGTGCAAACATGGGAATTATTGAAGCATGGCATCCTGATGTTGAAAAATTCATTACAAACAAAACAGAACCAGGCGTTTTAGAAAACTTTAACGTAAGTGTTGGTATCTGGGAAGACTTTTGGCATGCACTAGTAAATACTACTGATGGTAACTATGTCTTACGTAGTCCACGTGACAAAAAACCAGTTAAAGAAATCAATGCACATCAACTAATTGATCTGATTGCACTTTCTGCATGGAAGAGTGCAGAACCTGGATTGATCTTCTTTGATCAAATTAACAAATACAATGTATTTGCAAAAGCCCGAAAAGCACCCCTAAGAGCCACAAATCCATGCGTAACTGCAGATACATGGGTAGCAACAGCAGATGGTCCAAGAAAGGTCAGGGAACTTGTAGGAGTTCCATTCAAGTCTTATCTGAATGGGAAGACATGGAATACAAAAGGCTTCTTTTCTACCGGCACCAAGAAGATATTCAAACTAAAAACAAAAGAGGGCTACGAACTACATCTAACAGAAGATCATAAAATTCTGGCTGTTAAACACATGAATAGATACACACTAAAGTCAGAATGGAAACAAGCAAGAGATCTAAAACAAGGTGAACATATTGTTCTTGATGACTGTAGATACTATGAATGGGATGGAAGGTTTGGTGAAGATGAAGGATATATGTTGGGGCTAACGGTAGGCGATGGTCACATTAAAAAAGACAATGTGGTTATTTCTTCATGGGGGGAAAGTACTGGAAACGTTGCTGTAAGAAACCAGATACTACAATATGCCCAACAAATGCCACATAGATCTGACTTTAGAGGTTGGACAAAGATCAAAGGACGTGATGAATACCGACTATCACTGGCATCAATAAGGGATCTTGCCAAATCATTAGGATTAGGATACAAGAACAAAACAATAACTGAAAGTATGGAGAAAACATCATCAGCATTCTACAAAGGATTTCTGAGAGGTTTATTTGATGCAGATGGAACTGTAATAGGTAGCCAACAAAAAGGCGTATCTGTACGTCTAGCACAAAGTGATCTAAAAGTACTACAAGCTGTCCAACGTATGCTACTGCGACTCGGTATTGCATCAAAGATATATACAAACAGAAGGAGAGAGCAAGAGAAACTGCTGCCAGACGGTAAGGGCGGAATGAAGGCATATCATATCAAATCTCAACATGAACTTGTCATATCTGAAGAGAACCTCTTACGTTTCCACAATGTAATCGGCTTTGCAGATTCTTCAAAAATGGAAAAACTAGGTGTGTTACTTGGAGATTACAAGAGAAATCTCAACAGAGAGAGGTTTGTAGCAACGGTTGTAAGCCTTGTGGATGAAGGGATTGAAGAGGTATATGATGTTCAAGTACCTCAAGTGAATGCCTTTGATGCAAACGGTATCATTGCCCACAACTGTGGTGAACAAAGTCTCTATCCATACGAATCATGTAATCTAGGTTCTATCAACTTGGTGAATCTCGTCAAGAGACAAGCAGATGGAACTTACGAGTTTGATTGGCAAAGATATGAAGAAACAATCAGAAAGACAACAAGATTCTTGGATAACATCATTGATGTCAATACATATCCAGTACCAGAAATTAGTGTAGCATCAAAAGAATCTAGACGTATTGGACTTGGAGTGATGGGAGTAGCTGATCTCTTATACAAACTAAAAATCCCATACAATTCTCAAGAAGGATATGAACTACAATCAAAACTGTCTGAAGCCCTATCATACTATTCAATGGAAGAAAGTGTAGCACTTGCTAAATCTCGTGGTGAGTTTCCACTCTGTTCTAACACAGAATACCCAGAAGGTAAGATTCCAATTTCAGGATACTATGAGAAACCAAAAAAATCTCATTCTTATGAATGGGATCCACTCATTGATAAAATCAAAAAACATGGTATCAGAAATGTCTTAACTACTACGGTAGCTCCAACTGGTACACTCTCAATGATTGCAGACTGTTCAAATGGAATGGAACCTGCATTTGCTCTTGTATTTGAGAAGAGAGTAACTGTTGGAAGATTCTTCTATACAAACAAGATTCTAGAAGAAGCTCTCAAAGAAGAAGGTCTTTACACTGATAAAATTCTTGAAAAGATTGCAGACAATTATGGTTCATTGAAAGGATTAGACGAAATTCCTCAATGGATGCAAGATGTATTTGTTACTGCAATGGATATTCACTGGGCTGATCATCTTATGGCTCAAGGTGTATGGCAAGACTGGATTGGAAATGCAATTGCAAAAACAATCAACATGCCATATGATGTAACAGTAGAAGATGTGAAATCTGCATATCTGCTTGCACATGAAATAGGACTAAAAGGAATGACTGTTTATCGTGACGGTTCTAGACACAAACAAGTCCTTCATATGACCAGTGAAAATGCAACAAAGATATTTGAAGTATCGCCAAGTCAGTACATGACTGCTTTTGTCACTGAAAACATCACAAATCCTTACATCAAATCCCAAGTCAATGCTTCACTTGCATTAAAAGTTCATGACGAAGAAATCAAAATAGAATCCCAAAAACATGAAGAGGTTTCAGAAGATCGTCTATGTCCAACATGCAAAAACAATCTAATCTTTGTAGAAGGTTGTAGTATTTGCATTGAATGCGGTTACAGTGGTTGTACTTCTGGTTAAATAACAGAATCACAACTTTTTTACTTCCTTTTCATTTTGAATCTATGTGGACAAAAAAATCCTAGGCATAATTACAGGCATAGCAGTAATAATTGCAATAGCATCAGTAGTTTTAGCCATACCAAATTCAGAAATTATTACTCAAAAAACTAATGAAAAAATTGGCCTTGTAATTAATTCCCCAAGTCAATCTGTTACTCTACAAAACTTGGATCAAATTTACTCCGAAGCTGCAAGCTCTGGAATTGGAAGAAGTAACGTGTATCTTTTTTGGAATTTAGTTGAACCAGTACGTGGAGAATTTGATTGGCAACAATCTGATCCATTAATGAGTTTTAATAAAAAAAATAATCTCAAAGTAACTCTTTACTTTTCTGTTATTAATGGTGAAACACTTGGACCTTTCCCAAATTGGATTGGAAAACCATCAATAATTTCAATTGGGGAAGATCGAGTTGTTAGTGTACTTGATGCAATATTATCAAGATATGACATTATTGATACTGTAATTCTTTCAGGAGAAACAGAATCTCAATTTAGATTTAATGAACAGAATATTCCTGTATACAAGGATCTATTCAATGGAGTTTATGAAAAAACTAAAGAAAAACATCCTGATGTTAAGATTGGTAATGCATTTGCATTACATCAAGTACTAAACAAAAATCTGCGGTATGTTGTGACTGATTTAGCGATTGGTGATTTTGTTGCATTTTCTTATTCTCCAGTTGATACTCTAAATGATATTGTTAAAACACCCCAGCAAGCAAAAGAAGATTTGCAGCAGGTATTTGATTTAGTAGGAGATAAAAAAGTTGGAATTTTTGAACTTAGCTGGAGTACTTCTGATTTTGTTGGGGGGAGTGACTCTGCACAAACAGAGTTTTTAGAAAAATCCTTTGAATTTTACACTGAAAATGAATCTAACTTGGAATTTTTTACATGGTACAGGCAATATGATAAACCTGCAGGAACATGCGTATTTGAAGAACAGGAAATTGGTGAGGATACATTAACAGTTGGAGGTTCTGGTTTTGGAAGCAGTGAACACGTGATTGAGAGATTAAATCAGTATGTTTGCAGTGCAGGATTGATCAATAGTGATGGTACTCCAAAATCTGGTTGGAATGAATTTAAAAAACAAATTGAAATGACTAACTAAAATGATTTCTTTAGTTTTATCTGAATCCTCGTTAGAACTTGTACCATATGAACTACAAGATCATCCATCAGTAATTTCTCATGCAAGAAAACTTGGAAAACATCCATCAGAAATTTTACTAGATAATTCATGGCATTTTGCAGCTATGAAAGGAATTGAAAATGAAATGAAAAGAGGAAGACCAGATTTAGTACACTTTTCAATACTTGAAGCTACTACAATTCCATTATATCTTCAAAATAAAATAAAAATTTACATTCACACAATTGATGATAAAGTAATTTACTTTGGTCAAAATGTTCTCATTCCGAAATCTTATCATAGATTTGAAGGAGTAATTGAAAAACTCTACTGCGAAAAAAAAATTATAGCAAATAATAAAGTATTATTAGAGATTAAAGAAAAAACATTTTCAGAACTTCTTGACGAAATTAACCCATCCAAAGTAATTGGTTTTTCTACAAAAGGTAAATCTAGTTCATATGAAAAAATTGCAGCTGAGATTTCAGATAATACATGTATTGCAATCGGTGGATTTCAAAAGGGGCATTTTTCAGATTTTATTGAAAACAAAATTACTAATTTGTATTCTATTGGCGATGAATCATTTGAGGGTCATGTTGTAGTTGCCAGATTACTCTATGAATGCGAAAAAACCATTTTTATGTAGGAACTGAAATTTGCATTCTGTTGCAGTCATAGTATAGCCTGGTTAGTATTCGGGGTTTCCAACCCTGTGACGCGGGTTCGAATCCCGCTGACTGCATTTTTACATTATAATGAGAACTAATTTTTAGGTGCAATTTAAGAAAATAATGTGAAAACTGCAGTAAGAAAAATTGCAATGGAGCGAATGCAAATTCTTATTGAAAATGCAATAACTAATGCAAAAACAAATCCTGAACTTTCTCAACGTCAGGCTTATCTTGCTAGAAGAATTAGTACAAGACACAAAATCCGAATGCCTTATGATCTTAGGATGGTTTTCTGCAAAAAATGCAAGTCATTTATTGCTCCTGGAATAAATTCTAGAATTCGTCTAGGCAGAGCATCTATCAAGTCGATCAGAATTTCTTGTAACTTGTGTGGGCATACTTATCGCAAAATAATACCTCCATGATGTTACAACTTATCTAATATGTGATTTCAATAAGACAAATCTATGAGTCTATGTGGAAGTACATTTCATATTCATTTGAGTAATAATAGAAATCATTGTCCAGTTTGTGGTCGCGGTCTTAATTACGCACAAAAACTTGAATGGGCAATATTATGATATGAAAATAATTATGAACAAAATAAAGATATTAGTTTTGAGTTAACAGATCAACTTTCTTCAAAAATAACTCTATTTTGAGAGGCTTTTCTTCAACATCAATATTTTTCCCATCTACATCAAATGAATCCAAAATAGTGTATTTGTCAGCAATTACAAAAAAGAATTTTTGATTAGGTAAGAGTAACAAAGACCTTGTGTCCTTTTTCTTCTAAAACATATTTGTAGTGTTCTGCCAATGCCTCAGAATCTTCAACAACAAGAATCTTCAAAAAACCATTACTCATAATTTCATAGATACATCAGAACATAGATAGATCTGTATGTAACCATTGATCAGACATTGGGATTGAACACTAGCGTCTAAATCAGAGTTTTCCATTTGTCTTTTCTTTGTCTCAATCCCACAAGCCTCAGCAGGAGTCTTTCCATCTAGTCCCATGTAAAGTCGAACATAATTATGGTAAATTTTTACAGCTAAAGTACTAATAATATTATATTTCATTAACAAAATATTATGTTCAATATGACATTTTTTAATATAAACGGACAATCTTTTAGATAGAAAAAAATTGGATCGTGTATATGAATAAAATTCTCATTTTTTCTGTTATTGGAATAATTTCCGTTATGGTAATTGGATTTACAATCCACAATCTACAAAATGACTATACCAACCATGTTTCAAATAACAATGATTTAGTTTTTGAACGTCCTGTTATTCCTCTAGATAGAAATAATCCCATCAAAATAGGTATTCTTCATTCCCTTTCTGGAACTATGGCAATTAGTGAGATTGCTGTTGTTGATTCAACCCTGATGGCTATTGAAGAAATTAATGAAAAAGGAGGAATACTTGGTAGAGAAGTAGTACCTATAGTAAAAGATGGTAGTTCAAATTGGGATACTTTTGCAGAAGAGGCTGAAAATCTGATAGTAGATGAAAATGTAAGCGTTGTCTTTGGAGGATGGACATCTGCTAGTAGAAAAACTATGAAACCAATTTTTGAAAAATATGATCATTTATTATTTTATCCAGTTCAATACGAAGGATTAGAAAAATCTCCAAACATAATTTACACGGGAGCGTCTCCTAACCAACAAGTTTTGCCTGCAGTAAAGTGGGCATATGATAACTTGGGAACAAAATTTTTCTTAATTGGTTCTGATTATGTTTTTCCAAGAAGTGCAAATGAAATCATTAAAGACAAAATTAATGAGCTAGGAGGAACTATAATGGGAGAAGAATATAGGCTACTTGGAGATACAAATTTTGATGATGTTGTAGATAAAATTTCTGAATCTAAACCCGATGTGATACTAAATACTGTTAATGGAGATAGCAATCTTGCATTTTTCAAACAATTAAGGGAAAAAGGAATTTCTTCAGAACAAATTCCTACCATCTCATTTAGTATTGCAGAAGATGAAATTAGACACTTTGGTGTAAATTACATGCAAGGAGATTATGCTTCTTGGAATTACTTTCAAAGTCTTACAAATGAAAAAAATAGACAATTTGTAAATAATTTTCAGAAAAAATATGGTCTAGATCGTGTCGTTGATGATCCTATGGAAGCAGGATATATCGGAGTCTATCTGTATGCAAAAGCAGTAGAATCTGTAGGAACAGATGATATCCCAGTTGTAAGAGAAGCATTGAGAGGAATGACATTTCATGCACCTGAAGGCCCAGTTGGCATAGATCCTCATAACCAACACCTCTCAAAAGTTGTAAGAATAGGCAAAATTCTTCCTGATGGTCAATTCAAAATAGTTTCAAGTTCAGAAAAACCAATCAAGCCAGAGCCTTTCCCTGAATACAAAACAGAAGAACAATGGAATTCATTTCTTGAAGACCTCTATGTAGGATGGGATGAAAATTGGGCTAATCCTAAAATTTCTCAAGGAGTTCAAAAATGACAAACATACGACTAAATTATTCCAAAAAACTACTTTTCTTATTATTAGTTGTAAGCTTGGTTCCTCTAGTTTCATTGAGTACAATTCTTTATGTTGATAAAACTGAAACAGAATCAAATATTTTAAAAAATCAATTAAATTCTATTTCAGAAACTGGCTCAGAAACAATCTCTGAGCGTATACTAAAACAAAAAAGTAATGTTATGTCTATGGCACAAATTGACACTATAGTAACAGCTACTAAGATATTATCAAATTCAGATATTGGAAAAGATGAATATTTTAAAAATCGATATGAATTAGAGAATCAATTTAGTGTTTTTTTTAATACTTTTCCAGAATTACAATGTTTCATTATTAGCAATGCAAAAACAGGAGAAATCTTATTTTATTCAGATATATTCCCACCAAAAGAAGATCTAAAAAACCAAAGACATTTTCAAGAAGCAATTAAAGGAAATGTGGAACTTGGTGAGATATTTTTATCTTCTACACCACTACCAAATGAATTTGGGGATTTTGAAATAAATGTCCCAACTTTTTTTATCTCTGCTCCAATTCAAGGTGAAGTAGGAATAGAAGGAATACTTACAGTTGGAATTAATCTTTTTGAAATTAATTCTATAGAGCAACCAGATAATTTTTACACTGCAGATTCATACCTAGTAAATTCTGAAGGCTATTTTCTTTCAAAACCAAAATTTATTGGTGATGTATTAAAATCTAATTTGATTAAAACAAGACCTGAATTAGATCTTCAAATAATTAATCCAGATTCAAATCAGTTTACAGAAATTTTCAAGTCATCAAATAGTGAAAACACTGTACTAAACTTGAATGGTTATACTAGTTATCTAGGAAATGTCGTGGTTGGTTCCATTTCTCCAGTAAAAGGAACTAATTGGAGTTATATCACTGAAATTGAAAAGAATGAGGCATTTTCTGAAATTACATCAATTCAAATTCTGATATTCTCAATTATTGGTATTGTTTTGATATGCATGATTGGATTGGCATTTTATTTTACATCAAGTTTTACAGCACCTATCAAAAATCTCCAAAAAGCAACTGAACAAATCATCAAGGGAAATTTAGATATCAAGACTGCTGTAGATTCTAAAGATGATATCGGTGAATTATCTCGAAATTTTGAGTTTATGATTGAAAATCTAAAGGAAATGACTGACATCAAAGAACAACTCTCAATACAACAAAATTTAAGAAAAGCACTTGACGAATCATCCATAGTAAGCATAATTGATAAAAATGGAAAAATCACATATGCTAACGATAAATTCTGTAAAGTTTCAAAATATTCAAAAGAAGAACTTATTGGTAATCGACAAGATATTCTAAGATCTAATAAAATTCATCCTCCTAGTTTCTATGCAGATTTGTGGAGAGTAATCTCAAAAGGGAAAATTTGGCATGGTGAAATTTGTAACACAGCAAAAGATGGAACTTTGTTTTGGAATGATACAACTGTCATTCCATTTTTAGACAAAGATGGAAAAATATCTGAATATGTTTCAGTTAGAAATGATATAACTGAACAAAAAAATCTCACTCAAAAATTGATTCATGCTGAAAGATTTAGTGCCATAGGAGAATTATCTTCTAGAATGTCTCATGATATTAGAAATCCTCTTTCAATAATACAAAGTGAATTCGAACTTTTAAAACGCAAAAATATTCTTGATGAAAAGCAAGTAGAACGAGTTACTAGTGCAGTAAGCAGAATAACTCATCAACTCAATGATGTATTGGATTATCTAAGGGACACTCCCCTAGAATCAAAAAGATTCAATCTTTCTGATCTTTTAAGTAGAGTTTTAACTTCACTGTATGTACCTTCTGGAGTAAAAATTAACACTTCAGGTGATGAAATTTTTATGATTGGTGATGAAAGTAAAATGAATATTGTTATGATCAATCTGATTTTTAATGCTATTCAAGCTGTTGAAGAAGGTGGCGAAATAGATGTTTCTTTATCAAAAACTAACAAGGAAGTAATAATTCAAGTCAAAGACTCTGGGACAGGAATTTTTATTAAGCCACTTGAAAAAATATTTGATCCTTTAATGACATCAAAGCAAAAAGGGACAGGATTAGGACTTGCAAGTGTGAAAAATATCATAACTCAGCATAATGGAATCATTTCTGTAAAAAACAATCCTACTACATTTATAATAAAAATTCCACAAAAAGAAGAACATGATAACAGTAGCAATAGTTGATGATGAAATTGCATTAACTGAATTGTTCACTGATCTGTTTGAAATGGAAAAAATTGATGTAGTTGGAGTAGGATATGATGGAAAACAGGCAGTGGAATTGTGTTCAAAGTATAACCCCGATTATCTTCTATTAGATTTGTCAATGCCTGAATTTGATGGATTTTATGCCCTTGAAAAATTACAAAATACATCTACAAAGATAATTATCACAACTGGATTAATTGAAGAAAACATTTTGAATCAATTAAACAAATTTCCAATATTGTCAGTACAATACAAGCCTGTAGATTTTAATGAAGTTTTGAAAGTTATGGTGCCGATCTGAGAATTTTGTGCTAAATTATGTTTAACAAACTAGACACAATACCTCAATGATTTATAAGACGATTATCAATTTTTTCACTTTATGGCAAAGGTATATGATGTACCAGCAGATGTGTTAATAAAAAGACTCGCAGATATTCTAAAGAATGAAGATATTCCTGCACCTTCTTGGATTCCATTTGTAAAAACTGGAGCTCATGCGGATAAACCCCCACAAGAACGAGACTGGTGGTATACTAGATGCGCATCAATTATGAGAAAAATTTACTTTCATGGTCCAATTGGAATTAATGAATTAAGAAAAGATTATGGTGGTGGCAAACCATCTGGATATGGAGCTGCTCATCACAAAGATGCTGGCGGTGCAATTATTCGACATGCTATTCAAGGATTAGAAAAACTTGGTTATTTAGAAAAAGTTGAGAAGAAAGGTAGAATCATCTCTAAACATGGAATGCAAAAACTAGATAGATTAGCTACTGAAATTCTCAAAGAACTAATTGTTGAAAATCCTCAATTGAAAGTTTACACATAGATTCAAAATGAGTTTTCCAGAATCCAATGAACCTCCTTACGATAATAAGAACAATGAATTATCTGCACAAAAAGAACAGATTCTAAAACAAATTCTTTCACCAGAAGCCAGACTGAGACTAAACAATATCAAAATGGTAAAATCCGAATTATCTGAACTAGTTGAGCAATATTTGATCGGAATGGCAACTCAAGGGAAACTTCCTGGCCAAATATCTGATGATCAACTCAAGCAAATACTGCTCTCCATTCAGCAACCAAAACGTGATTTTAAGATAAATCGAGTCTAATCCCGAAAAAATATAATTATGGGTAGCAAGTCGATTAATTCATGAAAGCAGTTGTATACAATGAATATGCACCAGATGATAATTTTGCTAAAATCCTCAAAGTCCAGGATATAGATGATCCAAAACCAAAAGCAGATGAAGTAGTCTTCAAAGTCAAATCTGCAGCTCTTAATTATAATGATATTTGGGGAATGCGTGGACAACCAGTTCCTGTCCCATTGCCACACGTATCGGGCTCTGATGCAGCTGGAGATGTAATCGCAGTTGGAGAGGATGTTAAAAATATCAAAGTTGGAGATAGAGTAGTATCTCACTCAAACATGTCTTGCAGAGTTTGTAAAGCATGTACTGATGGACGAGAATTTGATTGTACTCAGAGAATCATTTGGGGATTCCAAACTGGTCCAACATGGGGCGCATTCTCTGAAATAACACATCTTCCAGAAGTTAATATTTCAGTTATTCCAGAAGGCGTATCATATGATGAAGCAGCAGCTGCATCAATGACCTTACTTACATCATGGCACATGTTAGTTGGTAGGGCAAAAATTGTGCCAGGCCAAACTATCTTGATTATGGGTGGTGGTTCTGGAGTAGGAAGCTTTGGAATTCAGATTGCAAAATTATACAATTGTGATGTGATTGCAACTGCAAGTCCTGATAAATTAGACAAATGTCTGGAACTTGGAGCAGATTATGCAGTTGATCATAGAAAAGAAGACTGGCATAAAGAAGTAAGAGCAATCTCAAAAGAACTTGCAAAGAAAAAAGGTGAAGCACCAGGAATTGATGTTTCCTTTGATCATATTGGTGAAACACACTGGAACAAGCAACTTACTTTGCTAAAGTATGGTGCAACTCTGGTTTCATGTGGCGCAACAACAGGATATGATGCAAAAACTGATCTAAGACATGTTTTCTTTAAAGGAACTAACATCTTAGGTTCAACACAAGGAACCAAAGCTGAGTTAGATCAAGGTCTTTACTGGATGGGTCAAGGCAAAATTAAAGCAGCAATTGATTCAACATATTCCTTTGAGCAAGCAGCAGAGGCTCACACAAAGATGTTAACTGGAAAAGGTCTCTTTGGCAAAATCTTAATGAAGCCAGAGAGCGCTTAATCATTTAATGACACAGCTTTTCAGAAGCCTCATTTTTGTTCCAGGGAATAATCCTAGATTTCTTGAAAAAGCAAAAAAACTACAAGCTGATATTGTATGCTTTGATCTTGAAGATTCAGTTCCAGATAATGAAAAAACTAATGCAAGAAATCTTATTAAATCTGCACTAAAATCTAGAAAATCATACAACTCTTCAATTTTTGTACGTACAAATTCTCCCACCTCAGGAAAAGTTCCATCTGACCTCAAAAAAGTGGTTCAAAAAGGAATTGATGGAATTGTAATTCCTAAGGTAAATAATGTAAAAGAGATGCAAAAAATTGAAAAAATACTATCCAAATTGGAAAAATCCCGAAAACTAAAACCAATTCAAATAATCCCTTCTATTGAATCTGCAGAAGGTGTAGTTAACACGTATAACATTGCATCTTTTGGAAAAAGAGTTTCTGCTATAGTCTTTGGAGTTTTTGATCTTCTAAATGATCTAGGAGTTGAATATACAAAAGAATCTGAAGGAACTACATATTCTAGAACAAAGATTCCAGTAGATGCACATGCATCAGGAGTTGCAGCAATAGATGCGATTTGGCAAGACCTAAAAGATTCTAAAGGATTTGAAAAAGATTGCAAACTTGGCAAAAGCTTGGGTTATTCAGGAAAAAGTATCATACATCCAGATCAAATTTCTGTGGTGCACAAATTATTTCATCCAAATAAAAGTGAAATTTTATGGGCTGAAAAAGTCTGTAAAGTCTATCTTGAATCAACGAAGAAAGGTAAAGGGGCTACCACTGTTGATGGAAAAATGATAGATGAGGTTCATTTCAAACAAGCAAAATCTATTCTTGAATTAGTAAAGTAATTACTTTCAATCTATCTTAATGTTTCAAGTATTGACTTCATACTAGTACTTTTTTCCATCATTTTCTGGGATACAATTCCATTAACGATAGTTTTCCCTTTTTTAATCTCTAGATTGATTTCTTGAAAAACACATTGGAGTTTGGATATTTTTTTACTTTCACTAAGTATTTTTCCAGTTTCAATTATTAATCCATTAATTATCATATTTTCAATCTTTCTGTATCCTGAAGTTTTAGGCGCTTTAGATTCCTTAAGGATTTGAGGAATTGTATATTCTTTTTCTAAAAGGGTTGTAATAATACATCTCGAATCATTTTCTCCAAAAAATCCTAAGATTAAATCTGATAGATTTGAATCAACTATGGTTACAAAATACTTTCCATCTGTTTTTTTTATTTTGAGAATTTTGTTAAGACAATTTCTTTGAAATTTACAAACATCAAGATTAGAATTTTTCTTGAGAATACTTGTAAATTTTTGAAAATGTTCAATTGAAAGCTTTATTGACATTCCATGTTCTAAAAATAACTCACGTTCTACTTTGTTTAGAAGATCCAAATCTATCTCTTTCTTAATTTTAGATGTTAATGCATTAGAAATTAATCTGTCAATTCCACCCATACATGAATTCTACATTATGGAAAATATTAAAGCACTCCTTTTTTTACTATCATAGATGTCAAAATCAGTGATTGTAATTGATGATGATGAAGATACTGTTAGACTATTCAGTGAATTTCTTGAAGAAAATGGTATTGATGTAATTGGAAATGGATTTAATGGAAGTACAGCCGTTAAACTATTCAAAGAAACTAAACCCGATGTTGTTCTAATCGATCTTAACATGCCTAATGGCAGTGGGTTCTATGCAATAAAAAAAATTCAAGATATTGACCCCAAGGTACGGATTATTGCGGTTTCTGCAGATAGTGATTATTCTACTGAGGAAAAACTAGGAAAGCTCAACATACCTCTTATTCAGAAACCATTCAAAATGGATAAAATAATTTCTATAATCCAAGGCTGATCCCACTTTTGGAACATTTCATATAGTCTTATATTATAAAACTCATAAAAAATATTCGATACAAATGAGTAAACGAGTAACAATAATGATTGATGAAGATCTTGATAAAAAATTACGACTTCGTCAAGCAAAATTGATTCAACAGGAACAATCATCTTACAGTTATTCCAAAGTATTGAATGAAACACTACGTAAAGTTCTAAAATAATTCAAGTCTAACTTTACTAGATTCAATTTTACTTGTGAGAATAGGTTAAAGATAATGAATCTTCATTATATTATAGTAATATGATTGATCTTCTAGATCCTACAAATGTGATTACTAGGATGTTTAATGCCGGAAAATATGAGGAAATGTACAATTATTGTAAAAATTTATTAGAAAAAATCCCTAATGACATGGTCGCACTTCAGAATATTTCATTATCTTTGATTTATCTAAAAAAATACGAGAAAGCAATAGTGTATTGCGATAAAGTTTTACAAATAAAAAATTCAGATACTTATGCATTAAAAAATAAGATCTATGCTCTTGAAAATTTAAAACAATATGAACAAGTTTTAGAATTATGCAAACAACTTCTTTCTACAAATTCCAAGGATATATGGGCCCTTAACAGCATGGGATTATCCTTCAATGAACTAAATCGTCATCAAAACGCACTTGAATGTTATGAAACCTCACTTTTAATAGATCCAAATGACGTGACAGCCTTGATGAATAAAGCTATTTCCCTTAGTCATCTTGGTAACTACAAAGATGCAATTGAATATTATGATAAAGCTCAAACAATTGATTCAAGCCTTAAAGAAATTCCTCATGCTAAATCAAGATTATTTGAAAAATTAGGAATGGAAGATGATGCATTTTTAGCTGCACAAGGAGTTTTGAACAAAGATATGGAAAAAATCAAAAATGATGCTAAAGAAAATAGATCTACTGTATTTCATCAATTTTGTGAAAATGAATTTAAAGAATACAATTCTAAATAATTTCTATAATTGTTATCTAAATCATTATATATCCTGTATATGAAATATATAAACTATATAACTTTAAATAACAGTTTACACATTCTAATTCTCGTGACAACACAACTTACACCACAACAAGTAGCAACTGAATTCCTAGACTCTGTATATCTTATTTCACACAGCGAGAAGACAAGAATCACTTATCGTACTGCATTGAATCACTTCAGAAAGTTTTCACAATCTTACTATGACACAGATGAGGCACAAGTCGTATCAAAGATAAAATCAGAAGAACTTGATCTCTATCAGGTAATACGAAACTTTGTAATCTATCTTGACAAGAAAAACATCAAAGCGCAAGGTCTCAGAACATACCTTAGTGGTCTGAAAGGGTATCTACGTCATTGGGGAATCCGGATAAACTCTGATGACTACAAGCAACTAATCAAAGTTCCAAAGATTGTCCGTACAAGAGAAGTTGCATTAACAAAAGAAATGATTCTTAGAATTCTGCGCAATTCTTCTTCAAAACTGCAGACAACAATCCTAATCTCATGTTCAAGTGGCTTGAGAATTGGTGAGATTACCCAACTAAAACTGTCTGATGTTGACTTTGATTCCAAACCCGTAAAGATCAATGTAAGGGCAGAAATTGCAAAAGGAGGCTCATCTCGTGAGACCTTCATTACAACTGAAACCGCAAATACCCTCAAAGATTATCTCAAGAAGAACTTTGGATGGCACGAAGGGAAACAAAACTGGGATCTGCAGGAAATCATGATCTTTGGCAGGCTGTCTCTGAACAACATCAACTCCAAGGCAAAGAATCCCGCACAATCAGCCAAGCAAGGACTTCAGGCAGGACTGAGAAGAGAAATAGCAAAGATTCCAGAATTATCTGTGAGAAATGAGAATGGCAGAAGAGCAATCCACTTTCACGCATTTCGGAAATACTTTCGAACCATTTTGGGCAATGTCTGCGGACGTGACTATGCAGAAGCATTAATGGGTCATGGATTTTACATGGATACGTACTATCAGTTACCTGAAGAGAAGAAAAAACAGATGTATCTTGATGCTGAACCACAGCTTACAATTTCTGACTTTGAGACAGTTGAGAAAAATATCAAGATGTTATCTGCGAAGAATACTCAGATGGAAGAAAAATTCAATGATTTGTTACAATATTTGAGAACAAACAAGATTGAAGTTCCAAATCTTTAATTTTTTTAATATGAACTAATAATACTGGTAGCAATTTTCTTTCATCATATCTTTATTACTTATCCCTCAAAGTAATATTGTGAAAATTTTAGAATTCCAAAATAATGCATTCAAAGCACAACAAAAGATCTATTCAGAATACGGAAAAATAAACGGAATGGAAGAAAGATTTCAAATTATTGAACTCTCATTCGAAATACTTGAAGATTTTTTAAAAATACCTTTTAATAAAAATGAAATTACTGTTAATGCTTTTCGTGAACTTGTAATTAGATCTCATAAAACTTTACAATCTGTCACATTGATTGCAACCTCTGGCCTTGAAATTCAAACTTTATCATTTTTACGTGATTTAGTTGAAATTGAATTTCTTTTACTGTTTTTTACGATTTATCCTGAAAAAATAACAACATGGTGGAAAGCTGATAAAAAAACAAGAATCCAAAACTTTTCCCCAGTCCATCTTAGAAATGGAATTGCAAAAAAATACCCTGAAATGAAAAAGTCTATGGAAGATGATTATGCAGGACACTGAAATTGCATCCCATCCAACACCATTATCGTTAAACATTCAGAGTGATTTTGAAGAAAATACGTTGACATTGCCTTCAAAAGACCTGACATTTGTCTGGATTAGTCTCATAGAATTATCTTTTCATGCTGGAAGACTGGGAAAAATCATTTCTGATTTAGGAACGCTGATTTATCCTGCATCCAATATTAGTATAAAATTAGATAAGATTCAAAAACTTTCTCTAAATTTAACTACGGAACGAAAATTTGCTGTTCATTTGTTACGTGAAAAATTAGGAAGAGCAGAAGATAATCGTAAAAAATAATTATATGGAAATGATATATCTCATCCTACTTTATAATTGGTTTTTAGAATTATGAGACACATAACATACAATCTAATTGTTTTGGGAAAGTTCTTTTGATGAAGAAAGAGATGGGAATAATAAATTACTGACAACACAACATGAAAAATTAGAACAGGATCTCCGTGTATTTAAGGAAATATTTGAAAATTGTAATAATGTGAAAAAGATTTGAAATAGCTGTGGAGAAATCTAAATATGTTGAAAAAAAATCAAGTGTATTCTATCAAAATAGGTTTGGCAATAGTGATGTTTGCAGTTGCGTTAATCTTTGCAACAGAAGCGGCAAAACAAGTAGAATTATCAAATATCTTTCGTGAAGCTTATGAAATACAGGAACCTTTTGAAATACATAACGAAATAGATTTCCGTGACTCAGAACCATGGGTTGAATGGATGGAATCAATTGAAATTTCACAAACTAATTCTAAACCACTTGAAATCGGTGAAACAATAGGAATTCAAGCATTGATTGAAGTCAAAGAATTACCTACTGAAATCGTGGTACATATTTTCCATGAAGATATGACTGATTTTTTTGTAAGTGATGAAAAATCCAGCTTCAAACAATTATCTAATGATCTTGATAGAGTACCTGGTTTACAATATGGTGATATGTTCAATATACATTTCTTGGAAAATGATATCGGTGAAGGTCAAGAAACATCTTCACTAAATGGTTTTGAATCTATAGAATTTAAAAAACCTGGAACCTATTTTGCAAGTGTTTCTGTTAAAACAAATAAAAATATAATTGATCATTATAAAAGTAAAACATCAGTTTTAGAAATCACTGATCCAAATGAGATTTGGATGAAATCAACTCTTGAAAATCTCATTGATGTGGCAGAAGAACAAAAAGCAGATACTATTTTATCAATTGGAGTGGCATATTATGGAATTGCAATAAGTATATTTTTTTCAGGTATTACCTTGTTAATCGGTGGATTCAAAAAAGATTAATCTGAGCCCAAAGGGCTTCGATCCCTTGACCATTGGATTAGAAGTCCAACACTCTATCCATGCTGAGCTATAGGCCCAGAAAATATAGATGTGTCTGTAGTAAATACTCATCAGATTTTTATTTTAAAAGTGGGCCGAGAGAGATTCGAACTCACGATCACCGCCGTGTCGAGGCGGTATCCTAACCAGCTAGACTACCGGCCCACACAAATTTAAACTTCATGCAATATTTACAGTTTAGAAAAACAGACTACCTTTAGTCCAAACTTTTTGCAGACAAAAATTAAATGGAATAGGATCCTGATCAAGATAGATTGAAGGGAAAAAAGCCAACAGTCATTGAACTTTTTGCAGGAGCCGGCGGAATGGCACTTGGACTTGAAAAGGCAGGGTTTGAGACAAAGATGCTTGTGGAATATGACAAGGACTGCGTTGCAACACTCCGCAAGAACAGGCCAAAATGGGATGTGATCCATGATGACATTCAACAAGTAGACTTCAAGGGAATGAACGTAGATGTTGTTACAGGCGGTTTCCCATGCCAGGCATTCAGCCATGCAGGAAACAAACTTGGATTTGAAGATACAAGGGGAACACTGTTTTACGAGTTTGCAAGAGCCGTAAAGGAAATAAGGCCAAAAATATTCCTTGCAGAAAACGTTGAGGCCATCCTGCGCAACCAAGATGGCAAGACAATCCAAACTATAATGGAAGTACTGTCATCTTTTGGCTATGATGTAAGATATGATATCCTAAATGCAGTAAACTATGGCGTAGCACAGAAAAGAAAACGTGTGATCTTTATCGGGACAAAGAAGGGGATAAAGTTCCAGTATCCAAAACCAAACAAGAACCCAATTACACTTGGCGATGCTCTCAAAAACGTACCTGAATCTATCGGACAAAAATATTCTGATGAAAAAATAAAACTGTTAAAACATGTGCCTCCTGGCGGCTCTTGGGTGAACATGCCTATTGAAGTTCAGAAAAAATACATGGGAAAGAGCTTCTATTCCACTGGAGGCAGGCGTGGGATGGGCAGAAGAATTGCATGGGACGAACCTTGTCTTACACTGACATGCTCACCAGGTCAGAAGATGACTGAACGATGCCATCCAGAAGAAGTGAGGCCTTTTACTGTTAGAGAGTATGCAAGAATACAGTCGTTTCCTGATTCCTGGAAATTTGTTGGAAGTCTTTCATCACAATACAAACAGATCGGAAATGCAGTACCAGTAAAACTTGCAACGGCTGTTGCAAAGGAAGTTTACAAATCATTAGTTCATCCTGAACTTGTTGCAAAGATACCTGTCCAATTGAAAATCAAAAATTTCTAGTACCCAGTTTGGAACCATGCAATAAGATTGTCTTTGTCTCCTTGATCAACTGTGGTTGTCTTTTGCAACACTTTGTCCAGAACTTTTGGAAGTGCGGCCCACACTTCTTCCAATGCTGCATCTTTCCCTGTTATCATTTTGTAAATACTCTTCCCCCAAATCTTTTTCACATTGGGATGTGTTTTTCCTTGAATTGTCCACGCACTTTCGCCACTGCTGCCATTTTTTGCGTTAATGAATCCCCAATACGCTGTAGATCCTCTGTGTGAGTTAGTAACTATGTCATGAAGATCTTTCCACATGTCAATCATATTTGATCCCTTTACAGTATTCCATCTATTCTTTAACTCTACAAAAATTGTTTCAGCATCATTGCAAATATCTGCAACATCCCCTGTCTGAAGATCTCTCCAACCATCAACACTGCCAAGAAGTTTTTGGTGGAATTCCCCTACCTTGTTGTTTACCGTCTTGTCATTTTGCCTAACCTCTTCCGCCTTCTTCCAAGATGCAAATGACATATCCTTATTGTACATGTCAAACACAGTTTTGAATGGATCGATTCCATTTCTCTCGCTGTTGCCGTTTTGTTGATACCCACTTACTACCCAGCTGACGCAGGACTCAAAATCGTCATCTGAAACAAAATCGACATAATTGTTTGGCATGAAATCTATGTACCAATAAAGCCTAAAAGTAATTCGGCTGTTTTTCTAATTAACTATCTGAGTTAACATGTCTTTGACATTACAGAATATGTGCCTCTTCCCATCTTTTTGAGCAGCCCTTTTTTCGTGTATTCCGAAAGTATTTGCCGCATTCTGTGCCCCAAACCCTCCTTGTCATAAGCGGTATACAATGGCATCAGAAACTCCAGCAGTTCTGAGTTATCCCACTGATCCTTTGTCTTAAGAACACCAAATAATTTTTCAGATGAAAGCGACTCACTGCTCCCCTTTGGAGGTTTTCTCATGGATTAACTGCTACTGTCCTAGAATAATAAACATCATGACAATGCCGTAGATTGCGATTGATTCGACCATACCTACGAAGATGAACACCTTAGATTGTAAAGCTGGGTTCTCACTGATTACTGCAAGACCTGCTGCACCTACTTGGCCAAGACCTATTCCTGCCCCGCCTGCTGCAATACCAAATGCCAAGCCCGCACCGAGTAGTTTCATAGAGTCACCACTAGATGCACCATCTTCTTGAGCAAATGCAACCCCAGTCGAACCTAGAATTGAAATTGCTGATGCTGCCAAAAGTAACATGACGATAGTTTTCATCTGATCTCGAAGATTTTTTACACTATTTAACTCAACTTCATTAGAAAACCATGACTGACATCTTTACTCCTGAAAAGAGATCATGGGTAATGTCCCGGATCAGGGGAACCAACACAAAGATAGACTTGCAGATGAACGAGATTCTCAAAGGACTGGGCTTTTCATACAAGATGTATCCAAAGATGTTTGGGAATCCTGACTTTGTCCTAGAAGAAGAAAGGATCATAATCTTCTGCGACGGAGATTTCTGGCACGGATACAATTATCACAAGAAGAAAAAACCTAGGCAGAAGTTCTGGATAGATAAGATTGAACGAAATATGAGACGTGATGCCAAGATTGCTAGAAAACTCAGAAGAGACGGATGGTCGGTTCTCCGATTCTGGGAGCACGATATTGAGAAAAGAACAGGAATATGCATTGATAGGATCATAAGAAAAGTTTTAGAAAAATAAAAAATATCACACAGGGGGTAATTTTCTATATTTTTAAAAAATATAAAAAAATAGGGCCTGAGAGAGGCGCCTATTGTATCCCTTCTTCAACCAGCCACATGAAGTGCTCTTTCAATCGTATCGCAGTGCATGGCTTTGTCACAGTTGAAATCTTTACTTCGTCTACAAGGTCAAGTATCTCCAACTGCTTCATGGTCTTTAGTGCAGTCATTCTTGTTACCTTCTTCACTTCCATGAATTTGGTTGAGGTCAGTTCACCATTGTTCTCAACTAAAAGTTTGAGTAATTCCACTCTTTCTTTTGGAGCACTAGACAATACTACTTTCTTTACAGTTGGTAAATCATCTTCTGTAATGTAGTTGCGAGCACAGTTAACTGCTTGACCTTTTGCCAAATTGTAAAGTGCAACAGTTGCCCTGTTTGCATCTTCAATTATGGGTGGAAGAAATCCATAGTTTGCACCACCCTGACCTTTGGTATATTCTACTGGCACATGGCCTCTTAGTCTTGCTAACAACTGAGAATACTGTACCAGTCTTACCATGATACGTTTGTCTTCTTTGGATTTGTTCCAAGGGATCTTCCCATTCTCCATTCCTGGAAATTCCTTTAAGACATCAAGATATTCCTTTACTGCTTGCTTGATCTCAGTTACTTTTTGCTCGTAACTGATTCCTTCCAAGTTCTCAAGAATCTTTTCTTGTTCTTCCTCAAAAGAAATCTCTGTATCTATTCTCAAAAAGTAGATCTTCGGACCAAGAGACGCAATGATTGGCCATACCTTTCTTGGGACTTCAACTACAGCACCAATCCATACAAAGAAGACATCATCGTATTTTCTTTGTGAGTGTGCACCGGAATCTTTCTTGTATCCTTTGCCATCTAAGATACGAGTCAGCATTCCAATAATTTCCAAGAGATTGTCCTCTCTTACAGAAAATATCGGGGCAAGATCTGATGTCAAAAAGACTTTGTCTGCAATTTTGCTTAGCATGTCGATCTGTGCCAATTGATCCTCAGTCTTGTTGGCCATGTGTGACACCATTGCCTTTGGAGTGAACGAATCCACCGAGTAGCAATCTTCAGGAAAATCCACAAAGGATATCATTGTAGACTTGCCTGCTGATGGCTGACCCAGCAAAACCAGCATGAAAGGCAAGGAAATATCCTCTATCTGGAGTATGTTTCGTACTGCCAGACACGAATCCAACACCCAAAACTTTCCTGGGAAATACTTCTCATGTACTAACCTGAGTCTCTGCCTTTTCTCCAAGACTAGTTTTACGTAGTCTGGATTAATTTCTGAACTCATTGTATTATTGGCTGACTTCTGGCGTGTAATCTGTTCTTAGAGATGTACACATCAAAATTATCGTTTTCTAATTTATTACCCCATGCAATATCAAAGGCAAGCAGAAACCACTTGCCCTCAAATCTATGCAATTTTACAGTTGCAATCTTTTTCATTGCTCTCTGTTCCACCATAGATCACATACATCTGCATGATCCATCAATTCATTCAGAATAGAATCGTATGTTGATCCCATTATTCCAAACTCTCTTAATCTGTCAATTGTTTTTTGACTGATCAGTATTTTACAATATTTCATTTTTTACCCTCTTTTCAATTTATTGAACTATTCGTTCTATTGTTTTGTAGAATTACTAACTATGAAATTTTTGCATAACCTTGCACTGTCATAATCAGTTATACAATGCTTGTTTGGTTTATCTTTGCAACACAAATTAATTTCATCTGTCTTGTCTTTACTTTTAACATTGTATTTGTTTTCTACAATACTTTCTGCGTTATTATATTTATTACATTTAAGATTTGAATACTTTATGTCTTTCAACACTTTGTAATTCAAATTAGTTTTGTTGTCTTGATTACTTTGCAACACTTTTTTGATTTGATTACTTTGTAATCCTATCATGTTTCCAATTCCCAAAAAATTATTTTGAACAATCATGACACGTCATATAACGTGAACACATGATATAATGTTTTCTACAAACACCTATTTCTGGAAATCTAATTAGAAAAAACAAAACATGTTGATGAAAAAATTATTTTTTTACTAAACTTTTCTACCTGCTTTTCTCAAAAGAAAACTTACTACATCATCCATGGTCTTTGTCTCGCCCTCCTTTGCCTGAAGTTCACCCTGTACCTTGAGCAGTTCCTTGTAGAATTTTTCTGTCTTGATTCGAATAGTTCTAACCACAATATATAAAATAATTTAATATATTTATCAATTATGGTATATGAATTTTGAGGCTGATTTATGCCTAAATCCGATAGTTTTTGATCTGTCTTCTGTTATGAATTATGCAGATCAGAATTACACAATCGTGTTCAGAAATAGTTTTTGATCTCTATATGAATAAGGCTGGAAAAAATATCGCTCAATTTTGAAACAAAAATGTGCAACAGTGAATCTTGAAGGATTAATGACAAGAAGGTTTTTTGATTTTCCTTTAAACTAAATAATTTAATTTTACTAAAAAAGGCCTGCTCAACCAATATGTATTTCCATTATGAAATAAAATTACTTATACACACCCAACAAAACATAAAATCCAAATTGTTCTCCCCAATACAGAAGAAAATCCTTAGCAAGATTTTGTTCTTCGGTTAATTGATCAGAACAATTCACTCTGAATCTTTCCAAATCTTCATCATTGAATCCGTTAAATGACGCTATCTTAGATAGTTCCTTGGCGGCCTTTAGTGCATCTTCGTTGTCATTTGTATGTCCATAAGATTCTGCTGACTCGGCAATTCTTCCATACAATGCATCAACAATACTGAAATGCATGACATCATAGTAAAACTCATCACAAGTAACATCACTGTTCATCTTTTCATTATTCCCTGATTGTAATTTTGAATTTTTATTTTTTAGATCATTAATTCCATTCAGTAATTCTGAATTTTCAAATTCTAATTGTGAGATTTTCTTTTCTAATTCTGCATTGTTATTTTGTTGTGGCATATTCACTTTGATAATTTCCTGTTCAATCAGAAATGATATGGCCTCTCCAAATTCATTATCCTCAATATTTCCTTTTACCCAAAAGTCTGCAACACCCTTTACCCATGAAGGAATCTCTGTTGTTTGTGCTGAAACAGTAATTGGAATTAATAATGTCATGAAAACAATGCCAAAGCCTATGCTGATTTTCTTTACCCTTCCCATTATTGTGTTTATTTCGTGTGTAAACCGCATTTAAAGCGTGCTAATTGCCATATTACCATTTACGTACAGATTAAGCACTTGACAAAATCTGATATTCTGCTCGGTTACATCAAGGCAAGTTCCTACAGGACCAAAATAATCAAAGCCTTAGAGGGAAAGAAACTGACTCCGGCAGAAATGGCAAAGGAAACTAACATCTCTCTCTCACATGTAAGTAATACCTTAGCAGAGTTGGTAGAAAAGAATCTAATAGTTTGTCTTAATCCTGAATTTAAGAAAGGACGACTGTATGAATTGACATCTAATGGAAAGAAAATTTTAAAAAATTTGGTATAAATTAATTTTTTAGAATATGTTATAAATAAATAATTTCTATGTTAGATATGGATCCAACTTTTACTCCAGATATTTATGATGAAATAACTACTATGATTCAATATATTCCAATTATTAATGATGAAATTCAAGATGGAGATATTGATACACAATTTGGAATACCTTTAGATGAAATAGAGATGGCAAAAAAAATCGGACATAACAAAGATTGGATTTCCGTAAGAGACATAATTAATTTAATGATAAAACTTCTTCAAGATGAAAGAAGAACAGAACTTATTGATCTACAACAATATGCAATTCTAATGAGTGGTATAAGTTATCCGCCACAATACCTTTTATTTGATTATTGTTTAGCAGCATTAGACAAAGATATTACTGATGCATTATTGTATTTGGATCATTCATATAAAATCCTTAATTTGAGTTCTTCATTTCATATTATGTTGGCTTGTATTACAAGAAATAAATTCCTTGATGATAAAGACGTACGTAAATTTTTAGCAATTTTAGCAAACACTATTCAACCAATAAGTGCCCCATCCCATAAAGATCGTTATGGTCAAGAATATAGAAATCGTTTTGATACATATGATAAAGAATTAGAAAGAAAATAATTTCTAATTACATCATCTGCTCAATGGATAAATTAATTGTCTTTTCTGAACTCAAATTAGGCACAAATTTGAATCTGTTTTTACATGGGAAGAGTAAGAAAATCCTATTAGTTTCTTTACTCATCTAAAAGCATGGGTGGATTAGGAAAATGTCCTTGCTGTAAAATATGGAAAGATCTTACCGAACATCATGATAAACAACTAAAAGTCAAAGTAATGATTTGCAGAGACTGTCATAATATTATTGAGGAATATATCAAAGTTCAAGCCAAATGTGGCAAGAAAACAAGAACAAAGCGATCATCAAAATGATCTCTTTTGTTCCTAATTGTTTAAAATTAATCACAATAAAATGATCTAACAAAAAATTTGTATTCACTATAAGGTAAACTTCACTCAGTGAGTTATTTTTAACCTAATCAGATCATAGAAAATTAATTGGAAGAAATTAAAAAATCAGTGAAATTAAAGAAAGAAGATTTTGATAACAAACCAATTAACGCAGATGATCTAAAAGAAGCAGTGGCAGATATTAGAGGAAACAAGAATTCTGAATATGATATTCCAACAGATATTCAGGAAATAAAAGACAAGTTTCTGACAGGCAGGGATTACTGGGAACAAAGTCCTACATTAAAATCTAAAATAATTCAGTTTTCATTCACGCCGTCAGGTAGAGAAAGACAAGCATGGATGAAGTTTGGCATTACACGATTAAGAACATTGCTTAATTTCTTGGTAAAAGAATATGGTGATTTAGATAACTTTGAGTTAATTTTCTACAGACGCCAGTCAACCAAACCCTTCCATCTAAAAACTGTCAAAGGAATAACTAAAGTGTACGTTGATTTTGATGCATTTCAACAATACACAGAAGAAATATCACTAGCAATCAAAAATTTGAAAGTTAGCAAATATTATTGGAAAGTTAGATGGTATTTCCAAAAAAAAGTGTTAACATCATTTTTTGAAAATGAACCATCTTCATCATTAATTGAGGAACTGAAAAACTCCTACCATGGAGTAATCGAGGAAATACTAAGCGAATATGAAAGCATGCCTGAAAGTGAAGAAAAAAAGGACTTGAGATCTATTGTGATGCAGTCTGCACTCGCTCGTGATACTGTTAAAGAAATATCCCAACTGACTCCTGAATCTCCAAAAAAACAATTAATGATGTTTTTACCTGTAATCAAAGATTTACCCACAAAAGAATTTGAAATATTACTAAAGAATTTATTTAAATCAAACAAGTCCTCTGAATTTTTGAAATATATTGCAAGTCTTCCCGCAGATCAATTACAAAAAATTATCAAGAAATTACCTGCAATGGACACAATGTTTAATCGATATGAAAAATTATCTAAAAGTCTTAAAGAATTTGAAAAATTAATTGATAAACATAACAAATCAGAGACTAATGATGAAGCAGAAATTCACAAATTTCTAACAAAACATTATTGGTTAATGAGTATAGAATATTTTGATAAAGAAAGGCTATCTGATTTTGATTCTAACGAAAATAGAACAAATGAAACAAGATTAGAAGGTAGTGGAAAGCATCCTGATTTTATAATCAAAAAACTAGATGGATTTGACAAATGTGTTGTAATTGAATTAGAAGATGCAAACGATCCTATTTTCAAAAACAATGGAGAATTTTCAAAAAAAGTATATGATGGTATTCTTCAAGCCGCAGATTATAATATAGAACAGAAGTTTCGAGGCTTGCACTCTAAAGGTATTGCAGTGATAGGTTCCACCAAAGGAATGCATTTGGATAAAGAAAAAAAGGAACGTTTCAAATTACTAGTACAAGAATTTCCTAATATTGAGATTTTAACATATGATGATATCATAGCAAAGGCCAGATCAACATTAGACTTTTGGAAAAAACATGACATTAAAGAGAAACTTGAAATAGAAATTTAATTTATTTTACATGGGAACTTGGACTACACTAAAAAAATAAAGAAGGAACCAAATTGACAGAACTCACCTTTGAGTTATCATCATTAGTACAAATTATTGGAGCAATTGTTGGTGGAACAGTAGCCATCGCATTTTTTGTTGGAAAATGGTATGCAGGATCACATAATGAAAATACCAAACTAAAAAATGAAAATAAAAAATTAAAAGAACAACGTAAAGCAGTTGCCACTGTTTTACAAAAAGGAGACATATTGACAGATTGGGAAGATCTTGTTAAAAATAAACCTCAATTAGCTGAATTTCTTCGTCAAAACCCAGACTTAGTTGAGGTTTTTGATGATATGATAAAGGGGGATAAGAATAATGGTTAATCTAACCCCAGAAGAAATTAGAAGAAAAAATGAACTTCAAGAAAAATTACGTACTAGAGTTTTATCTGTAAAAGAAGCTGATGAACTAAGAGTTATTTTAGAAAAAGAAAGACAACAAGCAAACATTACTGGTAACGCTATTGCTGCTGTAGGAGCTGCATTACTACTTGGATTGTTAATCGCTTATCTGGCTGACAGAGATTAACAATGGCCGACCAAGTTACTCTTCAGCATTTTTATCTTATTTTTGGTATTATTGGATATGTTGTAGGTGTAATAGGAACAATATATGGAATAAAAAAGAAACGAGAAATAGTAAAACTCCAACGAAAAACAGAACGAACTAAACAGAGTGCTTATCGAGCAAAAAAGAAAACAGAAGAAATGAAACAGGCCGAATCTTTTTCTGGATTTTTAAAGAACATTGGAGATTTGTTTAGAGGGAAATAACATGCCTATTGAATTTAAGCGAGAAAGTAATGCTTGTGAAAAATGCAAAAAATTAGATACTGAAGTAGGAAAAATCACACATTACACAAAACATGGTACTAATCTATTACTTTGTGCTGAATGTATTAAGAAGAGAGAAAAACCATACACTGAGATATGCCCAAAGTGTAAGAGACTTGCACACAAACATGGTGGACTGACATTTTATTCAGATTCAGATTCTGATGCTGATGCTGATGCTGATGAGCCTGATGATATTATTATTTCTGATAGTGATAGTTTTGATGATTTTTATGATTTATCTAAAGAGAAATCTCCATTATTTTCTGAGTTGATATGTCTAGAATGTCATGAAAAGAAAGTGTCTAAAGTAAAGAAAAACCGTAAAATCAAACGAGAAATTAAAAACTTTGCAAAAGATCATTGGAAATTTTGGATTGGAACAACTATAACAATAATACTTGGTATCATAGGACTTTCAAGATTATAGGATTTGAGCCTAGAATTTTGTGTTTATACGGTAAAAAACTACCATAGAAACCACTTTGTATTTTTTCAAATATTTTTATTCTACAAAGTTCTATAATGTAAGGTAGCAAACAACAAACGAGTTTATACAAACTATATCATTCATCTAAATCATTTTATACGTATGCTTCATAATTAATTTTGATGTTTACTGGAATTGTTGAAGGCGTTGGTAAAGTTGAAAAGATTTCGAAAAATACCAAAAATCGAAGCGCCATTGAAATGACTGTAAATCTAGGAAAACATTCCAAGGGATTAAAAATTGGCCAAAGTGTTGCTCTAAATGGTGTTTGTCTTACTGCAACAAAATTATCCAAATCTAGTTGCATTTTTGAAATGATTGATGAAACTACCAAAAAAACAGATCTTGGTAATCTAAAAGTGGGTGGAGTTGTAAATATTGAACGAAGCTTAAAGGCAGGTGATAGACTCGAAGGTCATTTTGTTTTAGGTCATGTGGATGGTGTTGGAATAATTAAAAAAATTCTAAAAAAGCCAAAAGAAGTCCAAGTTTGGTTTGAAGTCCCAAAGAAATTATCAAAATATGTTGTGAAAAAAGGTTCTATTGCAATAGATGGAATCAGTTTAACAGTTGTTGATATCAAAAATACTCTTGCATCGGTTTCATTAATTCCTCATACCATTGAGGTTACAAACTTTCATACAAAAAAAATAGGCGATAAAGTTAATATTGAAACTGATATCCTTGGAAAATACATTCTAAAATAAATTCAATTATCTACAAATTTAGTGGTAATTACCAATTTTTTAGTAAACTTTATAATTAGATCACCGACAATTTTTGTCATGTCCCTTGAATCAGCACTACAATCTCTAAAGCGTGGAGAATTTGTGCTATTATTTGATTCAGCTGGACGAGAAAATGAGATTGATATGGTAGTAGCCGCTGAATTTGTTACTCCTGAGCATGTAGCAAGAATGCGTCAACATGCTGGTGGGTTATTGTGTATTGCAATTGATAATAATTTTGCAAAATCTCTTGAATTAAAATACATGCATGAAATTCTTGCTGATTCTTCAATCTCAAACAAAGAAATGATTATGGGTTTGGCACCCTATGGTGATCATCCGACTTTTTCATTGTCTATCAATCATTATCAAACTTATACTGGAATTACTGATAAAGATAGGTCATTAACAATTAGAGAAATGGCAAATATCTTTAATGTTGAAAATAAACAGAAAAAATTTGCATCATCATTTAAAACTCCAGGACATGTTCCTTTGTTGATTGCATCTAAAGGATTATTAGCTGCACGACAAGGACATACTGAAATGTCTGTTTATTTAGCTCAA
The DNA here is from genome assembly GCF_013407185.1 of Nitrosopumilus ureiphilus. NCBI lineage: Archaea > Thermoproteati > Nitrososphaerota > Nitrososphaeria > Nitrosopumilales > Nitrosopumilaceae > Nitrosopumilus > Nitrosopumilus ureiphilus. The sequence goes on along the minus strand of NZ_CP026995.1, from coordinate 2,016,556 downwards.
GTTGCAGGTTTGATACCTGTTACAGCAATTTGCGAAATGATGGATGCTGAAACATATTCTGCATTATCTGTAGATAAAGCAGAGAAATTTGCCAAACAAAATGGAATTCCATTAATTGATGGAAAAGAACTTTTAGAATACGCCAAGGTGCATTAGTCTTGAATATTGCAATAGTGGTTTCAGAATTCAATGAGGAAGTGACATCTAGGATGCTTGCAGTAGCTCAAGAAAAAGCAAATACTTTGAAATTGAGAATATTACATACATGTACAGTTCCTGGTGCTTACGACATGCCTATAATTGTAGATTCATTATTACAAAAAAATGATGTTGACGCAGTAGTTACTTTGGGTGCTATAATTAAAGGACAAACAAAACATGATGAAGTAATATCACATTCTACTGCTCATGCATTAACAGCATTATCTATTAAATATCGAAAACCAGTCTCTTTAGGTATATCTGGTCCTGGAATGCAAGAAAGACATGCCTATGCTAGGATAAGACCCGTTGCAGAACGAGCAGTAGAAGCTGTTGTAAAAATTTCTGATGAATTGAAGAGGATTCAAAAATGATTCAACTCAGTATATTAAAAATTACTGGATATGGTCCTTGGACATTAACATTAGGAAGTGATAGAGAACATGAACTACAAATGCTTCAGGCATCACTGTACAAAGAAGTACAAAAACTATTTTCTGAAAAAAACTGTCTAGTCTTTCTTAATCGAGCCGATGAATTTTTTGTAGTTTCCAATGGACTTGGATTGGAGGAACATCTTGAAATCCAAAAAATACTTGAAAAATCATTTGATATTCGTTTAGCAATTTCAATTGGTTTTGGAGACTCCCCTTTTGATGCAAATTTGAATGCATATGATGGAAAAAAAAATAAAATTATTTTAAATGAAGAGCATAACATTTTTGGATTTGTTAATAATACATCTGATTCAAAAGTTACAATAATGCATTTAGATGTAGATAATCTTACTTCACGAAGAAAAAGTAATTCACCATATGAAATAACATCAATAATTTTTGGATTATATTCAAAAATGTCAAAATATTTTCTTGAAAAAAGTTCTCTTACATTTTTCATGGGAGGTGATAATTTTTTAGTAGTTGCAAGTGAAGATGGAAAAAATTCGATACAGAATTTCATTGATATGATAAAAGATAATGATGAAATTTCTTTGAATTGTGGAATAGGAACTGCACATACTAGCAGAGAAGCCGTAAGATTGGCCACAAAATCTCTTGACACTATACGAGAAATTCGAGATTCAGGAAAAGAAAAACCTGAAGTTTATGAATTATCATGTTAATAAAAAATATTAGTGTATTACAAGGTTCAGAATTAGATTTTATTTTAAGAACCAATGTAAAAATCGAAAATAACACATTCAAAAAAATTCAATCCAAAATTCAACCACATATCAATGAAGAATCTATAGATTGCGAAGGTCTTTTATTGATTCCTGGTTTTATTAATGCACATACACACATAGGAGATTCTATTGGAAAAGATGTCACACTCAATAGTACGGTAAATGAAAAAATCCATCCAATGTTTGGAGCTAAATCAAAAATTTTAAAAAATACATCACAAGAAAATTTATCAATTTTTATGAAAAACACCTGCCACTCAATGCTTCGAAAAGGAATCACTACATTTGTTGATTTTAGAGAAGGTGGATTAGATGGAGTAATTTTACTCAAAAAAGTGCTTTCTGACATACCCATACGTTCAATAATTTTAGGAAGACTAGAATTTTATCAAAAATCCACAGAAATTCGAAAAAACCAGCCTTTTCCAACAAACAAAATTAGTGATCTTGATGCCCTTCTCGAAAAATGTGATGGAATTGGTATTAGTGGTGCAAATGAAAATAGTGCTTCAGTTTTAAATCACTACTCAAAAACAACAAAACTTAGAGCCATTCATTCATCAGAAACTAAACAAAGTATTTCTACATCAAAGAAAGTTACTGGCAAATCTGAAACAATAAGGGCATTATCAATGAATCCTCATTTTTTAGTTCACATGACTTTTGCCTCAAAAAATGATCTAATTACTGCAGCAAAAAAAACTCAGGGAATTGTAATTTGTCCCAGAGCCAACTCTTCACTTGCTGAAGGTATTCCAGACATAGAAATGATGCAAAAAGCAGGATGTATCCTGGCATTAGGCACAGATAACGTGATGATAAATTCACCTGATATGTTTAGAGAAATGGATTTTCTTTGGAAAGCAACTATGGGAATTCATAAAAAAAGAATTGATCCAAAAGAAATTCTTAAAATGGCTACAATAAATGGTGGAAAAGTTTTGAAAAAAGATATCGGAATAATTGAAAATGGGAAAATTGCAGATTGCATTTTTCTTGATAAGCATGCTTTAGATTTAGAACCAATGCACAATCCACATGCATCAATTGTTCATAGAGCATCAGAATCAGCAATTAGAGCAGTAATGATCGGAGGAAAAATAGTACATGGAAAAATCTAGACCATATGTAATTTTGAGTGCTGCAACATCTATTGATGGAAAGATTGCAACTGTTACAGGTGATTCAAAATTATCTTCAAAACAAGATAGTATTAGATTACACAATCTAAGATCTAAAGTAGATGCAATAATTGTAGGAAAAAATACTGTTTTAATTGACGATCCTATGTTAACTGTACGTTATACTAGAGGTAAAAATCCTATCAGAATTATTTTAGATTCTAAAGGTACTATATCTAAAAATTCAAAAATAATTCAAACAAGCAACAAAGTCCCAACAATAATAGCTGTATCAAATCAAATTAGTAAATCAAATCTTGATAAACTCAAAAAATTTCCTATAGAAATAATTGTCGCGGGAAAAAATTCAATTAATATCAAACTATTACTAAGAAAACTTTCAGATAAAAAAATTAAATCAATTCTAGTTGAAGGAGGAGGAACTATTAATTGGGGATTTATAAAATATGATCTTTTTGATGAGTTGATTATCACCATATCCCCATTTCTAATTGGAGGAAAAAATGCTGTATCCCTAATTGAAGGAAATGGATTTAGAAAAATCTCAAATTCACCTAATCTTCGTCTCAAATCTATCAAGAGGCTCAAAAATCACCTTGTTTTGAATTATGCAAAAGTGTAAGTTATTATACTTTCTTTGAAATAAAATTACAAGAAATTGGCAGTAAAAAAGAAAGCTACAACAAACAGAAAAACTACACCAAAAAAGAAGGTTGCACCAAAAAAGAAGGTTGCACCAAAAAAGAAGGCTAAATCAAAAACAAAAAAACCAGCATTTGGCGGATATGCAATCAGTTTTGCAGGTCGTAAAGAAACTGTAGAACAAGTATTTGGCAATAAACCAATTGCTCCAAGTGAAATGACCAAAAAGATTTGGGCATTTGTAAAATCAAAGAGCCTCTCTAATCGTTAAAATGATTTGTTAACGATTCATCGTTAACTAATTTCTATCTTTTAATTATTTTTTTGAAATAAATAAGATATAGATATTGGATTTTATTTAAAATTATTATGTCTACAGCATCATTAAGACGTGATCATGACCTGATAGAAAAAGTCATCAAAGCAATGGAATCTACAATTCAATTACTAAATGACGGTAAACAAATTCCTGAATCAATTTTACTTCCTGTAATTGATTTTTCAAAAAACTTTACTGATGTTTGTCATCACACTAAAGAAGAAAAATCTCTATTCCCTGCATTGGAACAAGCTGGAATGCCTAGTAATATGGGTCCTATCGCAATGATGCTAATTGATCATCAGCGTTCACGAGAAATTGGAACGGCAATGGAAGAGTCTGCTAAAGAATATCTTTCATCAGGAGATTCTAAAAAATTGATTAGTGATATGCAACAATATGTTGAACATGTGACAGAGCATCTTTGGAAAGAAAATAATAGATTATTCATGATGGCAGAAGCACGATTACAATATGTTTCCAAAAAAGTAGATGATGAACTTAACAAAATTGAGAAAACTCAACTAAGTGATTTGGGAAAATCTAGAGAACATTATGAGAAATTGGCTGAAAATCTTTCAAATGATGTTTCAGAACAAGGTAATTAGATTTGTCTAATAGTATATTTGGCCAAGTAATGGGAGTTAGAAAATTTGTCAATGGTGATATTGAATTAGATTTCTACCATGAAGATGAAATTACTGAGTATCGATATTCCTCAGATCCTAGCAGGTTGGGAAATTTCCCAAAGGAATTAGCTGAAACTTTGGCCAGTACACTAGCATCAGATATTTGTGTTGAGATTTACTTTGGGGAAGATGGCAATCCCTCTTATGTTGAATTAGAAGAATGTGATGATGAAGACGATTTAGAAGATGAAGACGAATCTGAAACAGCATAAATGAATAATCTACTCTACGTAATGATGATGTGTCAGATTATCGTAAAATCTAACTGATTTTAGATTAACAAATTCAAGCATTCCATATCTTGATAGTTCTCTTCCAAATCCACTATGTTTTATTCCTCCAAATGGAATTCTAGGATCTGAGATTACTACATTATTTACACTTACAATTCCTGAATCGATTCTTCTTGACATTTTATCTGCTTTAGCAAGATCTTTTGTCCAGATACTTGCACCTAAACCAAATTCACTCTCATTAGCTAATCTGATTGCCTCACTTTCATTTTCAACTACTGTAATTGGTGCTACTGGTCCAAATGTTTCTTCAGTTGCAATTCTCATATCTGATTTTATATTTTTAAGAATTGTTGGTTTATAGAAGAATCCTTTTCCACCCATCTCTGAACCCCCTAAAAGAACTTCGGCACCTTTTTGTTTTGCATCTTCTACAATTCCAGAAATTGTTTCCAAACCTTCTTTATTTGAAATTGGTCCAACATCTGTTTCAATGGACATTGGATCTCCTACTTTGAGTTGAGAGGCTTTTTTGATAAATAATTCAGTAAATTCATCTGCAATATTTTTTCCAACAAAAAATCTTTTTGAGGCTACACAACTTTGGCCACAATTGATGAATCTTCCTTTAACAGCACCTTCAGCTGCTTTTTCAATAATTGCATCATCCAATACTATGAAAGGATCACTTCCTCCTAATTCTAATACACATTTTTTCAAATTTTTTGCAGCCCTTTCTCCAACTTTTGCACCGGCATTTGTACTTCCAGTAAAAGTTACAGCATTAACATCTGAGTCAATTAGGTGATTTGCAGATTCTACACTTCCTACTACTGTTTGATAAATTCCATCAGGCATTCCTGATTCAGTGAATGCTTTTTCAATTTCAATTCCTGATTGCATAGTTACTCTGGATGGTTTCATTACGATTACATTTCCTGCCATTAAACATGGAGCTGCAAATCGCAATGCTTGCCAGTAAGGAAAATTCCAAGGCATTATAGAACCAATTACCCCCAATGGTTCAAAAGTTAGAAAACTTTTCCTTGCATCTGAGCTTAAAACCTCATCGGCAAGAAAACTGTCACCATGATCTGCATAAAATTCTAATGCCCAAGCACATTTTTCAACTTCACTAATTGATTCTTTGAGGGCTTTGCCCATTTCAACTGTTGCAACTTTTGCAAGTTCTATTTTGTGTTTCTTTAGATATTCTACTAAATTGTAAACATAACTTCTACGTCTCTCATAATCTTTTTTCCATTCTGGGAAAGCTCTTTTTGCTTTTCCAACTAACTCAAATACCTGATTTTTATCCATTGCAGTAAAAGTCTTAATTTCCTCACCTGTTGCAGGATTGACCGTAGTAATTTGGCTCAAGGATTTTTCCAAGAATTTCTCCTATTTAATCTCTAACTTATTTTTTCATATTTTTTGATAAATTAGAAAGTGTTTTTGAATAGGAGTCCATCATTGTATGTATGAATTCTTCATATGATTTCAAGCCTGAAATTCTCATTTGAGAATACCATTTAAGATAATTATCATAATTTTCTATTTGATTAATCCAAATACCACTAAGAAAATTTGAATACATTCCGAGATTTTTCATAAAATTCGGATCAATGTTCAATTTATCAAAAAATTCCTTTTCTGACAAAACACATGTTCCAAAAATATCATCTATGGATCGAAGATATTCTTTGTACATATCTGAATAGATTTGAAAATGTGAAGGTATTTGCAACTCCAATTTATTGATAATTTTAGATGTATTTCCTTTCCAAACATTACAGATAGATGGTGAATCGTCTGTTGACATAATCACAATATTTTGTATTTATCCTTGTTGCCGCAACAAATCAGAATGTTTGTTGCATATCTTTTTTTATCTCATCAATTTTCTTTGAATATGCTTTTTTAGATTTATCATTTTTCTTTAAGTTTAAAACACTTCCACATGATGGACATTTGAACATGCCATCAAGCGCACTCTCAAATGTTACTCTTGGACAGTCTTCATTACCACAATGATAAAAGTCAGAAGCATTTTCATAATCTAATCTTTGTTGTAATCTTTCTTCAATTTTCTTTTTTTGGTTTTCGATGAAATGTTCAACTTCCTCTCTTCTGGTTCTCCATCTATAGACAAACCAACCTTTTCTCTCATCTTTAACTCTGATTCCAGTAATTAGAGATTTTCCAAACAAATCATACAATACTTTTCTTACCATGTTAATTCTTAGACCTGTAGAACTTGCAATTTCTTCATCCGTTGCATCTTCGGCTTTAAGTAATGATCTTGCCACTTTGAGATATTCGTCTCCTCCGATCATAGAGGCGATTCTAACAAAAGGATCTTCGTATTTGTCTACCAACTCTAATGACTCCTGATTTTCTACTATTAATCCCTTGTTTCTTTTACTTGTACATTTTTACCATTTTTTGTGGGTATGATCTTTCTTTTTGCATCTGGAAAGTCTTTCTCAAATTGTTTGCCTTTTTGAATACGATCTAAGAGAATTGCCAGGGCACTAATCTCAGAATGAGGTTGACTGCCAACTCCTACATTATAGTCTGCTAATTCATAAATCTCTCTAGGAACTTTTTCAGCCCCCACAACAATTAACAAATTTTCTTCTTTCCGCAGTTCCTCTTGAATAATGTTGATGTTTTGACCATACATTGAAAGATGAATGATTTTGAAGTTCTCTTCTTTTTTCTTTTTTACAACAGATTTCCATTTATCAATGAAATCTATCTCAAATTTTCCTCCCCAAGTTTTATTGATTTTTTCTACAGTATCCTTGATTTCTGGATTAACTTCACTCATGAAAATTCGTTCTGCACCAAATGCTCTTGAAACAAGTGCAACATGTGTTGTGACTCGATCATCTCTTACTAGGCGTTGCCCAATTCTTATCACTTCAATTACCAAATGTCTCTTTAACTCCTTCAGGTAAATTTTTATTGAAATTGAATGAATTATGACTTTCTGAAATATTTTTGATTAATTTTTTTAACTCCTTAACGTTTTTGCCTGTTTTTGCAGAAACTGAAATTACTTTTTTATTTTCAGATAAATTAAGTATGTCAATTTTTCGATTAATCTCGTCTTGTTTTAATAAATCGTCTTTGTTTAATACATAAACTATCTTATCTTTTTCAACACCCAATTCACTCAAAGTTCGCATGCAACTAGAAATTTTCTTTTTTAATTCAAATACAGAATCACTAATGTCAATCACTAGAATAATGATATCTGTGTATGTTAGTTCTTCTAAAGTTGATTTGAATGCATCTATCATGTATGCAGGTAATTTACTGATGAATCCAACCGTATCTGCAATTAAGAATGGTTCTTGATCAATTGTTACTCTTCGTGTTGTTGTAGTAAGTGTTGTGAACAGTTCTTTACTTTGAGCTCTTGATTCACCTGTTACTTTGTTAAACAATGTTGTTTTTCCTGCAGACGTATATCCTGCTAGAGAAATTGTTTTGAACCCCATTCTCTTTCGTCCCTGTCTATGGAGTTCTCTTTGTTTTCCTGCTTTTTCAAGTTTAGATCTTAATGTTTGCATTCTATGTTTGATATCATTATAGTAAACATCTACCTCAAATTTTCCAATTCCCATAAATCCTGGTTGCTCCCCCATATTTGCAAGACGAACTTTTTCTTTTGCTCTGGCCATCTCGTATCGTAATTGAGCTAATTTGACTTGTAACTTTGATTCAGCACTTGATGCTCTACTTTCAAAAATCTCAAGAATTAACCCTTCTCTATCTAAAACCTCTCGATGTAATGCAGAAGCTAGATTGTAATTTTGACTTGGCTTTAAAATTTCATCAAATATGATTACATCTGGTCTGAGTTTCTCAGATATCTCCTCTAGTCTTTCTAAAACTCCTCCACTAATTCCATACTTTGGTTTTTTTAGATAATCTTGTTGGATTGTGTGAACTACCTCATATCCTGCAGCATCACACAGCCCCTTAGCTTCGTTTATCGAATCTTCCTGATCATATGTGATTAAAATTGCTGATTTCATTTCTTCTCAATCTTTAGCCTATTTTTGATAATTATTCCGTTTTTTTCAATGTTTTTTCAATATTCATATTCAATACAATTTCTGCTATGTCACTAGCATATTCCGAAACTCTTCTAATGTTCTCAGACATTCTTCTAATTCTATAAATTTCCTCATCATCTTTTAATGATTTTGAAGCATCTCTAACTTTTTTCTCAAATTTGGTAATTTCAGCTGTTTTTTCAATAGTTTTTTCTGCTTGTATATAATCTTCTTTGAATAAAGCCAAACATGAATCATCCAATACTGATAAACAAAATTCATTCATATCCTGAAGTTTCTCTAGAATCTCTTTTTTGACTGGTTTTTTAAACTCTAAAAGATCTTTTGCAATAAATGATGCATGATCTCCTGCCCTTTCTATATTTTTTACAACAAGTCTGTATCCAAGACAATTTCTAGCATTTCTAAAACCCATCTCTTTTAGCATATGTTCATTTTGTATTGCTATCTTTAATTGACGAATAATGTAAAATCCAAATCTATCTACCTCGTCATCTGTGTTGATTACTTCTTGTGCCAATTCAAGATTGTTTTCTTTTACTGCTAAAATTGCATCGCTAGACATTGATTTTGCTAAATGGATCATTCGCTTAAATGCTCCATCAACGGATAGTTCCAACAGATTTACAAGAACCTGTACTGTTATTCCCCCACTAGAGTCAGAAATTATTTCAGAACCCATTAACATTCGCTTTACAGCTTCTTTTACGGTGTTCCTTTGGTTAGGGCTTAATCTACCGTTTTTTGGTTTAACATTAATCGTCTTAAACCCCAGAAAATACAACGAAATTAATTTTCTAATTATCGAAGATGCCTTTTCTTCACCATCAATTTCAATTATAGCATCTTCCTTTTTTTGGATACGAGATTCAAATTTTGGTGGATACAGTTCTAGCGTTGATGATCCTTTTCGAACCATTCTGATTTGATCTCCCTGTTTTAGACCCAATTCCATAATCCATTGTTTTGGAAGTGAAACTATGTAAGATGATTTTCCTGTAAATTGAATTTTCCTTGTTTCCTCTCTTTCTTCCATAATCTAAAGAGATAAAACCCATCTATATAGTTTAAAAGTTGTAATATGGTCTAACATTGAACTAATATTTAGAATGGAATATATCACGTGCATGGATCAAATTCTCAAACTCCAATATTCCCTTGATGCATTATTTGGTAATGGTGTTTCAAAATGCCTCCCAAAAAATATCGAAATGACATTTTCACGAAAGACTGGAAGAATACGAACTATTTCACATGAAGGAAAATTATTGTGCACTTTGAGAATTGATGGTGGTTTAGCAATTAGTCCTTATTTTGCACAAATTTTACTGAAAAGTAAAACATTCAAAGAAAACTGCGTTGAGATAAACCAAGATGCTGCACCTTTTGTAATGGAAGGTAAATCCGTATTTTGTAAACATATAGTATGGTGTGGAAATAAAGTAAGGATTTCTGCTGATACACCAGTATTGTTCAAAGATAGAGTAATTGCAGTTGGTAAGGCTGTTTTATCACATGAAATGATACCTGATTTTAATCGAGGTGTAGCAATAAAGGTCAGAGATAGTTTAAAAAGTCCTAAGGGGGAAATAGAACCATGATGCGAGGAGGAAATCGCGAAATGCGAAGAATGATGGATAAGATGGGTCTGGATATGAATGAACTATCAAATGTTCAAGAAGTAATAATTAAGACCGATAAAAAAGAGATCATTATCACAAAACCCTCCGTTACTGAAATGAAAGCAAAAGACAACTCAATTTTTACAGTAACTGCAGACAGTTATGATGAAAGAGAATTGGAGGTTCCAATTTTCTCAGAAGAGGACATTCAACTTGTTAGCCAGCAAGCTGGAGTTGATGAAGAAAAGGCTAAAAATGCTTTAGAGGAGGCCAAAGGCGAACTAGCTAGAGCAATCTTACTTTTAACAACCGGATAATTCCAGTTTAATGAGATTTTGTGCCTGAAAATCAACTAAAAATGAATGATTTAAGTAATGGATTTATCAAATTTTGAGTATAATGAGCAGTATGGCAGAATCCAAAGTTACTGGAATTATCAAATCTCTAAATGCCTTAGAAGATGATTTAGATTCTTTAAACAGCAAAGTTGGCGATATGAAAAAACAACTGAATCTAAAGGCTCAGACTGAAATTGACTCATTATTAGAAAAAACTAGGGAAATGGCTACAAAAGAAGCTGAAGTAATAATTAATGCATCTAAAGAAAAGGCAACTTCTGAATCTTCAAGAATTACCCAAGAAGGAGATGCTAAATTATCTGAAATCCAATCTACAATTGATACCAATTTTGATGAAGCAGTGAAGCATGTGGTGTCAACTGTTTTGAAGGCATAAACCTAAATTGCATATTTCATTTTGTCACATATCGATCCCTTGCTGAATACACGTATTGGAATTGCTACTACGTATGGTAAACACTACTACAGATTTTCAACCTATCTTAAGACCCTAGAATTATCTTTTGATTCTATTCTTCCTGAAGAAATTATTGGTTACTCTGGCCATCTTATTTTTACTACTAGGGAAGAATCGCCCAAAAAATGTGAAAAACTCTTACTCCATGAGGATATCTTTGAACATCATTCAACTGTGATTAGAGGTATAATTATGCAAAAACTAAGTCTGGATTTTGAAGAAGAAATTTTAATTTTAGGTATTGATCCAGGTCAACGAATTGGCTTGTCCGTTTTTTATTATGGACAAGAAATTGAGGGATCATTTCATTTATCTGTAGAAAATTTTGTTTATCATATAATTCAAATTTTAGGAGGTCTTAGAGCTAAACGAAAAATTATCAAAATTGGAAATGGGAATATGGAGATTGCAAAACAAATAGTTTCTATGTTGAATCTAAAATTTTGTTCATCTTTTGAATTAGAATTTGTTGATGAACATAAAACTAGTTTGAAAATTAAAAATTTCAATCAACGTGGAAAACGTGATATGCTTTCTGCAAAATATATCTCTCAACGTGATGGTTTTAGATATTCAATATTGCCTCTATCAATTACAGGTTGAAAAATCAAAAAAAAACTAATTGAATTTTTTTAAAATTTATTCAATTTCTTGCTTCATTATTACTTAACTGAGGCCTGGGCATAATTATTTCTAATTTTGATCACATTCTAAAATTAATTTAATGAAAAGAGCTAAGGATCACTTTATCTCTAGATTCACTGTTCAGATGAAAACAAAGAAGGCAATCCCCAGCAAAATAAGATACGAGTCATTCCTTATTGGTGTTTTGTATTTGGTTGGAACACTGTCTCTGTATGAAGATGTCCTGAGACGTGGACGACCATATGTTTATCCAACTATTCTAATGTTGCAACTGCTCATAATCAAAACGTGGATGAGAATCCCAAGCAATAACTTACTGCATTATTTTTTGTCACTTGACACAACACAGAACAAGAAGATACTAGGTGTGTGTGGTTTGTGTAATCTTCCAGACAGAAGAACATTTGACAGACGATTCAAGATACTGCCACTCAAAGAAATGATTGGTACAATGGGTGGTGTGTTCATATCAGAAAGACTAGTTGATAACACAACTGGTTCAGTTGACAGCTCGCTGATAAAGGCAAAGGGTCCAGTCTGGCACAAATCCGATATGAAGAATAACTGCATACCAATCTCTGGAATCGATGTTGATGCAAGATGGGGATTCTCAAAATCCAAGGGTTGGGTGTGGGGATACAAGCTGCACATGTCATGTTCCACAGGAAGATTGATTGTTCCACTATCAGCTGATTTTAGTACGGCAAACATTGCAGACAACCAGACGTACAAATTTCTTGTACATCCACTTGCAGGTCTGTTACAGAACATAATTGCAGATCCGGCATACGATGATGGTAAACTATACAGGTACAGCAAAGAAAATAATCTGAGACTAGTCTGTCCGATAAAAAAGTACGACAGCACGTCACCAGAGAGACTGGAGCTAGTCGAATTTTATGAATCAGTTGAGGGACAGGAAATATACTCGGATAGAAAAATATCCATAGAACCGCTCTTTGAGATAGTCAAAAGTACGTTTGGTATTCGAGTATCACCTGTAAGGAGATTTGGAAATGTAAAATCATTTGTGCTTGTTTGTGTTTTGGTGTATCAATTAATGATGTATTACAATTGTGTGACTGGTATGGAAAATCCAAGAACTGTAAAGCGTATGCTGTGCAATTAAATTCAGTAATCAGTTTTTTTTGAAATGGATTATGCCCAACCCTCACTTAACTGGTGTATGATGAAAGTATGATGATTTTTTTCAATTTTTTTTATTTTTTACGACATTTAATGAAATTTTTTGTTAAACAACTATATGTCCACATATTATTTTTTCAAAAAATATGGCCTTGAAATAATCTATACATATTTATTGGAGATTTCTTGTTTTTTCTTGAAACTAATACGATTGATCGTTACATAATTTAGAATATTTACAACTTTTTCAATTTTTCTTATAATTTTTATCGATCCATCCTTATATAGTTATGAATTCTATATTAAATTACCAAGATGACTTGTAAAGGAATTTGTGTTAGATATAAGGCTCAAAAGCCTGTTGGAACCGGAAGATATGCTTCTGGACAACGTCGATGCCAAATTTGTGAAATATTCATCAAATGGGAAGGACTTTGGTGTCCATGTTGTGGATATAGATTAAGAACTAAACCACGTAATCTAAAATACAAAGCAAAATTACGGGCTAGAGTTGAGGCTGATTCTATAGAAGCTAAAGCAGTTGCAGATACCCAACCAGAAGAAATTGAAGTTGAAGTAAAAGCAAAAACCAAATCAAAAGCTAAAACTGCAAAAGCTAAAGCAGCAAAATCCAAAGTTGCAACAAAAACTAAAGAAAAAACTCCATGCAAACACTGTGAAAAACTATTTGTTTATCCAGATAAACATGAAAAGAACTGCAAGAAGAATCCTGATGTTGAAGTTGTGTCTGCTCATGTGAATGAATCAATAGCAATAAAAGCATAAGACTTGTTCATAGCTTATTGAACTCTCCAAATGGATTTTTCCAGAAAACGGTAAATTTGGAGAGCCGTAACTTCTTTTTACAAATTCAAAAATTTGAAAATGGATATTTTATTTCAGTAACTGAAGGAGCAAAAAAAATTGGTTCGATCGTTGCCTCTTTAGCCACAGGACCTACTCCTATCACCACAACTGTTATTCCCGCAAGAACAGATTCTCTTTTTTTGAAACTTGTCGCTGAACGGATAAGTACTAGGATGCGAGGAATTGCTTTAGTTTCAGTATTTATTCAAAAAGAACTAGAAACTGATACAGCCAAAGCCTTAATGTCTGAGATTATGGAAATGATTGAGAATGAGTGATTTAAGAAATTATATCTCTCAAATTAAAAAGATCAATGATCTTAAAACTGTTAAAACAAAGGTTTCAACAAAATTTGAGATTGCAGGTATTACTGCTAAAGTTGATGGTTCACATGCTGTTTTGTTTGAAAATATTAAAGAAAGTAATTTTCATTTAGTTGCCAATTTAGTAGGAACTAGGAAAAGATTTGCTTTGGCAGTTGGAGGAACTGAAAATAATATCCATGAAAAAATTATTTCTGCAATCAAAAAAGCCAAACGTCCAAAAATTATCCCCTCAGGAAAATTCATGGAAAACAAGTCAAAAAATCTGTTTTCTATGCCTATTGTAACTCATTTTGAAAAAGAATCTGGTCCTTTTATCACATCTTCTGTAGCATATGCTAGAAATCCTGAAACCGGAAAACAAAATTCTTCATTTCATAGATTAATGCCAATTGATAAAACTCATTTTACTATCCGAATGGTAGAAGGACGTCATCTTCACAGATGTTTTGTTGATGCTAAAGAACATGGAGAAGATCTTAAAATCGCAATTACTGTAGGTGTCCATCCCGCAATTTCCATTGCAGGTGCATATCAAGCTAAATGGGGAAAAGATGAGATTGATATTGCAAATTCACTTTTAGGTGGAAAACTAACTTTGGCAAAACTTCCTTTTTCAGGATTGAATGTACCATCAGGTTCAGAAATTGTAATGGAAGGAAAAATCCTTCGTGATAAAACTCACCCTGAATGGATGGTTGAAATGCTTCAAACTTATGATCATAAAAGATCTCAACCTGTTTTTGAACTTGAAAATCTGTTCTTTAGAAACAATCCTATTTTTCACGATGTTCTTTCTGGATATTCCGAACATAGATTACTAATGGGAATGCCAATTGAATCTAAACTAAATGGTGAACTGAAAAAGGTATTTCCTCAAACACAACAAGTTTCTATGACTAATGGTGGATGTAATTGGTTACATGCAGTTGTACAAATTAAAAAGAAAAGTGATTCTGACCCTAAAAAAATAATTAAAAAAACATTTGACTCACATCGTTCATTAAAACAAGTAACTGTAGTTGATGAAGATATTGATCCCAATAGTGCAGAATCAGTAGAATATGCAATGGCTACAAGATTCCAAGCTGACAAAGATCTAGTAATTCTTAAGAATGTTCGTGGCTCCAGTCTTGATCCTTCAAGTGATCAAAAGAAACTACAAACTGCTAAAATGGGAATTGATGCAACACGTTCTCTTTCTAAACGTCCAGAAGGCTTTGAATTAGCGAAAATCCCAAAAATTGATAAAATCAATCTACAAAAATATCTCAAATAATCAAATCAACTGATTAAATTAAATTGGATGAAGAAAAAACCATGGTGAATTAAAAATATGTCCTCAGAAAACTCCCAAATTCGTGAAAAAAGTCCTTCAGAATCTCATGCCGAAGTAATTGTTAGGATGTTTCCTTCTGACGCAAATCCTGCAGGAAATGTCTTTGGTGGTGAAATTTTAAAGCATATTGATATGGTTGCAGGAATTGTTGCTCAGCGACATTCTCAATCAAACGCGGTTACTGTTTCTATGGATAGTGTTAATTTCCTAAAACCAGTATTTGTTGGAAACGTTCTCACATTAAATGCTAGAATAAACTATGTTCATAACTCTTCAATGGAAATTGAAGTAAAGGCAGAAGCTGAGGATATCGTAACTGGAATAAGGACCCTTACAGGAACTGCATTTGTAACATTTGTGGCACTTGATAAAAATGGAAAACCAACGCATGTTCCAAAATTAGCCCTTAAAACAGATGAGGATAGAACCAAATTTGAGGAAGGTAAAATCAGAATGGAAAAACGTCTACGAAAACGTCAAAAATAAACTTCTAATTTCTATAGATCCATTTAAGAATGGCAAAAACTATCTTTAGTTGTTGTCTGAACAAGATAAAAGTAATGAATGGGATTCTTTATGGCAAGAATATACAAAATCACTTGACAACTGGAAAACCGTTTATGAACAAATACAAAAAGCAAGTAGTGACATGCAAGAAAAATTCAACCAAGTATGGGATAAAGCAACTGTTGAATCTAGTACTGAAACCATGAAATTATTTACTGAAAATTGGCAAAAATCAATGGCTGAAGTCGGAATGAATTCTTTCAAAGAATTTACTGAAAACTGGCAAAAAGCCCTGAGTGATTCCAATGCTGCCACTTTCAAGCAATTTACTGAAAATTGGCAAAAGACTCTCAGTTCATCTGGACTAGAACAAATGAATGCATATGGTGAAATGATGAAGAAATTTGCTGAAACTTGGAGTTCAATGTGGCCAAAATCTTAATTCATTGAATTGAGACAAAAATTACTCTTTTTTTGTGGTTGTACTGCTATAGAAATAATGACTGTCATTGGAGTAACAACATATTTGTTTTATCTTGGCGAATCTATCTTAGCATTAATCTCAATGGTTGTTTTTGGCAAACTAATTATTTTTCATTTTGTAATGGAATACCTTGATAAACAAAATCTAAAAAAAATTCAAAATATTTCAAAATATTGAGTTTTTCAAGATTCTATTTCTAAAAGTCACTAATACTATTTCCAGATCATAATAACATTTCAAAATTTTGAGTTTATGAAAACCTGTAATTTTTAGCTCATTAATCAAATGAAAAGTAGAAAATAAAAAGAAAAATCAATCACACTAGTTTTTCTGTGTGATAGGATTAATCCAGGATTGGATTGTGTTTTTATTCAATTCAGCAAATGCGTTTATGTTATCGTTGAATGTTTTGATATTTTGTACGGTTGCATCAATTGTTGTTTTAACAAATTGATTGTTTACTGTACTTGCTTGAACAATTTGCTTGTTAGTATCTATAATTGCAGTTTTTGCAGCATCAGGAATATCAGAAACAATTCCAGTTTTTTTAGCAAATTCTTGTTGTACAGATACAGATGCATTGATTGTTTTTTCACAGGTTTTCATACATTCTTCTTGCAATTGTGTCATAGCTTGAAAATACTGTGGGGTTATTTTTGAAATATTTTCAAAGTATTTTTGCACATTTTGCTTGTACATTGAATATACATTGTTTGATTGAGTTTGTGTACTCATGCTATCACATTTTTAGACTGCTATATATACTATCGGTAATAATTGGTAATGGGTGGTAATAATTGGTTAAGAATTTATCATTACAGCCTGATAAAATCCATCAGTGCATTCAAAAGAATAAAACATAATCCATCCATAATTTTACGTATGGAAGTTACTCAGAATGAATGTTTTATTGAATTATCTAGTTTTGATGATTTAGCAAGATATGCTTGTGCATTTCAAGAATATCCTAGAAGAGTATATTCTCAAGAACTAGACGGTTCCAGAATCATTTCAAGTAGTTTGTCTCTTGCAAATACTTTGTTGATTTTTTATGCCCCCATGTCAAAAATTGGTAGATATATTTCATATCAAGTAAAAGTGGATAAGGAAATTTGTGATATTGTGGAATCTACAAAAAATATCTCAAATTATGCCCCTATTGTTCATATGGAATCAGAGATCTCACCTCTTCCAACAAAATCAGAAAAACTCTCAGATCAATTTCATCCAATTCAAGTAAAAGACTTGGGAAGTTTAGCACGATTAACATATAATCCTGAATTTCCAGATGAATCCAATCTTACTCTGTATACACTACAACACAAAAAATCTTGGGTTGTGGGGTACATCACATCATTGGAAATGGATGAGGTATACTATAATTTTAATTATGTCAAATTAGATTCTGAGCCTTCAAAACATTTTCTAAAATATCAGGGAAATCAAGGAAAAGATCCAGAATTTTCTAATAGTATTGAACATGGATTCTCATATTTACCAATTATCAAAATTAAGACTACGCCATCAATTTTTGGATTTTAAAATTACTTTGATTATTTCCATGTTGTGAGTTCTTTAATTTTTTTCCTCGATTCGTCAACTAATCGTTTCATAACAGGAATGTATATTTCAGATGCATATGCAATTTCAATGTCTTTGTGACCCTCAATATCTAAAAATGCTGATGCCTCTATTTGATTTTCACCTACTTTGGGCTCATTTTTTTTACTTCTTTTATGATTTATAATTTCTAAAAATATTGGTAATTGTCTTTTTATTTCAATATCTAATTCTTCTTTTGATCGTAGTTTTTCTTTACTCAAATTAACTTTGATTTGTTGATTAATGTCACCTTTGTAGCGGTTTGATGCTCTAATCATTATTTTAATCTCAGGAATATTTTGTGATTTACTCTTAAATTTACATATTTTTTTCATAAAATTTGGATATGGGTTTTCATGTTCCTGATTAAATTTTTGTAAAAACCACTCTGAAAATCTTATTGCATTTTGATCATTTTTCATTTTTGCTTTTTCATCAAACTTTTCATGTGAAATTTTTCCTAAAATAAATAAGCCAAAATCCCTGTTTGCTTCTTCAAAAATGCCATCATAAGTATTATTTACTGAATTAATGTATTCATTAAAAAAATGATTTACATAGAATGGATCAGGATCATATTTTTTAATCTGTTTTAGATAAATTTCACAATTTTTTATCTTTTCTTCAATATTCATTGATCTTTGCCAGATTCAAGGTTTACATATTTTGATTGAGCTTTCAAACTTGTTGCCAATTCTTTGAAAATTTCATTCACGCTTACATCTACTAGATTTATGGTTGCATTTTCCTTTACAATTTGTTTTTCAAATTTTTCTTTAATTGCAAAAGACACTGATGACCAATGAAGAACTCCTTTCAATTGCTCTTCAGCTGTGACATTTGTTGTTGGAAAATTTGCTGGTGAAAAGACAATTCCATTTGTCCACTGCATTGTAGGTATTCCTCCACCTGATGATCTTGTACTAAATGCTATTTGTTTGACCCAATCATCAAATTTGTATTCAATTACTTCATGAATTATCAATTTTTTCCATGGTTCTATTGATATTTCCATTTGATTATATGCACTCTCAACCAATTATAATCTTATTTCTTCTTCTTTCATTTTTTCAAAATTTACTTGTAAAATAATTAGAACTTTGGAATTATCTTAATTGAAATTGCTTATTTACTAGACATCAATCATTATTTTTTATAATGGATAGGTGGGCTGACTATTTAATTTCTGAAGTCAGTTATGACTCTGAACATTTAATCACTGTTGCTTTACGTCATCAAGAAACTGAACAAGGTATTACTAAAGGAAAACCCATAGATCGTTTAACCATCGCATCTGATATTAAGAATGGATTAATCTACATTACAATTTACAGTGGAAAAAATTCCTGGAAAAAAGGACATAAAATTCAGGCATTTTCAATTGAAGGTACACCATACCTAAGAATCGATGGAAATAGAGTAAAATTGGATTATCTTGGTGACATACAAGAATTACCAATTCCTAAATCTGAATTAACCAAAAAACTAGAATCACATCAAGAACCAATAACAGAACCCGAAGCTCCTTCCAGTCCTAGAGGCTCATTACCAAAAGATTCAACAGAAGAGCTTCCTCAAGAACTAGATCTTACGCCAGAACCAATCACAGAACCCGAAGAAGAAGCAACACCTGAACAATTAGCTAGATTAGAACAATTAGAAAAACAAATTGAAAAACTAGAATCACATCAAGAACCAATAACAGAACCCGAAGAAGAAGCAACACCTGAACAATTAGCTAGATTAGAACAATTAGAAAAACAAATTGAAAAACTAGAATCACATCAAGAACCAATCACAGAACCCGAAGAAGAAGCAACACCTGAACAATTAGCTAGATTAAATGATCTACAACAACAAATAGATGAGTTGGAAAATATTCTATCAACTAAACTAAATCCATTTAAAGATAACCCTACCCAACTAACTCCTAAAGTTAACAAATCAGAAAAACCATTCGATATTGAAATTGAGCAAAAAATTATTCACACATTACAAAATCAAAAACTTGATGATATTGAGAAAAAACTTCATAAACCAACAACTGAAAAAACTATTGAATCTAATCCACTTGATGCATATTGTGTAAAATGTAAAACTAAAAGAAATATTGAAAATCCTGAAGAGACAACTATGAAAAATGGTAGACCTGCAATTCGTGGAATATGCTTTGTTTGCAAGTGTAAAGTTTTCAGGATTATTAAAATGAAAAAATAATTAAATTACTTGTTAATTGGCAATTTTTATCAAATTACATCTGACCCGATTGCCATGCTTGATTGAATCTCTTAATGGCTTCCTGATATGCTGTAATTGAGTCATCACCTGATGTTGAAAGAAATTTTTCCCACTGTTCATTAAATTTTTTAATTGATTCAATATTGGTTTCTTTGAAAATACTTTCAATCATCTTTGTTTGTTGTTTGATATATTGTGGACCAATTTCTTCCCAAGTATTTTCCCAGCTTGAACTTACTTTTTTTAATAATTCTGCATCAGATTCTAATGCTTTTTGACATGCATCATGATATGTCATCAAAGTTTCATTGGTGGCTTTCTGCCATTGTGCAAGGGATTCTTTCCATCCATTTAATGCAGAATTGTATTCTTTCCATGCTTTTTCAAACTCTGGTTTCTTTGCTGATGCAGGTTTAACTTGTTTTTTTGGCTTGGAATCTGTCTTTTTTACTGGCTTCTTTTTAGCGATTGTTTTCCCACGTGTCGCCATATCTTAGTTAGAAAATAGTAGATGTTAAATCTTTCAATAATCTCAGGATCAAAAAACCATTAATTTTTCATTAAACTTTTGATGCCTTGGTAAATTTTGGAAGATATTTTTTATCTTTATTTTTAAATAATTCATAGTGCTCTCTGCAGAGATTTCTTGTTTCCCTAAAACTTATACTAATTGTCTCTATTGCTTTTAGTTTACATTCTGAAATACTGCATTTCAATATGATGGATTGTCCATAATTAGTAGTGAACTACCACTCGCTAAAGCATCGTGGCTTCTTCCTGCTTCATCGAGCCTCAAAGTTGCTTTCGCAGACGTTTGTGGTTGTGGCTCTCGCATCCCTTGGTCGGGGATTGTCTTTTCAGACTCAGGCGTTTGTATTTTGATGATTCCCACAGTTCCTGCGGTATCATATGTCATTGGTTTTCTTACACATGTATTGTATTTGAATATTTGATTGTGTTTTGCTTTGAGTTGTGGTGTGCTCGCTTTCATCCCAACCCTGAAGGGTTTGTGGTTTTCCCGCCCACATTCCATAAAACTTTGAAATTATGTTATTACCACTGCTAACTTTTTATCATTGCAAACTGCCAAAAAAATATGAATGATGATGAAAAAGGCAAGCGTTTTTTAGAATTGATTGATGAACAAAATAATCTTCAATGGAGTGTCATTGCAAAACTATCTTCCTTAATTAATTCAAAATGGAATTCAACTGAACTTCAAAACGAACTTGAAGCATTGGTGGAAAAGCATTCAAAGATCACTAAAGAACTTAACAGTCTTGATGAAAATAACAGTATTTTATAGATGTGAGCGGAAAAACCACAAACCCTTCAGGGTTGGGATGAAAGCGAGCACACCACAACTCAAAGCAAAACACAATCAAATATTCAAATACAATACATGTGTAATCAACTGCATGTTAGAGTTTAGGCAAATATGGTCGTATCATTGATATGAACATGTACCATTTGTTACGTAAAGCCGAAAATGGATTGTGTTCAGACATACTACTGCGGGAACCGCAGGAATGCACGCCTGTGGAGATCAGAAACTCGGTCGTTGAAGCAGGAAGAAGCCAATTGACTTTAGTCATTGGTAAGTTCACAATGCTGAATCTACCATTAATGCAATAAACAATACTGCCAAATATGGACTTGAAAATTTAAACAAAGTCCATGAAGCCTTTTCCATAGGCTTGACTATTACCCAAGTTGATAATGCAATCATTAGCGCACCTGATGCTATTGCAGTCCATAGATATATACTACCTACCATTGCATCTCCACTTTCTGTAGTTATGAAAAATGGTGCAATTGAAAATAATACCATCACCGCAGTTGATCCTGCAATAACTCGTGCAGATGTTTTTTCAGATTGTACTGCTGTTAGCATTGGAACATTTACTTTGTTATAATCATCTTTGAAATGCAATGTCAAAGCCCATATGTGCATTGGAATCCAAATGAACACTAATCCTGCCATTGCAAGTCCCATGGTCCATAAATCTGACATGCTAACAGCTACCCATCCAATCATTGGAGGTGAACCCCCACATAATCCTCCTAAAATTATGTTAGTTCTTGAATTTCGTTTTAATGCATATGAATAAATTAGAATATTATTTACTAATCCAAACGCAATGAATGCAGTTGCCCATGCACCTTGTTCTAAAGTAGTAGTAAAAGAAATTCCAAATGCTAAAACTAATGATATCCCCGCTAATGCTAACCCAAAATTTCTTGCTTTTACAGCAGGGTAGATTCTTTTTGATGGAAGGGGTCTGCCTTTTGTTCTTTCCATGATGGCATCAATATCCCTATCATGATAGTTTGTCAACGTATTTGCAGCAGCTGAACCTGCAGCAACTGAAAATAACACAAGTAACCAAGTTGCTGGAGAAATTTCAATATCATAAATGTTAGATGCTGTTAATGCTGCACCAAATGCAGTAAACACAAGTAGATACCAGATTTTTGGTTTTGTTAATTCATAATATACTGCAACTCGGGATTCAGATTTTTGCTTTTGCAATATTAATCACTACCCTTTGATGGCATATATGGCATTGCTTTCATTCGTGATTTCATCTCAATAAAGGATTCTGAAGACTGTATACCTTCAATTCTACCAATACGTTCAGATACCATCTTGTGCATCTGATCCAATGATTTTGAATACATAGTTACCAAAATATCAAATCTTCCCGTAACTTCTGCAACTTCTCTCACTCCGTCAATTTTGAATAATTCTTCAATTATATGATCGCGTTTTTTTGTATCCATATTGATTCCAGTTAGTGCTTTTACATTATATCCAAGTTCAGCATCATTTACATCAATTGTAAAGCGTTCAATTAATTTTCTTTTCACTAATCTTTTAATTCTTGAATATACGACTGATGAATTCACATTAATTTTCTTTGATAATCGTGGGACTGAAATTGATGCATCATTAGATAATTCTGATAAAATTTGTAAATCTAAATCGTCTACTTTTGCCGTTTAAAACACCTGAATCGATCTAGATTTTTGGTTCTTATAAAGTTATTATTGTAAAAATTACAAAAAATTATCTAAATCTTGCCTTTTTTGTATAGCATTTCTGCAAGTAACACTGCGCCTTTTGCTGAACCCATTTTTTTGTTATGTGAAAATAACATGTATTTGAGACCATTATCAAAGAGTTCTTCTTTCTCAACTCTTCCAATTGTTGTAGTCATTCCATCACCTACTGTTCTTTCCATTCTTGGTTGAGGTCTTGTAGGATCTTCATGGAATGCATAGTAATCTTTTGGAGCAGAAGGTAGTCCTAATACGGAGATGTCTTTGTTACATTGATTGTAGGTCTCTTTTGCTTTAACAGGATCAATTGCTTTTGTGGTTTCAACAAAAACAGATTCAGTATGTCCATCTATTACCGGAACCCTAGTACAAGTACAACTTATTCTAATGTCTGCTTCTTCAATTTTTCCATCTTTTAGTTTACCTAAAATTTTTCTTGTCTCCAGTCTTACCTTTCCTTCTTCTTTTGGAATGTATGGAATTATGTTATCTGTAATTCCCATTGCAGACACGCCTGATTTTCCACCGCCTGAAATGGCTTGCATCGATGTCATCATAACTTTTTTTGCACCATATTTTTCAAGTAATGGTTTTAGTGTAATTGCTAAACCTGTTGTTGTACAGTTTGGAAGAGGTGCTACCCAACCTTTCCAATTTCTGTTCTTTTTTTGAATATCAAGTAATTCTGTTTGCTCATCATTAATTCCTGGAATTAGTATTGGGACATCATTTTCATATCTATAAGCTGAACTAGTTGAGATTACGGGCAAATCAGCTGCCATTTTAGTCTCAATGTCTCTGGCAGCTTCTGATTCAACTGCAGAAAATACCAAATCTAGTTGTGATACATCTAATTCATCAATTGACTTTACTGTCATTTCTTTGATATATTCAGGGATTTCTCCTCCAACATCCCATGCTACAATTCCACTTGAATCCTTTATCGCATCTAGGTATTTCTTACCTGCAGAACGCTCAGATGCTGCAATCTGAGTCACTTCAAACCATGGATGATTGTTTAATGACTGTACAAATTCCTGACCGACAGAACCTGTAACTCCAATAATTGCAACTCTTTTTTTAACCATAATTTGATAGTTGACACCTTTCAATTAATAATCGTTTTCTGAATCACCACAACATACTAAATCGGCTAATTCTATTTGGAACTGTGAAAATAAGAACAAAATCTTCCATAATTAGACATATTCCAGTGATTCATGGTGGAAGAAATCCTTTGAAAAGTTTTGATCCACAAATATTGGATTTTAGTTCCAACATCAATCCTCTTGGCATTCCTAATTCTGTAAAAAAAATCCTCAAAAAAAATTTTGATACTATTCAAAACTATCCTGATTTAGCTTCGTCTGAATTAATCTCTAGCCTAAAGAAATACACACACTTGGATAAATCTAACCTGGTGGTTGGCAATGGTGCAATTGAGATAATCTATAATTTTTGTTTTGCATTTTTATCAGAAAAAAAAGTATTGATTCCTATTCCCACATTCCAAGAATATGAAACGGCGGCAAAACTAAACAATGGAAAAATATCATATTTTAGAACATTGAATTTATCTGAACATATCGATTCATTCATTTCACAAATCCCAAAAAACGGATGTGTCTTTATTTGTAATCCTAATAACCCAACAGGAAAACTTTTATCAAAAAAACATTTGCTTAAAATAATTCAAAGAGCACAAAAACTTTCTTCTTTTGTATTTGTTGATGAATGTTTTATTGAACTAGTCCCTGAATCAAATGAATCTATGATTTCATATGTGAAAAAATATGATAATCTTTTTGTTTTACGCTCTTTGACTAAATCCTTTGGATTTCCAGGATTGAGAATTGGATATGCTGCAGCATCAAAACAAATGGTAGAAATTTTAAAGAAAATAAAAATTCCTTGGAGTGTTAATTCTTTAGCACAAGATGCAGCAAAAATTTCTCTTAAAAATAAATCTCATCTAACAAAATCCAAATTAATGATTAAAAAAGAATTGAACTATCTAAAAAATAAAATTGACAAATTAGATGGTTTTGATTGTCATGATTCCTCTACAAATTTTATTTTGATCAAAACAATTCATGATTCAACAAAATTACAAAAAAAGTTACTCAAAAACAAGATCCTAATTCGTGATTGTAAAAATTTTAGAGGATTAAATAACCATTATTTTCGTATTGCTGTGAAATCTCATAAGAATAACCTAAAACTAGTAAAAGCATTGGAGAAAATTACATGAAATCATTAATGATTCAAGGAACATCTTCAGGTGCTGGAAAAACAACACTGGTTGCAGCTCTTTGTAGAATTTTTTCAGATAAAGGATTCAGCGTTGCACCATTCAAATCTCAAAATATGTCAAATTTTGCATATGTCACGCCTACATTTGAAATTTCTCGTGCTCAAGCTATTCAAGCAATTGGTGCTAGATGTGAAATTACACCTGACTTGAATCCTATCTTGCTTAAGCCTTTAGGAAATTACAATAGCCTTGTATACCTAAACGGGAAACGCTACAAAAAAATGCATGCCAAAGATTACTATAAAAAATTTGTAAATTCTGAAGGAATCAAAATTGCCACAAGATCATTGAAGACTCTGCAGAAAAATTTTGATTTGGTAATTATAGAAGGCGCAGGATCGCCTGCTGAAATCAATTTACAAAAATTTGATATTGCGAATATGAGAATTGCACAAAAAGCAGATGCCTCTGTATTACTTGTTTCTGATATTGACAAAGGTGGCTCTTTTGCAAGTATTGCGGGCACAATGGTCTTAATTGACAAAAAATATCAAAAACTTGTAAAAGGTTTCATATTTAACAAATTTAGAGGAGACCTTAATGTGCTAAAGCCAGGATTCCAAAAACTCAAAAATATTACAAAGATTCCTGTTATTGGAACTATTCCATTAATCACTTTGGATCTACCTGAGGAAGATTCTCTTCATGCAAAACCTAAAGATATTGCATGGACTAGGAAAAATCTTTCAAAAATTGATAATGAATTAGAGAGATTGGCAAAAACTGTCAAATCAAATATGGATATCAAATCAATTGAGAAGATGATACAATGATTCTTGAATCTCTATTTATCATTGGATTCGCAATTTTTATCGATTTAACATTTGGAGATCCCAAAAACAAGTATCATCCTACTGCTTGGATGGGACGATTAATTGCAATACTGACACCTATTGCAAAAAACCAAAACCCCACAATTGAAAAAGCTGGGGGAATTTTAATCATAACTCTTACATCCATCATTGTAATTTCATTACTTTTGATTTTGAATGTTGGAATATCTATGATCTCATTTGATTACATTTCAATAATTGCATCTATAATTATTGGTGGGTTATTACTAAAAACCACAATTGCTATTCGAGGTATGGAAAAACATGCTAAAAAAGTTCTAGAATCACTTGATCAAGATAACCTTGAGAAAGCAAGAACAAATCTATCTATGATTGTTAAGAGAAATACTAAGAATCTAGATAAAAATCACGTAATTTCAGGCGTGTTAGAGAGTATTAGCGAAAATACCGTTGATGGAATTACAGGTCCTTTGTTCTATTTTTCAATTTTTGGTTTACCTGGAGCATTTGTTTACAGAGTTATCAATACTGCAGATTCAATGATTGGATACAAGACGGATCTCTTCAAAAATGTAGGGTGGTTTACCGCAACTTGTGACACCATTGTAAATTATATTCCATCTAGACTCACTGGATTAATTATGATCATTTCAGCTGCTATACTGCAAAATAATTGGAAGGAATCATACAAAATAATGATTCGTGATGGCAAAAAAACTGAAAGCCCTAATGCAGGATATCCAATGGCTGCACTAGCAGGAGCTTTAGAAACAAAATTTGAAAAGATAAATCACTACAAGTTAGGTGACGGAGAAATTACACTAACAAAAGAGCATGTGTGCTCGGCAATAACAATGATGAAACTTACTTCAATTCTTTTCTTTGGAATTGTGACCATTCCAATTATTACTATTTTATCATTAATTGGATGGTGGATTTATGCTTAAAGAAATTGGATCTGTCTTTTCCTTCTTGACAATATTTCCTTCCTCAAATGCAACTTTAAAAAATATTGCAAAATCCATGTATCTTTTTCCTATTGTTGGAATTGCAATTGGTCTTTTAGTTGGTTCTTTTGGTTATGGTCTATCTTTCTTTTTAGAACCATTACTAGTTAGCTTGTTGGTGGTATCCTCAATTGCTATTGTAACTGGAATTCATCATGCAGATGGTTTGGCTGATTTTGCTGATGGACTAATGGTCAAAGGAAGTAAAGATAAAAAGCTAAAAGCAATGAAAGATCTTTCTACTGGTTCTGCTGGGATTGTTGGCATAGTATTATACCTAATTGGCCTAGTCGTTACAATTTCCCTTACTAGTGGATTTGATTTGTTTAAAGCGATTTTGATTAGTGAAATTTTAGCAAAATTCTCAATGGTACTGATGGCAAGTCTAGGAAATTCCGCATCCTTAGGCTCAAATTCACCTTTTGTAGAAATAATGAAAGATAAGAAAAAACTTACTGTTGCATTCATAATTATGCTTATTCCGGTGATTGCTATTGGTGAAACTACTGGGCTAGTGATGCTCGGAGTAACTGTCACTCTAACTATTTTTCTTTTAGCCATATCTACTCGTAGTTTTGGTGGAATTACTGGTGATGTACTTGGTGCAACAAATGAACTTACAAGATTGGCCTCATTGATGGTGTTTGTATCAATATGATTGGTATTGTTATGGCCGGTGGTAAAGGTACTCGCATGAATTTAGATGATGAAAAACTTTTACTCAAATACGAAAAGCCTATCATACTACACGTAGTTGATTCATTAAAAAACTCAAATCTCTTTTCAAAAATTTTAGCAATTACTAGTACAAATTCTCCTAAAACAAAAAAATTACTAGAAGAAAATAATATTGAGATTTTTAACACACCTGGAATTGGTTATGTTGAAGATCTAAATTTAGTACTAAAATCAATAGATGATGCAGTTTTGATTACTTCTGGTGATTTACCTTTACTTGATGAAAATATAATTCAAAAAATTGTTAATCAATGCGAGTCTCACAAGACATGGACTAGTATTCTTGTAACTAAAAATTTTTTATCTTCACTTGGACTTGAATCTGATTATCCAGTAAATTTCAATGATCAAATATGTCATTACACTGGAATTTCTTTGGTAAATTCAAAAAAAATCACATCACTAGAAAATTTAGAAGAGAATTGTATCATAATAGATGATAAAAGAATTGCATTTAATCTAAATTCAAAACAGGATTATGATTTACTCAGCACTACCTGAGACTTTGCCATTTATTTTGGCTTTTGATCCTGTTGCCTCTGCTATAGCATTTCCACAGGAATTACATGCAACTTGTGTTGATGCATGAGAATAAACTACCTGTAATTCTCCACATTCATTACAGTTGACTTTTTGGAATTTACTTGCTGGTTTTGGAATTTCAATATGATCTTTCTTCATGCTGCCACCAACTCAAATTTCTTAATTCTAACGCCCACTTTATTGTATTTCTTTTTACAAACAGTACATGTCATAATAGGAGTAACTTTCTTTGTAACTTTGGCTGGTTTTGCTAATTTTGGAAATTTCTGTCCGCCATATCCCTTTTTACGCTCTGCGTGTCGGCGTTCACCTCTAGCAGAGCCACGTCTTTTTCCAGCTTTGTAAATGGAGACCTTTTGTTCTGTATGTGTTTTACATTTTGCACAATACTTTCTGATCACCTTAGGAATGTTCATATCAAAAAAACCTCTTCAACCGTAATTTAAGCATTGAATCTATAATAGGCGCAAAATCCAATTAACATCTGTGACTTCGAGCCTAGCAACTTCGATCTCTTCATTGAATTCAGTAGCAATGGGTGACAAAAAAGCCGATCTTATTTTAAAAAATTGCAATTTATTGTCAGTCTACACCCGAGAAATACTCCCAAAAATTCAGATTGCAATAATTCATGATAGAATTGCATATGTTGGTCCTGATGCTTCACATACACTAGGTCCAAAAACAACTGTCATCGACGTAAAAGACAAATATGTTTCTCCAGGATTTGCAGATCCTCACTTACATATTGATCAATTTGTATTACCGTCTGAATTTGTAAAAAAGGCGCTTCTTTGTGGTGTTACTTCTTTGTTTTCAGATCCAATTGATATTGTAAGTGTTGCAGGTTACAGAGGTTTTCAAGAGTTTCTTAAACTTGGAGAAGATTTACCAATAAGAATTTTCCAAGTTGTACCTGGAGGTCTTCCTGTTGATGTAAAATTTAGTAACAGCAACTCACTTACATTGTCACAAGAAAAATCTGCAGTAAAGCATCCACATGTTCTTGGTTTGGGTGAAGTTTTTTCATGGACCAAAGTAACTCTTCGTGAACCCAAAACAATGAAATCTATTTCATCTATGCTAGAACGTGATTGTATAATTAATGGCCATACTGCTGGAGCAAGTGAAAAAAAACTTAATGCATATGTTTCCTCTGGCATACTCTCATGTCACGAACCAATCAATTTTGATCAAGTATTAGAAAGATTACGTCTTGGAATGTGGATTATGATAAGAGAAGGATCCATAAGGCGAGATTTGAAAGAAATCATCCCACATGTTTTATCTCATGGCACATATCTTAATCGTTTAATGTTTTGTTCTGATGGTCTTGATCCACTTGATATTGCAAAATTTGGTCACATTGATCATTGTGTTAGAGAATCAATACAGCTTGGCCTCAAACCAATAGATGCTATTTCTATGGCATCAAAAAATAATTTTGATTATTATAACATGGGAAAAGATCTTGGTGGAATAGCACCTGGAAAATTAGCAGATATCCTAATCTTTGATGATCTAAAATCAATAAAGCCAAACAAAGTCTTTGTGGGGGGAAAACTGGTTGTAGCTAATGGAAAAATTGTCACATCTATCAAGAAAAAAACAATATCTCCTTGGTTCAAAAAAACTGTTAAACTAAAAAAATTCTCAAAAAATGATTTTCTTATTAAATCAAAAAAGAAAGACGTCCTTGCAAATACTATTTTTATGCAAACTGAAATTATTACCAAAATAGGTTCTACCGAACTTCATTCAAAGGAAGGTCAAATCTCTGCCTCTTTAGATTCTGATATCTGGAAAGTCGCTGCCTTTGATAGAATTCATGGTACAAATCAGCATTCTATTGGATTTCTTGAAAATTTTGGAACTGATATAGGCGCATTTGCATCCACTTGGAGTTTTCATGAAAATGATATGATTGTAATTGGTTCTGATGATTCTGATATGGCTATTGCATCAAACCATATCATTAAAAATCAAGGTGGACTAGTTGTAGTAAAGTCTGGTAAGATTCTTGCATCTTTGCCTTTACAATTTGCAGGAATTATTTCTACAGATTCTTTTGAGAAAGTTTCATCAAATTTTGAAAAAATCAATAATACAATTGTTGATTTAGGATGTAGGTTCTCTAGACCCCATCTGATTCCGTTATTTTTACCCTTCTTGGCTTTACCTTCTGTTAGAATTCTCTCAGGTGGAATTGTTGATGTGAAAAAACGAAGTTACATTCAACCGATCAACTAAGTAATGTTAAAAAGGGGGATTCAGGGGATTGAAGCTGAATCTAAATGGCATCAATTCAACAAGGACCAAATGGACCCGTTTTAGTTCTCAAAGAAAGTGCGCTACAGCAAAAAGGTAAAGATGCACAGCAGAACAATATTGCTGCAGCAAAGTTAGTTGCCGAGTTAGTAAAAAGCAGTCTTGGACCTCGAGGCCTTGATAAAATGTTAGTTGATTCCCTAGGTGATGTTACTATTACTAATGATGGTGCTACTATTTTAAAAGAAATTGATGTTCAGCATCCAGCAGCAAAAATGATAGTTGAAATATCTAAAACAGTCGATAATGAGGTAGGTGACGGTACAACTTCCTCAGTTGTTTTCGCAGGTGCCCTGTTGGCCCGTGCAGAAGATCTTCTAAAAAAAGATGTTCATTCATCAACTATTGTAGATGGTTTTCAAGCAGCTGCAGACAAAACTCTTGAAATTTACTCTGAATTAGCAAAGAAAGTTCTTCCTGATGATAAAGAATCTCTTATAAAAATTGCAACAACAAGCATGCAATCAAAATTAATCTCTGAAGATAGTGACATACTATCAAAAATTGTAGTTAACGCAATTCTTAGTATTGCTACTAAGAAAGGTGATGCGTATTCTGTCGATCTTGAAAACATTAAGGTTGAAAAGAAATCAGGCGGTTCAATTCAGGACACACAAATTGTACAAGGAATTGTTTTAGATAAAGAAATTGTTCATAGTGGAATGCCTACAAAAATCGAAAATGCACATATTGCATTAATTAATTCAGCATTAGAAATTGAAAAAACTGAAATGAGTTCTGAGATTAGAATTACTGACCCAACTCAAATGCAAATGTTCCTAGAAGAAGAAAATAGAATGATAAAGTCTATGGTTGATAAATTACACGATATTGGTGCTAATGTTTTGATTTGTCAAAAAGGAATTGATGACATTGCACAACACTATCTTGCAAAATATGGTATTATGGCAGTTCGCCGTGTTAAAGAAAGTGATATGATTAAACTATCTAAAGCAACAGGTGGTAGAGTAATTAGTAATCTTGATGATCTTTCAGAAAATGATTTAGGTTCTGCAAAATTAGCTCATCAAAAGAAAGTTGAATCTGACAAATGGGTATTCATAGAAGGTTGCAAACATCCACAATCTGTTACCCTGTTAATTCGCGGTGGCTCTCAAAGAGTAATTGATGAAGTTGATCGTTCTATTCATGATTCTTTAATGGTAGTCAAAGATGTAATTCAAAAACCTGAAATTGTTGCAGGTGGAGGTGCACCTGAGGCCTACGCGGCATCATTACTCAAAGATTGGGCCGACAATTTTGATGGAAAAGAGCAACTGGCTATCAAAAAATATGCAGAAGCTTTGGAAGTAATTCCATTAACTATTGCTGAAAATGCAGGAATGGATCCAATTGATACTATGGCAAATCTACGAGCAAAACAAAATCAAGGCCGCAAATGGACTGGAATAGATGCTAGAAATACACAGATTACTGATATGATGGCAATTAATGTTATAGAACCAATCGTAGTTAAAGAGCAAATAATCAAATCAGCTACTGAGGCAGCATGCATGATTCTTAGAATCGATGATGTAATTGCTACATCTGGTGCCCCAGGTGGCGGCATGCATTAAATGTATAATTTAGTTAAAACTAAAACCTTCTAATCTTCATAAATTACTGATGTACAAACTTGGTGTAGATTTAGGTGGCACTAAAACAGAAGCAATCTTACTTGATGACAAACTCAATGTTTTAGAAAGAAAAAGAGTCCCAACACCAAAAAATGATTATGAAGAAATAATCAACAATATCTCATCCTTAGTTTTAGAACTATCTGAAAACATTTCTGATTTTTCTATTGGTGTTTGTACACCTGGTGCTATTTCTAATCAAACTGGATTAATTAAAAACAGTAATACTCAATGTTTGATAGGGAAATCCATAAAAAAAGATCTAGAAAATAAGATCGGAAAAAAAATTTTGATTGAAAATGATGCTAATTGTTTTACTATGGCAGAAGCTAAAATGGGTGCTGCTATGGATTATGGTTTAGTTTTTGGTGTAATTATCGGTACAGGTGTTGGTGGTGGTATTGTAATTGATAAAAAACTTCATTCTGGTAGAACTAATATTGCTGGAGAATGGGGGCATCATGTCTTACATCGTAATGGAAATTCATGTTATTGTGGAAAAACTGGTTGTGTTGAGACTTACATCAGTGGTCCATCCTTAGAAAGACAATGGACAAAACAAACTGGCAAATCTCTGACTCTAACTGAGATTCTTTCAAATATTGATAATGAAATTGGAAAGAAATGGAAAGATGAATTTCTAGAAAATTTTGGGTATGCTCTTGCTAATGTTATTGACATTTTAGATCCAGATGCAATTGTTATTGGTGGTGGTTTGTCAAATATTGATTTTTTATACACTGAAGGAAAGAAATCAGTTTATGCTAAAGTATTTTCAAATTTAGTCGATACGCCGATTTTGAAAAACAAATTGGGTGATTCTGCAGGCGTCTATGGTGCTGCCCTCTTAACTTAGTCTTCTGGGCATCCGTCTATTTTTTGAATATAGTAACCATTAGTCATAATCTCAATTTCCATATCTTCTGGAACTGATTGTGTGTGACAAAATCTACATTCTTCTGTGCTTACCTTTGCTGATTCTTCTCCGATTCCTTCTAGCCATTCTTTTGCAAAAGAAATTGCTTTTTCTGTATCGCTTTTGTCAGTTACTACATCAAAATGCATTGTATGACCATCTTTTGCTTTGATATATGTATCAAAAACATGAAAATCCATATCAATCACAAATTTTAGGAATATTTATTTTTAATTTTTAAAATTTTATCCACGATCTCATTAACGTCTACATCTAACTCAGTGCTAATCAAAATCAGTCCTGCTCCTCCAATAGGAATTGTAATACGAAATATTTTCTCATATTTTGCTAATGCAAAAATTGGTCTGCCAATTTTTTCTGATGTTTTTTTACGTGTAGACCATCGATAAACTGCTTGAGATAATGATATCTCGGTTTCTTCTCTTGATAAATGACTTTTTAGTCCCTGCTTCATCTTATCATATAGTTCACCATAATCATAAATTCCAACATATCTGATTTTTCCATCACATTCTAAAATCTCATCACAAATTTTATCATATTCCAAAATTATCCCTACTGAGGTTCAATTGTCGCTGGTGGTTTACTTGAAATTGTATATGTTACCCAAGTAACATCTTCAATCTCATTTGTTATTCTATTACTCATCTTTTCTAAAAGACCATGTGGGAGTCTAGTCCAATCTGCTGTCATCGCATCAATTGAATCTACCACTCTAATCATTACGATGTTGCCATATCTTCGCTCATCGCCAACAACTCCTACTGCTCTATCGTCACCTACAGCAGCATAAGCTTGCCACACTTTATCATACAAGTTAGCCTCTAGTAATTCGTCCTCAACAATTCTACTTGCTACTTTTGCAATTTTTAGTTTAGTTGGAGTAACTTCTCCAATTATTCTAACAGCTAGTCCTGGACCAGGAAATGGATGTCTCATGAAAAGTTTTTCTGGAACTGCAAGGATTTTTGCAATTTTTCTTACTTCATCTTTATACAATTCTCTTAATGGCTCTAAAATTTCTAAATTGAGCCAATCTGGTAATCCACCTACATTGTGGTGAGATTTTATTACTGCTGCAGGTCCCTTTGAGACTCCACTTTCAATAATATCTGGATATAATGTGCCTTGAGCCAACCATTTGAAGGGTCCATTTTTTTTTGCAAACTCTGTAAAAACATGAATAAATTCTTCCCCTACAATCATTCTTTTCTTTTCTGGATCTTCTATTCCTTTGAGTTTTCCAAGAAATTGATCTGTAGCATCAATTGAAGTGAAATCTACTTTGAAATTATCTTTGAACATCTCCTCAATCTCTTTTTCTTCATTTAGTCGTAATAGTCCATTATTTACAAAAACACACTTTAGTCTATCTCCTATTGCTTTGTGAATAAGTAGTGCAACTACTGTGGAATCTATACCTCCACTAACTCCACATAGTACATTTCCTTCAATTTTAGAAATTTTCTCTACTGCAGTATCTATGAATCCCTCCATAGTCCAATCTTGATTTGCGCCACAAACTTTCAAAACAAAATTCTTAAGAATTTCCGTACCTTGTTCTGTATGTACTACTTCGGGATGAAATTGAATTCCGTAAATTGATTTGTCTTCTGATGCTATTGCCGCAGCTTTTGCGCCTTTAGTATGTCCAATCACCTGAAATCCAGGCGGAATCTGTTCTGCTTCATCACCATGACTCATCCATGCTCTAACTGATTCTCCAATTCCATTTAGAAGATCTTTATCATTATCAATTGTAAGTAACGATGATCCGTATTCTTTGTTTGCTCTTTTTACTTTACCACCGTACTTGTTTACAATTAGTTGGTGTCCATAACAAATTCCAAGCAGTGGTAAATTCATTTCAAAGATTTTATTTTCGGGAACTGGAGCATCTGAACTATAAACACTTGATGGACCTCCTGAAAAGATTATTCCCTTTGGATTAAGTTTTTGTAATTCCTCATAACTAATATCATACGGTACAAGTTCTGCATAAACTGAAAATTCTCTAATTCTTCTGCAAATCAAATGGCTATATTGTGAACCAAAATCTAAAACTACAATTTTATCCATATCATCACTTTTTGATATTTTCAAGCATTCTAGTTAATGACCATCCTGCTGTATTGATTAACTCGTTGACTCTTTCCTTTTGTCTATAGTTTTTAATTATGATTTCTCTAATGTCTGTCCCATTTTTGTTTATTATATAATCAATAATTGATTCCCTTTGGATTTTTCCATTCTCTGCTTCTTGAAAATCCTTCTTTTTCATTTCCCCAATTATTCTGTCTAAGAAGAACGATTTGAAGGGTGGTGTATCTGCATTTATCTCAATTTCATTGTCTAAAACTATGGACAGTTGTCCTGGTGTGACATATGCATTGGCAATTATTTTGCCATCATTTACTCTTTTAATTGGAATTGAATTTTCCACAGGCTTTTCTATAATTTCTGGCTCGGCTTGAATTTCAACCTCTTTTTTAATTTCTAACTGAGAGGCTTTTGTAAAACTAGAATCTTTTAGGAATGAATCTAAAACTGTAATGTTTTTTTCTAACGTTTCAATGGATTCTTGATGTTTATTGATTTGCTCGATCAAACTTTCTTTCAAAGCAACAATTTCCTTTACCTGCTCCTCTGAAAATTTCATAATTTGATTAATGGGAGATGGGTATTAAATGCATTCTAGGTAATTATAATATCAAGTTCTTTGTATGATATTTTTTTAAATCCTTTAATTGACTTTGATGTGGTAAATAATTTTGATTTTGTGATAGTTGATAACCATTCTAAAAGAGATTCCCCTTTTTTTAATTTCATCATTTTTGTTTTCCTTTCTATTTTTTTTGTATTTGAGAATTTACCAATTCTATTCCCAAAATCCATTCCAAATAAAATAATTTTTTTTGCCTTAAAATGATTGGCAAGAAAAACCCCTCTATCTCCATCAGTAAATCCTCCAAAATTTTGAATCTTGCTAAATGGCTTTGATTGTGTTGTTCCAATACAATTTTTAAATTTCTTTGCCAATTGCAGTTTTCCGATATTATCACCATGTGCATGTACAACAAATATTGATTCTGTTTTTGCAATTTTTTTTAACGTACTTTCATCTCCATCTAAATCCGTAATTATGATGTCTGGAATAATTCCATTTTCTACAAGTGGTTTAAGTGCACTATCTGCGGCAATTTTTGTTGGTATTTTGTATTTTCTTAATATTGGAATTGCAGTTGATAATGATGGACCTGAACCAATAACAAAAACAGTTTTTCCTTCAATTAAGGGGATTATTTTTTGTATAGTGTTTGATTTTTTTAAAAGTGAGTTTAACTGAATAGCCGACTCTATATCCTTTTTTTCGCTATAGTTGAATTCTTTTAAAATATCAGAGTATTTTTTTTTCCAACCCAAGACCATCATATGACTCAAATTGCATTAGATTTGATAAACCATGTGGCAAAAATTGCAAGTGTAGGCGTAGGTGGAAAAAATCCTGTACGTATAATGGGAATTTTAAACACAAGCCCTGAATCGTTTTACAAAAAATCAGTTCATACAAGTACTATTCAGATAAAAAACTCAGTAAAAGAGATGGAAAATAATGGTGCTGATTTTATTGATGTCGGTGGTATGTCCACTGCACCATATCTATCTACTATGGTATCTGAAAAAATTGAGTCAAAAAGAATTCTTTCTGCAATTAAAATAATTCAAAATGTTTCTAATCTTCCAATCTCTGTTGATACATGTAGGGCTAAAGTAGCAAAAGATGCTTTGGAAAATGGTGTCGAAATAATTAATGACATTTCAGGATTAAAGTATGATAAAGAAATGCAAAAAGTCGTATCAGAGTTTTCACCATCTTTAATTTTATGTGCATATGACTTCAAAACAGTTTTGGGCAATCATGTCACAGCAATAAAAAAACTTTTTAGAGAAAGCTTGAAAATTGCCAAAAATTCTCATGTCTCATCTGAGAAAATTGTTTTAGATCCTGCTATTGGATTTTTTAGAAAAACAGGACAAGGACCGTTTCTTACCAAAATTAAATCAGATTGGGTAAAAAGGGATCTAACAGTTATTCAAAACTTGAACTCTCTAAAACAAAATTTCCCTATTTTGATTTCAGTCTCTAACAAATCTTTTCTGGGAAATATTTTGGGAAAAGAAAATCCTCCTGATCGATTATTTGGTTCCATTGCAGCAGAGGCTATCTCTGTAATTAATGGGGCTGACATTATTCGTACCCATAATGTGCAGGCAACTAAAGATGCAATAACTGTAGCATCTAAATTATCAAAACAACACAAAGGCTTATAATCAATATTCAACTTTCTTAACAAGGTTTCATTGGAATTCAAAGAAGGATTAACTTTTGACGACGTTCTTCTTGTACCCAAATATTCAGATATTACAAGTAGGAGTCAAACCGATCTAACTACAAAATTATCTCGAAATATCTCAATTAACATTCCTTTTGTGAGTGCAAATATGGATACAGTAACAGAGTCTACCATGGCTGTAGTCATGGCTCGTGCTGGTGGTATTGGAATAATTCACAGATTTTTGACAATTGAAGAACAAGCACACGAAGTTCTCAAAGTAAAACGTTCAGGAAGTATAATGATTGAAAACCCATATTCTATTACTTCTGACAAGAGTGTTCAAGATGCTATTGATTATGCCAATGACATGGAAATTTCTGGTCTTTTAGTAGTTGACTCAAATTCTAAACTAATAGGAATCATAACTGAGCGAGATCTACTATTTGCTGATCCTAAACTTCGAATTGAGGATATTATGACTAAAGATGTTGTAACTGCAAAATTTGGCGTTTCTCTAGATGAGTCTAAAGAAATTCTGCATAAACATAGAATTGAAAAATTACCAATAATTGATGATTCAGGACTTATCAAAGGATTGATTACAAGTAAAGACATTACAAATAATGCGGATTTTCCAAACGCATCAAAAGATAAGAAAGGTAGTCCATTAGTTGGGGCAGCAGTTGGTGTAAAAGGTGACTTTTTAGAAAGAAGTGAATCTCTTTTAGAAGCAGGTGCAGA
Organism: Nitrosopumilus ureiphilus; assembly: GCF_013407185.1. Taxonomy (NCBI): domain Archaea; kingdom Thermoproteati; phylum Nitrososphaerota; class Nitrososphaeria; order Nitrosopumilales; family Nitrosopumilaceae; genus Nitrosopumilus; species Nitrosopumilus ureiphilus. The sequence goes on along the minus strand of NZ_CP026995.1, from coordinate 1,978,025 downwards.
TGTACTTGTCGTAGATATTGCACACGGTCATAGTGAAAATGCAATGAGTACAATTCGTAACATCAAAAAAGCATTTCCAAACTGTGAACTAATTGCAGGAAACATTGCAACTGCTCAAGGTGCTGAAGATTTAATCAAAGCAGGAGTTGATGCAGTAAAGGTTGGTGTAGGCTCTGGCTCTATTTGTATTACTAGAGTTATTACTGGTTCGGGTGTTCCACAATTGACTGCAGTGATGGATTGCGCAAAAGTTGGAAAGGAATACGGCATTCCAATAATTTCTGATGGTGGTACACGAACTTCTGGTGATGCAACAAAGGCATTAGCTTCTGGTGCTTCATCTGTAATGATTGGTAGCATGCTAGGAGGTACTGATGAATCACCTGGCACAGTTTTGACTAAAAATGGAAAACGTTTCAAAGTTTATCGTGGAATGGCTTCTTTAGCTGCATCAATTGGTAGAAAATCCAAAGAAACAGGATTAATCTCACTTGATGATGATCTTAATGATTATGTCGCAGAAGGAGTTGAAGCCATGGTCCCTTACAAAGGCACCGTTACTGATATTCTCAAGCAACTGACTGGTGGAGTACGTTCTGGTTTGAGTTATTGTGGTGCACATACAATTACACAAATGCAAGAAAATGCAGAATTTATCAAAATGTCAAGAGCTGGATTTGCAGAAAGTCAACCTCATGATGTTTCTTTGATGTAGTAAACCATCGACTCTCAGGCCAATCATGAAGAATGGCATAACTTGCGCTATGGAAATAATTTCATATAACGTCTACGCGGCCCCATAAACGTATTATTTAAATACTAATTTATTATGTTAATATTATGCATAATTCCAAATTATCTGCTTCATTGTTTGTTTTAACATCTGTTTTGTTTACTATTGGCTTTGTTCCATATCTGACTCTAGATGCCTTTGCAGCACAACCAACGATTTCTGCCTATGTTGCAAACGACCCTGATGATGCAGACACTGTTTTTAGTGCTGGTGATACTCTCACAATTACCACAAATATAGCAACAAATGCTACAGTTGGTGCTGTTACTTCTGCAGCTTTTGTAACTGGTAATTTTACATTTGCATCACCTGATCCTCTTGCCTCTCTAACATTTACAACAGATTGGACTGCTGAATGGACTAATAATCAAAACCTAGTGATTACTTTTATCAATATCAATAACGTACCAGTTGTAGGCGCTTCTACTGTAGATGTATCAGGAACAAATAGTATTGGTGATTTGATAACTGAGGATCCTGATCCTGGAATGGCAGCTGGATCACAAACTCTATCTGGAGACTTTGGATTATTCGTTGCTGCCACTGTTACTACTAATGGAGGTAGCGGATGTAACGGTGACTGCGAAGAACCAACATTGGGAGTTGACAATGACGGAAGAAGAATAGTTGATAATGGTTTTACATACAATGGCAATCCTATTGATGTTGAGCGATACTTTACACCATATCCACTAGTGACTGTTAATGTAGGAAAACAAAACGTTGCTGAATTCAAAATTTATGAAAATCTGGGCCCTGACAAAATATCCCATTTTGAGTTGGCATTTGGTCTTGCAAAAGGGGAATCCATTGGAATGAGCAAAGCAGTAATTAACTGGGATAAGACCTTTGATGGTATTGAAACAGTCACATTAGATGATCCTGAAAATGTACTAGATAAAATCAGCGTCACTACCTCAGAAGGTTATTGCTCAGACGAGTCCCAAACAAAATGCCTCATTGTCAAAGTAGCGCATACTTTCAGAGCACCACTTGACTTTAACATTCTTGGAACCAATGTCTGGGATGCAGAACATAACGCATGGCAAAACTATTACAATCATGGAATTGAAGTAGTTGGACCATCAATGAATCCACCAAAAGAATATGATGGAATCAACAAAGGTCACATATACCACTTGACTGAAACAAGCAAAACTAGTGCAGTCGATGAGTTTGGTAATTCTTGGTCACTAAAATATGATCAATGGGAAATGGATTATGTTTTACCTGACAAAATACAAGATCCTCCAACTCAGATTATGACTAGATTGCATTCAGACTTCACAAAATACAAAGAAGATCAAATCCCTAATGCGATTGAACAATTGCTTGTGCTATGTCCTACCTGTCTAACATCTTATGCTGATTTTGAAGATTCATTTAGCTTTGAATTACCTGAAAGAATCAACAAACTAGACAATCCTGAGATACAGTCGAAGATGAAATTTGAATCTGAAAGGGCTCAACAAGTAATAGAGCATTTACTTGCTCCCTCATTACATCACCAACAATAAGATGTTTTAAATCGCTATTATTTTTTCTAGTTCTAATAATTAGTGAATCATAATCCTATACATCTATGTAAAAGTCTGTCTTTGCTAGCATCAAAAGAATGTTCGTAAAGGAGGTAAGATCCAGGAATAGACTCAACATGATTCAAGAATTGATACTGAAACTATCGCTGTACAACAAATTTGTGACAGCATAACCTGACAGGAGAATTAGTAGAAAGTGTGGAATTATTTGTATTTGTGCGACAGAGCAGGTTAAATGTAGATAATTTTTTAAGCGGTATTCAAGGTTGTTATTTTATGTTATCTAAGAGAACTATAATCGGAATAATTGTAGGAAGTGTAATTATTGCAATCGGTGGATATTCTCTAATTTCATCAATAGGATTCCAAACAGTAAATGTAAACGAAACCTTTGATGTTGGAAAATCTACTTCATATCAAATTTCTGCAAATACTGGAGCCTCACAACATATGAAAATTACTGGTGAAAAATTTAATCTAAAATTATCTAGTCCTGGTTCAGGATTGCAAATCCCAACAGAAGGTGATTCATTTGTTACTCATGAAAAAGAAGTAATTGTTGATTGGATTCATTTAGAAGATGGTGTTACTAGAATCCAACTTCAAAATCTTGGTTCTACTGAAATGACTGTTGAAGCAAAACTGAATGTTACAACTGATCCAATTCTATTTTCTTATCATTTTATTGTAATTATTTCTGGAATGATAATAATTGGATTTAGTATGGGTTTTACCATCAGAAAACCAAAAGGATTTTAGCTTAGTTTTGCAGAAGGATAAGAACCTAAAATTTTCAGAAACAGAGTATCTTGTTTTATCTTTTCGAGCATTTCTAAAATCTTTGAATCCTCCTTATGTCCTTCAAAATCTACATAGAAATTATATTCCCATGTGTTTGTTTTTGTTGGTCTTGATTCAATCTTTGTGAGATTGACATTTTTTTTGTGAAAATTCTCTATGATTCTAAATAATGAGCCTGGCTCATGCTTTATAGAAAAAATTATTGATGTCTTGTCATTGCCTGTTTTGGAACTATTTGTTTTTGACAAGATTAAAAATCTGGTATAATTATTTAGATTATTTGCAATATTGTTTGAAACAATGGGCATTTGATAAATTTCTGCTGCATCCTTGCTAGCAATGGATGCACAATTTCTATTGTTTAATTCTTTAACAATTTTTACACTTCCAGCAGTATCATATGCTGGAATTGTTTTCATATTGTGCTCTTCGATAAATTTTCTACACTGACCTAAAGCTTGTGGATGTGAATAAACTGTATCAATTTCATCTAATGTACCAATTCCAATTAAACAGTGCTCTATTCTATGATAAATCTCTCCTATTGCATTTAGATCTGTTAAATACAATAAATCATAACTTTCCCCCACACTCCCTTCTAGTGAATTCTCTATGGGTAAAATTGCATATTCTGTTTTATTCATAGATGTATTTTCTAATACTTCGGCAAATGTAGCTAGCGGAATGGTGTCAATTTCTTTGTTAAAAAATGCTCTTGCAGCAGCTTCACTATATGCCCCTCGTTCACCTTGGAACGAAACCTGAATCATTTCTTACTCTCTCAACTTTATGAAATCACTATTGCCAAAATCAGAAGAAAGTTTTCTCTCATCAATCCATGCACATTCTGTACATTTTATAGCATCACGCATTGGAACAACTTTTCCTCCACATTTTCTACATTTTGTGAATAGAATTCCCAAATCTGGTTCATTAATTGCTGCATGAATTGTACCATTAAGATGATTCAGAATTTTTAATTTTACTATGTCATTAACCAGAGCCACATTTCTTATTCTCAAGTTTCGCGTTGAACAAACACATTCTACTTTTGATGTAGTTGGTTTTCCATTAATGTAATCAATTGAAACTGCAATCATAGATGACATTACTGCTGCAACTGTTCCAATAATGATGTCCCCTACTTGAGGAATTGATAGAAGTTTTGGATGCTTAATGTTGGCAGTACGCGTTTCCTTGTCAATGTCTTTCTCGCCTACAGTTGCTGCTCTGACCATGTCTCCATCATCAAAGGTGTTGTGCCCAGCCTCGTATTCTTCAATAGAAGCTATTTTGTCCCCTGGAAATGTTGCGTTTTCAGACATGCTGAGATTTTTGTTTTTATGATTATAATTGTTTGTGGTCTGAAATTACTTTGTCTGTTATCCTGAAATTACTTGGTAAATCATATATCTTCAAAAATCTCAAAAAAATCATGAAAGCCCTAGTATATGATGAATATACTACTGATGATGATTTTTCTAAAATCTTAAAAATTAAAGAAATACCATTACCTAAACCAAAATCTAACGAAGTAATCTTCAAAGTAAAAGCGGCAGCGCTAAACTATGATGATATTTGGGGTATGAGAGGCAAACCGTTGGAAATACCATTACCTCACATTTCTGGAACAGATGCTGCAGGCGAAGTAGTTGAAGTTGGCAGTGATGTAAAAAACATCAAGGTTGGTGATAGAATAGTATCCCATGGAAATATGTCTTGCAGAGTTTGTAAAGCATGCACTGATGGACGAGAATATGATTGTAGAAAGCGAGCAATATGGGGTTTTGAAACAGGCCCGCTTTGGGGTGGATATTGTGAATTTGCCCATCTTCCAGAAGTTAACGTTGTAAAAATTCCAGAAAGTGTTTCATTTGATGAGGCAGCAGCTGCATCAATGACATTGTTGACATCGTGGCATATGCTAGTTGGCAGGGCAAAAATTCAACCTGGACAATTAGTTTTGATAATGGGTGGCAGTTCAGGTGTTGGAAATTATGGAATCCAAATTGCAAAACTATTTGGATGTACTGTAATTGCAACTGCTAGCCCTGATAAATTAGATCAACTATTAGAACTTGGAGCAGACTTTGCTGTAGACCATAGAAAAGAGGATTGGCATAAAAAAGTAAGATCAATTGCAAAAAAAATTCCAAAACAGTATGGAGATGTTCCTGGTATTGATGTAATTTTTGAACACATTGGTGGCTCTCACTGGAATAAAGAACTAACACTACTAAATTATGGTGGAACCATTGTCACAACTGGTGCAACTACAGGATATGATGCAAAAACTGATCTACGTCATATTTTCTTTAAAGGGATTAACATTTTAGGCTCAACTCAAGGAACTAGAGCTGAATTGGAACAGGGTCTCTATTGGATGTCACAAGGAAAAATAAAATCTATAATTGATTCAGTATACTCTTTAGAGCAGGCAGCAGAGGCTCACACAAAAATGCTTACAGGTAAAGGACTTTTTGGGAAAATCATCCTGAAACCAAATTCTGATTGAAAATGTCCGATCCAAAAATAAATTCAATTTTGGATGAGGGAAATAGATTATTTTTACAGGGAAAATTAAAAGAAGCAATTTTATATTATGATGAAATTTTAAATGAAAATCCATTACACCTTAGTTCCCTTAACAATAAGGGGTATGCACTAAGTAAACTCAAGGATTTTGATAATGCTATGAAATGTTATGATTCTGCATTACAAATATGCCCTGATGATCTTTCAGTATTGGTAAACAAAATTTCATCATTTCGTAAACTAGGAAATTTCATTGAAGCATTGTATTTATGTGATAAAATTCTAAAGAATAACCCAAAATACAACATTGCATTATACCATAAGGAACGAATTTTGTTTTCCATGGAAAAATTTGATGAATCCATATCCTGTTGTAACAGTATATTGCATGATTATCCTGATAATGGTGATGTATTGTTTGATAAATCCTGTAATCTTGTAATGCTCTCAAAAATAGATGAGGCACTTGATCTACTTGAGCGTGCAATATCTCAGGGATTACAATACAAAATCAAGGCAAAAAAATCAAAATACTTTGAAAAATTATCTGGCAATTCTAGATTCAAAAATCTAATAATATAATTACAGCCAGTGGGGAATTTCTAGATATTCTTCGATACTTTCATTTCGTAAAATTTTAAGAAGCGCATTTGCTTGTGGTGTGGATAAAACTGGCTTGTCAAACTGATTATCTGTAGATATTCTTGGACATGCGACTTGAACAAATGCATCAATTCCTTTAAGATTTTGTAATCTGTCATTAGTAATGTCAGTTAATCCAAATAACTGCACTTTCTTTCCTTCTTTTTCCAATTCTTTTTTGATTTTCAAAGCAAATACTTTGGATAGCTGACCTTCTTTGAGTCCAACAATCACTCCAAATGTTTTAGCTTCAGCTGCTTTGTATATTGCAAGAGTTGCTTTCTTTTTTAATTTCTGAGCAAATTCAGTAATTTCTCTTACTTCGTTAAAGTAAGGATCTAAAATGTATGTAGGCAAATTAGTAGATAATGCAATTCCTGCTGCATGAAAATTACTTTGTCCTAAAAACACATAGGCATCTACTTCTTTTTTTAGTTGTGATGCAGGATAAAACTCACAACCAAATACTTGACCGTCGTTTAATTGCCCTTTACCTTTTCCAATTTTGACTTTGATTCCATTCTCTGTTAAAATTTTTTCAACTTTGTCTACTTGGTGTAAATGTTGGCTATCTGTAACTAATGAAATGGTTTTACCTTTCAATATTTCTGGGCATTTTTTTGCAACACTGTCAAACTCTACATCATCAAATGCATCAATTAAAACAAGATTTTTTTCTAGTGATTCTGTGTTAATTGTGTGTCCTATGTTGAATTGAATTTCTGCTCCAAGAACTTTGGAGCCATTTGTATTTAGATCACATGTTCCCCATGTGGTATCTGCTAAAACATAAGCTGGAATTCCAAATTTCTCTGAGATTTTCATTGCAGTTTCCTGAACTTGTGGTAAAATTCCGTCTGGACCATTTAATGAAACTGATGCTGGATTTTTATTCTCAATTTCTTTGAAAATCCTCTCTTCATCTATTATGATCAATTCAGCTTGGAATATGACTTTATTAATTTAAATCAACTGAACCGTGCAACAACTAAAAATGTCTTAATTATCAAAATGAATTGTGAAAAAAGAAACTATTCTAAATATTGGATTTGATGATACTGATTCACCAAAGGGAATGTGTACTACATTTCTAGCCTACAAAATTGTTGATTTACTTCAAAAACAGAAAACTGAATTTCTTGATTTTCCAAGATTAATCCGATTCAATCCTAACATCCCGTGGAAAACTAGAGGTAATGGTGCAGTGTCCATAAAAATCAAGACAAAAAATCCATCAAATGTAAAACAACAAGTAAAAAATCTTGTTTCAAAGTATTCTGATGTTAAAAATGGCGCAAATCCTGGATTAGTATTTTTTGAAAGTGATTCAATTCCATCTGATTTTATTGATTTTAGTAATTTAGCTTTATGGAGATTAATTAATAGAAATAATGCAAAAAAATTTGCTAAAAAAAATAACCTTGAATTTTTTTACAAAGGTAATGGTCAAGGATTAGTAGGGGCTATTGGTGCAATAGGGTATGATTTTCATGATCACACATTAGAACTTTTGAGTTATCGTAAAAAATCAAAATTTGGAAAGGAACGAAAAATTTCTAGTAATAGTGTAAAAGTTATGCAAGAAAAAACTTTTCCGAATACGTTTAACAGTTTTGATACAAAGAAAGGACGAATTCTAATTACTCCACATGGACCTGATCCTGTTTTCTATGGTGTCCGAGGAGAAAATGTCGATTCACTGCTTTATGCAACTAAGATTCTAAAAAGTGAAGAAAAGTTAGATGGATACATGATATTCAAATCAAACCAGGGAACCGGAGATCATTTGAAAAATGAATTGAATTTTGAAAACATGTTGCCTTATGCTTCAGGAAAAATCACTGGAATGGTATCCAATACTCCTAAAATTGTTAAAGGAGGACACGTATTTTTCAAAATTAATTCAAATAACCATGAATTTTGGTGCGCCGTTTACAAAGAAACAGGAATCAATACTGTTGCTTCACACTTGATTAAAGGAGATAAGATTTGTGTGGGAGGTGGAGTTAGAAAGGCATCAAAAAATTTTCCACGAATAATTAATCTTGAATTTGTTGAAATTATCCATCTTGAAAAAAACCTTTCAACGTCAAATCCATTTTGTAAAAAATGTAATAAAAAAATGAAGTCCAAAGGCAAGAATCAAGGATTTCAGTGTATACGTTGTGGCAAAAAAGCAACAAGTAAAACTAGTAATGAAATTTCAAGAAAAATCAAAAAACAACTGTATGTTCCAAAAATATCTGCACATAGACATCTAACTAGACCTTTGCAACGAGTAGGTATAATCAACAAATCCACAAAATTTGATAAATCTCTTTTATGGTTTTGCGTTTATAGAAACTAAGTAGCGGGGAGTAGACTTTCAGGAGATTAACTCCATTTGAACTACTGAACTGCGGGTTATGAGCCCGCCGGGATGACCTAGCCCTAATTAGTCTGGCTTCCCCACCCCGCTGAACATAAATGAAGTTCAGCCGTATATACGCTTTATCAAATTCTTGAAAGTAATTAATAGGATTTGAAAAGATTACTTTTTTGTGGATAAAAAAATTCAAATCATTGCAATTGTTGGTGCTATAATATTTTCAGTATTGGTTTTGACATCGCCTTCTGATCCTATACCATTACCAAAACCCACTTTGAATTCTCAAAATGATTTTGTAACTATTTTAGCTGAAAATCTTGACAAACCTCGTGCAATTGCAATTTCAGACAATAGAGTTTTTGTAACTGAAAAAGATGGATTCATCAGAGTTATTGAAGATGGAAATCTATTAGAATCACCACTTGCTGCATTTCGTCCTGCAAATGTTTTTGATGGTGGATTACTAGGCATTGCACTCCATCCAGATTTTTCAACTAATCATTACATCTATGTATTTTTGACATATGAAGAGGATGGAAAACTATGGAATAAAATTCTGCGAATTACTGAATCAGAAAATAAATTGCAAGATGCCAAAACAATATTTGATAAAATTCCTGGATCTTCATTTACTAATGGAGGTTTTATAAAATTTGGGCCTGACAGAAAATTATATGTTGGTACTGGAACGGTTTCAGATGCATCACATCTTCCCCAGGAACTTGATTCTTTATCCGGAAAAATTTTAAGATTAAATGATGATGGAACAATTCCTGTTGATAATCCATTTTCTAATTCACCTGTTTTCTCTTTAGGACACAGAAATCCTCAAGGAATGACTTGGGATAATGATGGTAACATGTTTGTGGCAGAATTTGGACCTGAAAAAAATGATGAAATCAATATTATTCAAGCAGGAAAAAACTACGGTTGGCCTAAACAGCAATGCTCAGGTGATGAAACTTTTGAAGATGCCATCATCTGCTATGATCCAAGTATAGAGCCTGGAGGTATCTTGTTTTATTCTGGCGACAAACTTGATTTTGAATTTCCATTTATTATGGCCTCCATGAGATCTGCCAATCTCTATCAGGTAGATTTTGAGCAGGGACTAAGTTCCCAAAAATCTATTCTTAGTGGAATTGGGCGAGTTCGTGATGTAGTTGAGGGAAATGACGGAAGTCTTTATGTAATTACTTCAAATACTGACGGAAAAGGTTTTCCAGATAGAATGGATGATAAATTATTGAGGATATTGAAATAAGGTTCTGTCAAGTTATAGTGACATAAAAATACTATATGAGTATTACACTATAACCTGTAATAATTTAACATAGTATACATGAGTTAATAATGCTGCATACTAAATGTGTTTGGCAGTTCCATGACAAAAGGGAAGAACTGGCAGATGTCTTTAATTATTTCAGATTGTGTACAAATGAGGCTATTCGTATCTCAGATGAAAAAAATCTAACTTCACGCAATACAATGCACCACGAACTGTATGAACATCTCAGGAATAATTCACAATATTATGCAAAATATGTTCATGGCTCCATATCTGTTGCAAAGGCAAGACTCAAACTATACCGTGCAACCAAAAAGAAAAAACCAAATGCAAACAGACCATACATGAAAAGAAACATGATAACACTTGACAATCAAACATACAAAATAATTGACAACCATTTAAGATTCCCAATCAGGGCAAAACAGTACATCTACATCAAACTTGCATCATATGTACTGCAAAAACTAGAATCTGCAAAACTCGGCTCAATAACAGTAACCCCTGAAAAACTAGTCATTTCATACTCCATGGAGATACAACAAAAGAATCCACACTCGTATGTAGGAATTGATAGGAATCTGGACAATGCAACGTCCTTTGATACAAACAACAAGTTCATGATATACAATCTAAAAAAGACAAATGATATCAAGCAGAAATATAGGCAGGTCAAATCTCACTTTAAAAGAAATGATGCAAGGATTAGAAAGAAATTATTCACAAAATACGGCAAGAAGGAGAAAAACAGAGTACATCAACTGCTTCATAATGTCTCAAAGAGGATCACATCACAGAATCAGGGAATCATTCTAGAAGACATAAAAGGAATCAGAAAATTGTATCGTAAGGGAAACGGTCAGGGTAAAAAACATCGTGGTAAAATGAACACATGGAGTTTTTATGAATTGCAGAGACAGATAGAATACAAAGCTAAATGGAATGGGTTGCCCGTTCAGTATGTAAAGGCACATGGCACATCATCAAAGTGTGCGGTATGTGGGATAAAACTAGTACCCGAAGAGCACCGAGTGATGAGATGTACCGTGTGCAAAATTCTTATCGACAGGGATGAGAATGCAGCCAAAAACATTTTGGCCAGAGGGTTGAGGTTCGGCCCCAACGCACCGCAAGTTGAAGCAATGAAGCAGTTCCAAGATGCAGAGTCGATTGTGGCGAGTCAGGAAGATGGACAAATAATTAATATCCCTATGACTTGACAGAACCTGAAATAAAATGCCCGATTCATCAATTTCAAAATTGTTTGAAAAATCAAGAAAGGAAAGATTAGACATTGTTGCAAAATTTGCCAATCTTTCTAGTGATGAAATTAATATTTTACAAAGTGAAAATGGAGGAATTTCATTTGATAAAGCAGATAAAATGGTTGAAAATGCTATTGGTACATTCTCATTACCATTGGGAATTGCAACAAATTTCAAGATTAATGGTAAGGATTACATTATTCCGATGGTGATTGAAGAGCCATCAGTAATTGCTGCAGCTTCAAAGGGAGCAAAAGTTGCACGAATTAAAGGTGGATTTAAAGTTTCAGCAATTGAATCTTACAGTATTGGTCAAATACAAGTTTTGGATGTTAACATTCCTGCTGCAATCAAACAAATTAAAAATTCTGCCAATGAAATTTTAGATTTGGCAAATTCTAAAAGCAATACTTTGTCTAAAATGGGAAAAGGCGCAAAAGAGATCTCTTGTAAAGAAATTGATGCACCTTCTGGCAAAATGCTAATTATTGAACTCTTAATTGATGTTGGAGATGCAATGGGTGCAAATGTAACAAATACAATGTGCGAGGCTGTTTCACCCTTAATTGAAAAGCTCACTGGTGGCAGAACACTACTTCGTATATTATCCAATTATTCCACTAGAAGAATTGCAAAGGCAAAAGCAGTCTTTGAAAAAGAAGCAGTTGGAGGAGAAAAAGTTGTTGACAACATTATCCTGGCGTTTGAATTTGCTGATAACGATGTTTATCGAGCAGTTACTCACAACAAAGGGATCATGAATGGAACTATAGCAGTCGCAAACGCTGTTGGTCAAGATAGCAGAGCCATTGAGGCTGCAGCAAACGCATATGCTGCAGAATCTGGCAGATATCGTTCTCTTAGTAAGTGGAGTAAAGATAATGAGGGAAATTTGGTTGGCACTTTGGAAATTCCACTGTCAGTTGGAATTGTTGGAGGAATTGCAAATGTCCACCCCGTGGCTAAAATTTGCACAAAGATTCTTGGAGTTACATCTGCACAAGAACTTGCATGTGTTATGACTGCTACAGGATTAGCTCAAAATTATAGTGCTATTCGTGCTCTTGCAACTGAAGGAATTCAAAAGGGTCACATGCGTCTTCATGCTAGAAATCTTGCAGCAGCTGCAGGAGCTACTACTGGACAAATTGATGATATTGTTCAAAAAATGATTGAAGAGAAGAAAATTTCGCTTGATAGGGCAAAAGAACTATTATCACAATCTAAAAATGATTCATAATTCTTTAATGGTCTTTAAAAATAATTCATCTTTCCAAATTATCTGTTCTGGATAACAATTTAACATAAAACCATTTGATATGGGATAAAACTCCCAATTATTACATTCAGTATCAAATTCATAAGGATGTGTATTCTCATTTTCCCAATCAAAACCATTTTGAATTTCTGAATTAGGATAACCATGTCCACGAATTAATGTTATTTTGTTAGTAGTGATATCAACTTCAACTTTGCCATACAAAGAATTAGGATACAAAAAAATCACATTATCATGAGATGTAATTGCATCAAACATTGTTTGTGAGACATATTCATTATGTAGTACTATGACCTTGTCATAATTTTTTAAAATATCAGGATTATTATGTAATTCTAAATCTGATACTGAATCATATCCCAATAGTTGTAAAATTTTTACAGAATTTGCACTAGACTTGTAATCTAATTTATCTATGGTAACTATTTCTGCAGTTAAACATTTTTCATTACATTTTTCATTGTAAAAATCATAAAATCCATTTTCTAAATATGCACTCGCAGTAAATGTTGGAATAATAAAGACTGATTTTTTATCTTCATCAAAAACACCGATTTTATTGTATGTTTGGGCTAATTCTTTTTTTAAATCAAATGTGGCCTTTAGTGGAATTGTTACTCCATCAATTACTATAAGATCATCTGGGTCTACTAAAACTCTGAACAATTCTTCAGAATTCCATTCAATTAATCCGACTTCGTCATTTTGATTTTCTTCTAAATTATTCAGTAAACTTCCTTCATCTGCAAAATAGAGTGCAGATACTGTAATTCCTATAATCACTACACTAACTATTGCAATTTTACCCAAGTTCATGCTATTAATTTTAAAGTTAAATTGAGGCTTTTATACAGTTTCTTTGATATCTCAAAATGACTGAAGTAAAATTTGCTATTCCTAAAGGAAGTTTAGAAGAGGCTACTTTCAAATTATTAGAAAAATCTTGGACTAAAGTTAATCGAAAGAGTAGAACCTATCGAGTGTATTTGGATGATCCAAATATCATTGTAAAGATGCTCCGTCCCCAAGAAATTCCAACTCTAGTTGCAGAAGGACTGTATGATGTAGGAATTACAGGCAAAGATTGGGTGGGGGAAACAAATTCTGACGTTGAAGCTATTTTGGATTTAGAATATGGAAAAATCAGACTAGTAATAGCTTTTCCTGATAAATATCATTATAAAACTCTCGATGAAATGATTGCAGATTACGGAAAAAAGAAAAAAACACTTCGTATCTCTTCGGAATATCTTACAACTGCATCTAAATTTCTAAAACAATCAAAGTCTTATAAAAAATATCATGGTTCCAAAGATCCACTAATTGTAACACCTTGGGTTAGATTGGGAACAAACAAAAATGTTCAAATTCATTTATCATTTGGTGCAACTGAAGCAAAACCTCCTGAAGATGTAGATGCTATAATGGATGTAACTGAAACTGGAACAACATTAAAACAAAATAAACTAAAAATTGTTGATGAAGTACTTACATCCACTGCACATTTGATTGTAAACAAAAAATCGCTAAAAGATCCAAAAAAACGTGAAAAAATATTTGATATTGTTACTCTTATGAGAGGTGCTGTTCATGGTAGAAAATATTTGCACATTTACCTAAATGTAGAGGAAAAAAATCTAAAGAAACTTTTAGCAGAGATGCCTTCACTCAAAAGACCTACTGTTAGTCCATTAAGTGAGGAAGGATGGTTTGGAATAAACACAGTCATAAAAAAAGAAGAATTTCACAAACTCATTCCTAAACTCCGAAAGATTGCTCAAGGTCTTGTAGTTCATGAACCACGACAAATTCTTGAGCTTGAGGAGATCAAACGTGACGAAGAAAATTGATAAGAATAATCAAAGTAAATAACATTGAAAAGTTTGCATCTGAAATTCTTCCAAAACAGCCTCAAAAAAACAAATCCATCGTTGAATCCATTTTAAAGAATGTAAAAAAAAATGGTGATGATGCATTACGAAAATATGAAAAAAAATTCAGCAAGGCAAATATCTCTTCATTACGTTTATCTCAAGTTGAAATAAAAAATGCATATTACAAGATATCAAAATCTGAACTTGATGCTCTATATTTAGCAAAAACAAGACTAGAAAAAACAGAATCTGCTATCAAATCTCTTTTAAAAAATAAAACAATTAACAATGATGGAATAAAGATCATCAAAAAATTTGTTCCAATTCAAAGTACAGGATGCTACATACCAGGAGGATTGGCAAGATATCCAAGTTCTGCAATAATGTCTATAGTTCCAGCAAAAGTTGCAGGAGTTCCTAGAATTGCAGTTGTATCTCCTCCAAACTCTGATGGTAAAGTTGATCCATTGACAATTGTTGCTGCAGATATTTGTGGCGCAAATGAAATATACAAAACAGGTGGTGTGCAAGCAATTGCTGCGCTATCATTTGGAACAAAAACTATTTCCAAAGTTGATAAAATAGTTGGTCCTGGTGGTACATTTGTTACTAGTGCAAAATCTCTAATCAGTGAACAAACTGGAATTGATATGCTTGCAGGTCCTACAGAATTAGGAATTATTGCAGATAATTCAGCAAATCCAAAATTTATTGCCTTGGATTTAATTTCTCAAGCAGAACATAGCAGTGATACTTTTTGCTATCTTATTACTACTTCAGAAAAACTTGCAAAGTCAGTAAGTAATACGATTTCTGAATTATTGCCTCAAATTCAAAGAGCAAATTTTGTAAAAGCAAGTCTAAAAAATAATGGATTTATTGCAATTTGTAAAACACAATCTGATATGGTAAAACTTGCAAATCTCTTGTCTCCTGAACATCTACAAATAATGACAAAAAATCCTGAATCAATTTCCTCCAAAATAACTACTTCAGGTCTTATTTTACTTGGAAATGATACTCCTTCTTCTGCTAGTGACTATGTTTTAGGCTCAAATCACATCCTTCCTACCAGCGGATTTGGAAAAATTCGTGGTTCACTTTCAGTTTTGGATTTTATGAAAATTAGTACTCAAGTTAAATGCTCAAAATCATCATTGTCAAAACTTTCAAAACATCTACAAGTTTTAACAAAAGCTGAAGGACTATTCAATCATTATGAATCAGTTAGAGGTAGATTGAAATGAAAAAAAATTGGTTTGATGAAAAAATTAAAAAATACTCTTCTATTGGAGGTTACAAAAAACCTGATCTTCTTAAAGATGCCGTAAAACTTGATTCAAATGAAAACTATGTAATTCCAAAACAGTTTCAAAATGACATACTTTTATCAGCAAAAAAAAAATCTGACGTACGAGAATATCCACTAGGTGGTGTAGAGCGATTAATTGACATGATATCTAAATTCATTAAAATCCCTTCCTCAATGATAGGTATTGGAAATGGTTCTGATCAAATTTTAGATTTGATCCTTTCTAATTTTGCATCAAAAGAAACCAAAGTTCTTACATCAAATCCTACATTTGGATTTTTTGAAGAGCGCTGTAAACTATATTCAATTCCTTTGATTGCAATTCCATTTTCAAACACTATGAAACTAGACATTAAAGATTTCATAAAACAATCCAGTGATGCAGAAATTCTTTATCTTGACTCTCCCAATAATCCTACTGGATTTCAATTCCCAAAAAATGAATTACAAAAACTCGTGAAATCTTTTGAGGGTCTTGTGATAATTGATGAGGCATATGGAGAATTTGGTGATTATTCTCTTGCCAACATGGTAAAAACCCATGAAAATTTGATTGTTGTACAGACTTTATCAAAATCATTTGGATTGGCAGGACTTAGATTGGGATATTTTATTGCAAATAAGAAATTCACTGATACTTTTATGAATGTACTACAATATCCATATCCTCTAAGTACTATTACTATTGAAGCTGGAATTTCAGCTTTAGAAAAAGCAAATCTAATGAATGATGCAGTAAATATCATCAAGACTGAAAGAAAAAGAATTATTGAAACTCTACGGAAATATGATTCCTTTGAAGTCTTTGATTCCAAGGCTAATTTTGTGCTTTTTGATGCTCATGGTTCCTACAAACGAGTATTTGCAGCACTTGCAGAGCAAGGAATCTCAATTCGTAAATTAGGGAAAATTGGTAATCATGAAGGATGTCTTAGAGTTTCAATTGGTACTAAAGAGATGAACTCAAAATTCTTATTGGCAATTCGTGATTTGTTGGGATGACTTTAACAAACAAATCTGATGGGATTTACATTGATAACTCATGCATTGATGTATTGGATGAAATTGATGCTGTAATATTTGATTGTGATGGTGTCTTAATTGATATTACAAAATCATATGATTTGGCAATCATTAAAACTACTAAGTACATCTTGGAGACTTTTGCAAAAATTAACGACTCTATAGATGTTGATTTTAAAATAATTGATGGATTCAAATCTACTGGTGGATTCAATGATGAGGTTGATCTCACATATGCTGCAATAATCTCTCTAGTGGCAGCAAAAAAGTTACAAAAAGATCCGTCCAGTTTTATTTTTGATATGATAAAAAATTCCGATTCCACTGGTATTGAATCTGTAGAAAAACATCTGAAAAACCTAACTGATGTCTCTGAAATCAAAAAACAATTATCCTATCCTGGTCCACATCATGAAAATATTTTGTATCAAATTTTTGATCAAATTTTTTATGGACCAGAATTGTATTACAAGTTATTTGGAAAACAATCAAAATTCAACGCTCCAGGGTTAATAGAACAGGACGATGTGATTTTAAATGATTTTTTACTTGAAAAATTGCAAAATAAATTTGATTCAAAAATTGCCATGGTGACTGGTAGAGGAAAAGAATCAGTTAGTTACTCATTAAAGGAATTATTGCAAAAATTTGATTTAAAAAATTCAGCATTCCTCGAAGATGAATCACGAGAACTTGCAAAACCTAATCCTAAATCCCTTCTAGACTCCATTATTGGAATGAATAGTATCTGTACATTATATGTTGGAGATTCAATGGAGGATTTTATAATGGCAAAAAAAGCCACTGATTTGGGCCACAAAACAATTTTTTGTGGAATTATAGGTACAAGTAAAAATCCTCAAGAAAAACTTGAATTATTTGAGAGAAATGATGCTATCCTAGTATTGGATTCTATTGACTTACTTCCAAAGGTATTAAATTTAGAATAAAGCACATTATAGTCTGAGCAAAATATGGCCTCCAGAAAAGCATCAATCAATCGAAATACCAAAGAAACTAGCGTTCAAGTATCTGTAAACATTGATGGATTTGGAAAAACAAGCATCAAAACCGGCATTAGTTTCCTTGATCATCTGATTGTATCTTTTGGGAAACATGGTATGATGGATTTGAAGATTAATGCAAAATCAAATGATGGAATTGAACACCATCTCATTGAGGATACTGCAATTACACTAGGACAAGCAATTGATAAAGCACTGGGGTCAAGAATCGGAATTACAAGATTTAGTTATGCATCAGTTCCAATGGATGAATCTCTAGCTGAGGCATCAATTGATTTGATAAAGCGCCCGTTTTGGAAATCAACTCTGTTAATTAAGCGAAGTAAAATCGAAGATGTCTCTAAAGAAGATCTTGAACACTTTTTCCAATCATTACTGCAAAATCTTAACAGCTGCATTCACCTTACTGTAAAGTATGGAGATAATGATCATCACAAAGTTGAAGCTGCCATAAAATCACTTGCTGTTGCATTTCGAAATGCATCCACATTAGATAAAAAACAAAAAGGAATTCCAAGTACTAAAGGTTCAATGTAATGGTTAGTGTAGCAATTTTTGATTACGGGGCTGGAAATATTTTCAGCTTGAAAAATTCCTTAGAAAAAGCAGGAGCTACAGTTGATGTCATAACAAACTTTGATGAACCCAACAACTACTCAGGTTTACTACTTCCTGGTGTGGGAAACTTTGATCCTGCTATTAATAGTATTAGAAATTATTCTAAAACTGAATTCAAAGATTATGTAGGGGATATGCCTGTACTTGGAATTTGTCTTGGAATGGAAATGTTTTTTGAAAATAGTGAAGAAGGACAAGAAAAGGGATTAAATGTAATTGATGGTAAAGTAATTGTACTGCCACCATCTCTAAAAGTTCCTCATATGGGGTGGAATGATCTTGAAATTAAAAGACCAGGTAAAATTCTTGAAGGTGTTGATGATGGTTCATGGGTTTACTTTGTACACTCTTACAGAGTTAAACCAAGTTCTGATAATGTGATTACTGCTGTTTCTGATTATGGTATTAAAATTCCAGCAGTAGTTGAACAAGATAATTTTATTGGTACTCAATTTCATCCAGAAAAATCAAGTTCTGTTGGAAAGATAATGATTAAGAATTTTCTTGATGTGTGTAAAAAATGAAAATTATACCTGCAATTGATCTTATGGGTGGACAAGTGGTTCGACTCTACAAAGGTGATCCAAAACAAAAAACCGTATATAGTGACAATCCTGTAGAAATTGCAAAAAAATGGGAAGCAAATGGTGCTGATATGCTGCATATAGTGGATTTAGATGCAGCTTTAGGATTGGGCTCTAACATTTCCATAATTAAAAAAATCTTGGAACAAGTAACAATACCAGTAGAAGTTGCTGGAGGTTTAAGGGATGAATCATTGATTTTAGATATAATCAAAATATGTGACAGAGTGATAATTGGAACTCTGGCATTTAAAGACCAAAAATTGTTAAAAAAATTACTCTTATCTTTAGGTGCTAAGAAAATTGTAATTTCTGTAGATCACAAAGATGGTGAAATTGTAATACATGGATGGCAAGATAAAACTGGAATAAACTTGATTGATTCTATCAAAGAATTCCTTGAAATGGGTTTTACAGAATTTTTACTAACAAATGTAAGTCGTGATGGGACTATGGAAGGTCCTGACTTGGAATTTTTGGAACAGGCTTGTAATCTAGAGAAAACAAATGTGATTGCAAGTGGTGGAATATCAAATATTGGTGATATTAAAGATGTTAAAGAAAAAGACCCGTATGGAGTAATACTTGGAAAGGCTCTTTATGAAAATAAGATCACAATAGAGGAAGCAAAAAAAATAGCATGACCTTAACAAAACGAATCATTCCCTGCCTTGATGTAAAAAATGGCAGAGTAGTAAAGGGACTTAATTTTGAATCAATTAAAGATGCAGGTGATCCAGTTGAATTAGCTAAAAAATATAGTGATGAAGGTGCCGATGAATTAGTATTTTTAGATATTACTGCATCTGATGAGCAAAGAGAAACAATCAAAGATTTAGTTAGAAGTGTTGCATCCGTAATTGACATTCCATTTACAGTTGGAGGTGGTGTTAAATCATTGGAGGATGCAAGAAACATTTTACTTAGTGGTGCTGATAAGGTGGGTATCAATACTGGAGCAATAAAAAATCCTCAAGTTATTACTGAACTAATGGAATTGTTTGGCCGTCAATGCGTTGTAGTTGCAATTGATGCTAAAAGAAATTATTCTATCAAAGAAAATATCACTATATTTTCAGAAGATGATAAAAAATTCTGGTTTGAGGTTTACATTTATGGTGGAAAAGAGGGAACTGGAATTGATGCAATACAGTGGGCAAAAAAGGTAGATGGTCTTGGTGCTGGAGAAATTTTACTTACCAGTATTGATAGAGATGGCACAAAAGACGGCTATGATATTTTACTTACAAAATCAATTGTTGACTCTGTATCTGTTCCCGTAATTGCATCTGGTGGTTGTGGGAAACCGGATGATATGGTTGATGTATTTAAAAAATCAAATGTAGATGCAGCTTTGGCAGCTTCCATTTTTCACTATGAAACTCATGGTGTAAAAGGAGTCAAAACATTCCTAAAAGAAAAAAAAATCCCTGTAAGATTGTAAGTCTGTCTTATCACTACGTCAAGTGTATTGATCGATTACCCAAGTAACAAAAAAAGTGATGACTTTACAGATTTTAATATTTTTGAATTTACACTGCCAACTTTTTTTATGATCAATGTTTTTTCTAAGGTAAATATCTTGTTGAATTTTATTCTACTCTTTTTTGGAATGGTTCCTTCTTTCATGTCTTTTAGATCTAGTAAAACGGAATGATCTTTGTTACTCAGATTTGAAGTAATACCGCAGCATACAAAGTCTGATGAAGATCTATTGTATGTTCTATTTGACAGTATGAAAACTGGTCGTAGTTTTGTCTGTGACATATTAGTAAATGGAAACGGAACAAGTACAATATCTCCAGACTCAAAAACTGTTCCAGATCTCGTCATCTTTATTGTCCCACAGTTTTTTTGCAGTTTGTTCAGACATTTTTGTCAAAGGTCCAAAATCCACCTCAATTTGTTTTGCAACTTTTGTAGCTTTTTGAATCAACAGTTTTTCATTTTTTGCAGTAAGCACTAATCTGTCTCCTTTTTTGATTCCAAGTAGTATCTGAATCTCTTTTGGTATTGCGATTTGACCCTTTTCAGACACACTCACTGTTTTCAGTGTAGATTCGCTCATACGTAAAGTAAGAAATTTCTTACTTATAAACAATAATCAAATGGGTTCTGTGAAGTTATGGAAACCTGAAACCTTAATTAAAATAATAAATAATGATAATTGTTGAAGGCAATCAAGTCAATAAAACAGAATGTTCCACAAAACCATGATTTAGATTCCATGATGGAAACATTCCGTAAAATGGTAAACCATTGTATCAGAATTGGATTAGAAAACAACTGCTCTACACTGAAAAGACTTTCCATGTTATCATACCATGAGCTATCCAGATATGATATTTTATCATCCTACAAACTAAACGCCATATCACAAGCATGTGGCAGGCTCTCACAAATGAAACAGTCAATCAAGAGAGGCAGAAAAACAAAGTCACCATTTGTCAGAAAGCAATATCTGACAAACTGCTATGGAATAAAAATTAACGGTTCATTATTGTCAATCCCATTCAAGTATCATCAGTCTGTAAACATCCTGCTAAATAATCACACTCTAAAAATACTGTCAGACCCAACCATGACTGTACATTCATTCTCACTGACTACCCTCAACATCAGTCTATATATCTCAAAAGAGATTGAAGAGATAGAATGTACCAAGATAGTTGGAATAGACAGAAACCTAAGAAACGTAACATGTGGCAATGACAGTCTAGTAACATTCTACAAGACAAACAAGTTACTCTCAATCAAACAAAACACAATTCATGCCAGAGCAGGATTCAAAAGAAACGATCACAGAAAGAAGAGACAATACTACAAGAATCTGCAACAAAGACTGCAGAATAGGACAAGACAGTTCATCCACAAAATCTCAAAAGATATTGTGAATCATGCAGTAAAGACAAAATCTGCAATTGCTTTTGAGGACTTGAAGGGAATCAGAAAACTGTACAGAAAGGGAAATGGTCAGGGAAACAAGTACAGAAGAAAGTTAAACGGCTGGCAGTTTTATGAACTGCAGAGACAGATGGAATACAAGGCATTGTGGATTGAAATCCCAGTTGTCTTTGTTGACCTAAAACGCACAAGCAAGCTGTGTCCAATATGCGGAAAGAGAATCCAAGAGGACAGGCAAAACAGACGTAAATTATTGTGCACTAATTGTGGCAAGAGCATGGACAAGGATGTAGTTGCATCCATGAACATTGCCCACAAGGCGTGGTCTAGGTTTAACCATGCTAGAGGCGATACAGGTGAAGCGACAAGTGAACTTTTCTCACGAATGATGGAACCCAAATCATTAAACTATGATGGTGTGGAAATCCAGATAGTAGATGTATCAAAGTCGAGGTCTCCATGACTTCACAGAACCTAAAACACAGAACCGAATTTACGTCATGAAAAAATCTATTGATGATATTGATTTTGAGAAAAGCGGAGGCTTGGTTCCAGTAATAGTTCAAGATGCAAATACAAAAGATGTCCTGACTCTAGCATATGCAAACAAAGAATCTTTAGAATTGGCAAAAAAAACTGGTAACTCTTGGTTTTGGAGTCGCTCTCGAAACAAACTCTGGATGAAAGGCGAAGAATCAGGAAATACTCAAAAGATTAAACAAATTTTAGTTGACTGTGATTCTGATGCTATAATTTATCTTGTAGACCCTTCAGGCCCCGCGTGTCACTTGGGTGAAAAAGTTTGTTTTCATAATTCATTATAAAAATAAATTAACATACAGGTTCATAATCCTCTTCATCTCCTGTAAGAATATCTTCTGTAATCTTAAATTCTAAGTTTGGATAGTCTGTTCCTCTAAACACTACCCTCCATTCCCCAACAAAATCATCTGCTGTGCAATACCCAAGTCTTTTTGATAGCTGTGGCTGCAAATAATAATTGAATGCTGATTTTTCTGCTCCATCAAATGGAATGGTCCAATAAACAGAATAATGTGTGCCATTTAGTGGCCTAAGAAATGCAACTTGTCCTTTTTCTTCGCTAGTTAATCCTCCAATTCTAAGAAAAATTTTTTCTCCAAGTACATATTCACTACGATCAAGTTGAAATGGTCCTGAAGTGATCCATTCTCTTTCTTTAGGTCTATACTCATTTTCCAAATTTATTTTTTCTAACTCATCTAACTTCTCTTGAATCTCTGGTATGGCCTCTTCTTCTGGCAAAATTTCTTTATCCATCGTATCTTCAACTTCTATTATGTTTGGTTCTTCATTGATTATTACAACAATTCCAATAATTACAATAATTATTCCAACTATGATTGGGATTACGGTTTTATTGTCCACAACCATTCGTTTTCAAAAATATCTAAAAACCTTACTCATAATTGAAATTTCTGTCAAAAGTTTGTTTTTTCAAAATTTTCATCGATATTCTTTCTATTCTAATGATTTTCTCTATTTTTCGTTATTTGTTATTATATTTTTTACCCATCAAATTAAGTATTACTTAACTTGATATTAGGATTTTTTATCTATCTTTTCAAAGGAGGAATTGATCTTGACTAGAACATCATTGCAATGTAGAGAATGTAAAAAAGATTATGATGATGCTTTCAAGTATATTTGTGATAAGTGTTTTGGGCCACTTGATGTAAAGTATGATTTTCCTGCAATTACTAAGAACACATTTACCAATCGTGACCACACCTATTGGAGATACTTTGAATTATTACCCATAGAGAACAAATCCAACATTGTCAGCATTGGTGCTGGAATGACCCCTCTCATCAAGGCTGACAATCTCGGGGAAAAATTAGGATTAAACAATCTTTACATCAAAAATGATTCTGTAAATCCTACGTTTTCATTCAAAGATAGACCTGCAGGAGTTGCAGTATCCAAAGCAAAGGAATTTGGATTATCATCTGTTGGTTGTGCATCTACCGGTAATTTGGCATCAGCTACTGCAGCACATGCAGCAAAAGCTGGATTACCTTGTCATGTTTTTGCTCCAAGTAATATTGAGATGGCAAAAATAACACAGGCATTGTCATATGGTGCAAATTACATTGCAGTTGATGGAACATATGATGATGCAAACAGAATTGCTGCACAAATTGGCGATAGTAAAAGTATTGGAATAGTGAACATCAACATGCGCTCTCATTATGTGGAAGGCTCTAAAACATTTGCATATGAAGTTGCAGAACAACTAGAATGGCAAGTACCAGATCAACTAATCATTCCAGTGGGGAGTGGTGCTATGCTTAATGCAATTTGTAAAGGATTTGAAGAATTACAAAGCGTTTCGTTACTTGATGACGTCTCTAATATGCATATGATTGCAGCACAACCACATGGTTGCGCACCAATAGTTGATGCATTTAAGAGAAATTCCAAAGAAGTAATCCCAGTGGAGAATCCTGACACTGTTGCAAAAAGCTTAGCTATTGGTGATCCTGGTGATGGTAGATATGTTCTAAAACGTTTAGCACAATACAATGGTTTTGCTGAAGAATGTAACAACAGAGAAATCCTTGATGCAATTTTACTACTTGCACAAACTGAAGGAATATTTACAGAGCCTGCAGGTGGAGTCTCAATATCAGTTCTTCAGAAAATGGTAGAACAAGGAAAGATTGATGCAAATGACAAAGTGGTGTGCTATGTTACTGGTAATGGTCTAAAAGCAACTGAATCAATCATGAAAGTCTTAAAAAAGCCTGATGTGATGAAAGCAGACATATCTGAGATATCGGCGGTAGTAAACTAGTGGCAAATATAACATTCACAATACCTTCTGTTTTGAATCAAAGTGGAGGCGAGAAAAAAACTGAGATTTCAGCTGATTCATTAACTGATGCATTTGCAAAAATCTCTGAATTAATGGGTGATGACTTTAAGAGACGTGTCTTGGAAAATGATGGTACTCCACGTTCATTGATTAACATCTACATCAATGGAAAGAACGCAAAATTCTCTGATGGTATGCAAACTACTCTTAAAGATGGTGATGAAATTTACATTTTACCTGCAGTAGCTGGCGGTTCAGAAGAACTATCTCCAAAAGAACTAGACAGATTTTCACGACAGGTAATGCTTGAAGAGATTGGCTATAATGGACAACTGAAATTAAAAAATTCTAAAATCTGTGTTGTTGGTACTGGCGGCTTGGGAAATCCAATTACATCAAGATTAGCTGCAATGGGTATTGGAACATTAAGAATTGTTGATAGGGATGTAATTGAATTATCTAATTTACATAGACAAACTATGTTTGATGAAGATGATGTAGGTCAAGTTAAAGTTGAAGTGGCTGCAAAAAAATTACAGAAACTAAATCCTGATTGTAAGATTGAGCCTCTGGCTATTTCGGTTAATGACTATACTGCACTTGAAGTTGTTGAAGGATGTGATGTTGTTATTGATGCACTTGATAGCGTTAATGCCAGATATGCTTTAAACAAAGCGTGTGTCCAATTTGGAATTCCTTTTGTGACGGGAGCTGCAGTTGGAGTTTCAGGACAAGCATTTACAGTTTTACCAAAAGAAAGTGCATGTTACTATTGTATGTTCCCTGATCTAAATGAAGATGCAATACCAACATGTAGTATTGAAGGAGTTCATCCATCAATACTTTCGATAGTTGGTGGAATTGAAGTTGCAGAAGCTGTAAAAATCATTATTGGGAAAAAACCAAGTCTATCAACAAGAATACTTCACATTGATTTGGAAAATCTTGATTTCAATAGTGTCAGAACATTCAGAGCTGAGGAATGTCCAATTTGTGGAACAGGAAAACTTAAAGTTGTCAAAAAAGAAGAATTAATTTTAGAAGAACTGTGTGGAAGAAACAGAGGAAAGCGCACATACTCTATTACCCCAACTGATACTTTTGATATTGATGAAAATGCTATATCTAGCATTGCAAAGAAAAAAGGGTTCATTGTTGAAAATCAAGGAGGACTGGGATTGTCGATGAGAACTGATGAATTATCTGTAAGCCTTATGAAGAAAGGCTCAGCAGTTATTGTTGGACCAAAAGATGAGTCAGATGCCATTGCATTGTACAAAAGTCTCTTAAACAAAGAAACCAAGACACAAAATAGCCTGTAATATTTACATAAATCCTTAGAAAAAAATAGAATTTATACAGATCAATTTATCAAATTAAGCACTAAATGTAATTTTTATCTAATTATATTATAGAAAATACATAAAATTTTAAAATATAATGAAATTATCACAAGATCTGTCCTGATTGTGGACAAATTGTCCATTAGGCTTAAATACAAACTTTAAAGAAAAATACTAATAACATGAATAACGAAATAGGACGAAAAATAACTAGTCTTACATTAATGACAATTATGTTAGCCGGTGGTATGACAATTGTTGCTCCATCTATGATGCCAGCAGCACATGCAGCCAACGCTAACCTATTTGTTTCCGCAGAAAACTCACAGTTTGATAATTACATGTCAGGACCTCAAGTAATTGAAGTCGTTGTAATTGATAGTGATATTGATGATACAGATCAAGGCAAAGGTGAACCAAAGGTTTCAGTAAACGGCAAAAAGCTTAGAATGGCTCAAGCCGTTGATGGTAACTGGTATGGTTACTTTGCAGACAGAGATCAAGCACAAATTGCAGATTCTACAACCTCCTCCCAAGCAAAAGGTGAAGGTTTAGACTTTGGTACATTCTGTGGTTCCTCTGATGCAAATGTTAAGAACTTTCTTGGAATTTCAGTTTCAGATTCCGTAGGTGTTGCAGTTCCATTCTATAACAATACTAATGGAACAATACAATCTAATTCTGCGGGATTTGGTGTCAACGGTTCTTCAACCGGTGGTGCAATTACTGCAGTTTGTAGTACAATCAGTGTTGATGGTGGTACCAATGGTACTTTAGCAATGAATGTACTAAGAGAAACAAAAGAGCTTAACATTCAAGGTGCAAGTAGCACAGTAGGAATTGGACAAATTGGTATCAATGGTACCAAAGGTGTCTCAACAAGTACTGCTGCATTCTGGCCTTTCATCCAGCTATATCCACTTAGCGTCGGTGGTAACGTCGTAGTACAATACGACAAAGGTGGTGGTGTTCAATCAACAACACTTACTTTTGATACCGTCGAAGCATATGCAGGCGCAAGCTTGGATAGAAGTGTATATACACGCAATGCTCAAATCCACCTAACTGTCACTGACTTATGGTTAAACATAGACCCAACAGATGAAGACTCTTGGACCTTTGGTACACAAAAGTCCAACGCTACATCATTTGGTACCTATTACCAAGTCTTTGATGAGAACGGTGGACAGACAGGTGATGCAGTTGCAAACGGTGTAATTAACATCAAGCCAAAATTGAGTGCTTTGATGGTAGAGACCAACGGTTTACTCCGTGTCAATGCAAATACACAAGGCGCAACAAACCCAGTACTCACTATACAAGACAACGATGATTCTCAACTCATATGTTCGACTGCTAATACTGCAACCAGTTGTGTAACAACAGGAAACTCTTTGGCAGGAAACGAGCTACGTAGAGGATCAGTTCCAGTTACTATCACTGAGCAAGGACCTAATAGCGGTGTCTTTGGTACTTATGATGAATCAGATAAATCTGTTCTCAAAATTACCTCAAACGCAGCTAGAGGAACCTCTGCTACAATTGATTATAATGAGACCCCTGTAACTGTTCTAGCCGGATTCGGCTTTGCAACTATTGACATTCAGCCAATTGATGATGAATGGAGCTCTGGTGAAGAGATTCCAGTAGTCTTAGTTGACTCTGATGCCAACAAGAATAGCAGAGCAGATGAAGACTTGGACTTGCAATCAAATAGTACATCTCTATTGCCAACATTGAAAACCGGAACTCCATTCACATTGGGTGTTAGTTCTGCTCCAACTGCAATGTATACCAGTATTACTGGTTTAGATGCAGATGCAGACGATGTAGGTAATGCAGATGTATCTTTCACATTTGGTGAAAATAGAACATCTGTAAATTTCAAAGTAGAATCATTCAGTCAAAGAGCAATATTTGAAAATGCCACTGCAGTAACTGGTGATAAAACAAGTAATGCATTATTGATTGACTTGAACACTACTATTGAAAAATTACGAGATTCTATTGGTGATACAAGACCTTCTGCAACTAACCGATTACATGGATTTAACTTCCTCAACTTAGGACTGGATGCAATAAATTCAACTGCTGGTACAGTAGATGTCTATATTGTTAATGGTTCACTGACAACAACTACCGTATCTCCCGGCGCCAATCAAGCCGCAATTATGGTAGCAAATGATGTTGATGCTAGATCAATTACTAACATCAATAATACAAGTCTCAATTTGAGATTGTTTTCAGAACAAGCAGCCAATGCACCAATCAGCTTGCTGATTGTTACAAACAGTTCCTTTATTGATGATACAACTCCTGATCCATTCGTAATTGACTTCTTCTCATTCGGATTTAGAGATGATGGTGCACAAGCATCCGAAAGGGTTGCTAACCAAATCATTAGATTGGAATTAGAAGAAACTGGTGATAACACCAGTACGTTTGAAGGTACATTAGAGTATGTAATGTTGAATCAGCTAAACATCCTTGACGTAACTACTTACGAATCTCTATCTCCAATTGACGATGAAGCAACCTTTATCGTAATTGAAGACTTGACTGATGAGGATGCACCAAGAGTCAATTATCTTGACTTGGGTGCAGACGGCGTAAGTACACAAATTGCAGATCAGGAAGAAGCTCCAACACACTCTGGTGTAGTATCATTTGATTCAAGCAATTACAAAGTTGCTGATACTGTTACAATTACTTTGGAAGACTCAGACCTTAATACTGATTCAGATTTATTAGAAATCTATACAACTGTTTCAACAAGTGGTGATCCTGCCTTCGATACCGTCGGTAGATCTGGCCAACCAACATTTGGTTTTGGCAATCTTGGACAATTGTTAGATATCACATTTGATGATGAAAGATGGCTCAACTCTGCACAAGGTTCCGTTACATGTGGAACCCCAGTAGATGCAGCCATTGATGACGGTCTTGATGAAACTGGATTCACTTTAGTAGAAACTGCATCTGATTCAGGTGTATTTACTGGTGCTTTCCAAATTCCAACAAACTATTGTAAGAGATCTGGATTTACTGGCACATCGGGAGTATCAACTTCCGTTACCGGTACAGACATTGAAGTAAACTATCTTGACTTTAGAGATGCATCTGGTGAAATTATTGAAGTAGGCGATGCTGCAGGCATTAGAGCCAATACTGGTTCTATTAGCCTTGACAGAACTGTATACCCAGTTCCATGGGGTACAGTCGCTGACTTTGGTGGTACCACTGGTGCATCCACACCTAACAGTAAATCTGTATTCCCAATCCACGCAACTGGTATTGGTAATACAAGTATTGATAGTGATGCTAAAACACTAGGAAATGGTGACTTGACTATACACATAAGAGTCAATGATCCTGACTTTGACATTTCAGCATCTGGTGAAGATACTATTGCACAAAACGTTGATTCTTCTCATGCCTTTGGACCTGTAAAGATTACAGTCTCAAGAGGCGCTAACTCTGTTCTACTTGCTCATGCAGGTGGTACAACAACTAGCACTACACAGAGAATTAACGTTGCTAACAATACTTCAGGCACAGGTGGAACTGGAGATGTTCGAACATTCGGTCCAATCACTGAGATTGCTCCAGATGCAGGCATCTTCGAGTTTGACTTTACCATCAGATATACTGATGGTCCTGCCTCAACTCAATGTCCAGCAACTACCGTCTTCACAAGCTTAGACGGTGATTCAGGAACTTCCGAATCAGATAGATTTGATACAGCATCCGCAGCCGGTGCAAACTATTGTATTTTACAAGGTGATATTATCACAGTAGAATACAGAGATCCAACCGATGCCTCAGGTGATGTAAACACAGTAACTGACTCTGCAACATTCGATCTTCGAAATGGTGTTTTGCAGTCAGACAAATCTGTCTATATTATCGGTAGTGACATGATACTAACTATTATTGAACCTGACTGGGATCTTGACAACGACTCAGCAGAGACCTATGACATCGATGTAATCGAGTGGGACTCTGATGCAGCAACCACAACTATGGGTGACAAAGCAATCTCCGGTGTAACTGCCGCAGACTTTGATCCTGAACCATCAGACTTTAGAGAAACAGGTGACTCTACTGGAATCTTCCAGATTGTCATCGAAATTCCTAAATCATTGAATAATGATAACCTCGAAAGAGGAGAGGAAATAGTTCTCGAATATACTGACTGGGGACCAAGTGGAGCTGACTTTGTTGGACAAGAAGATGAAGATGTCAACTTGACAGTCTTTACATCAAACTTCGGCGCAACTGTTGAACTCGACCAAAAAGTCTATACTTGGACTGATAAAGTCTACATCACAATCGTCGCACCTGATCACAACTTCGATTCTAACTTAATTGATGAGATTGGAAACACTAATTCAGATCCAATAAAGATCTCAACTAGAGGATTCAACCTTGACACATACAAGTTAGTCGAGACAGGTACTGACACAGGCATATTTACTGGTGAAGTAATACTCACCGGTTTCAGCCATGATGCAGACGGTGATCTCACTACAGGTACAGCAACTAATGGTTTCGATACTAATCCAAGAACAGGTGATGCTTCTGGTAACAACAAAAATACCAGAGGCCCAACTGATGGATTCCTACAAACTGATGATGATGACGGACTTACAGTATCCTTTGAATTCTCAGAGGATGAAACTGTAGTTGGTTCAGCACTTATCAGATGGAATATCGGTGAGGTACAGTGGCTTGAAGCAAGCTACCCAGCTAGCGGAACAGGTGTTGTAAGAGTAATTGATCCAGACATGAACTTAGATCCAGAATCAGTCGACAACTTCGATGTCGATGTGTGGTCTGACTCCGACGCCGGAGGTATTGACCTTACTGTAACTGAGACTAATGAGGCAACCGGAATATTCGAGGGCACTGTGTTCTTCACAGTAACTGACGAATCATCTGGTCACAGACTCAGAGTCGCAGAAGGTGACACTGTCACCGCAGAATATGAGGACAATACACTACCTGATCCATACACAACTGCAGATGAACTTGATATTACTGCCACTTCACTAATCGGTACTGTTGTACCACCTCTCGAGAGAGCACCAGCTGCTAACTTGAGAACAGTTGACGCATTCGGTAACAGTTTAGATACTGTTGCAGTTGATCAACAGGTGCAAATCAGTGCTGACTTAGCAAATGGTCAGGATAGAGAGCAAGCATTTGCATACTTGGTACAGATTCAGGATGGTAACGGTGTTACAGTCTCACTAGCATGGATTACAGGTTCACTATCTAGCGGTCAATCATTCAGCCCAGCATTATCATGGATTCCAACTCAAAGTGGTAGCTACACAGCAACCGCATTTGTATGGGAATCAGTAGATAATCCTACGGCATTATCACCACCAGTTAGTACAACAATAACTGTACAGTAAGAAAACTAGTTCACATTTTCCTTTTTTCTTTTTTTGAATCTTCTTTAACGTAAGTTATGGACAAATTTTCCAGAAGTAATATCTAGGAGAACATTGACAATTAATTAAAATGAAATCTCAAATTGTATTTTCTGTTCTGATTCTTTTATTATTTGTAAATTTTCCTAATTCATTTTCAGAAGAACTGGAATTATTCACAAACAGCAAAGTCTACGCCCCGGCACATACTCTACAAGTTTATGGAAAAGGATTGCCTGAAGAAAATCTGATCATACGAATTTTTGCTCCTGATGAATCTATTGCAAAATTTGACCAAATAACTACTCTGTCTGACGGTTCTTTTAATTATGGACTGTTAACCTGGCCTCAACCATCAACTAATTTTCCATATGGAACATATACTGTGGAAGTAATCAGTACTGAACAAAATGGCGTCTCACAAAAAATCGATGTAAAATTTTCATCTACGACAGAATTACTTGATGTACCTGTTGAAAGAATTGTAAATACTCTAGTCTTTGCACCTGAAACTGCTGCAATAAACCACCCAATCAGAGTATTTGTACAAACTACTAGTGATGGTCTTTTAATTGGAAATGAACCTTCAAAATTATTGGGAACTACTCATGTTCACTTGCCCTCTGGAATATCTGTCCCTTTATCAAATTCATTTAAGACACTACATCAAGGATTATACTTTGTTGATTATGTTCCAAGAGAAGAAGGCACTCACGTGTTTCATGTTGTTGCCTTTAGTCAAGGAACCACATCTCATGGCTCTGCAGCTACAAATGTTCTAAGTCAAGATCTAGGAGGAATTTCAGACCAAATAATTACACTAAATTCTATTTTAGGTGAGACATCAGAGGAACTCAATGTACTCAAATCTGAAATTGAAGGATTTGATACAACTTTAGGCCGTGCAAGTGTTCAGATTGATGAAAATATTGGAACAATTTCAACATCTGTCAAATTCATTAGTGAGGCTTCCTCTCAACTCAATGCATTGATGCTACCAATTATTGCATCAATTGGATTAATTGTTGCATTGCAAGTAGCAATTCTTACTAGACGAAGATAGTTATAATAATACAATAAAAACAAATTAACTAATGCCCAAAGCGGCTATTCTCTTTTCCATGCTACTTCTTTCATCTGTATTGACAAATTCTTATGCATTAACTCCTGGAGATTTAGTTTTAGATGATGTCAAAACTCCGATGACATTTGATTCTGAAATATTAGATGTTGATTCTGATTTTTTTATAGAGAATGATTTTAAAAGATATTTAATTTTTGGAACAAATACACAAGACATTGATTTTTTAAAAAATAATTCATTATATGGAATTCAATCTGATACAGGATTTTTTTATATCTCTGTTCTTTCTGAACAATCAGCTTCCAACCTTATCTCCCAGGGTTACTATGTCATTGAAGATTCCAAATTAGATTTTCATTTGTCTGATAATATAATTTCAGATTCTTCAAGAATTGGTGAGATCACTGGTTCAAGCGTTGCTAAAAAAAAATATGGTGCATCAGGTAATGGTACTGTAATTGCAATTATAGATACTGGTGTTGATTTCTCAAATCCTGATATTCAACACTCAGTTGCACGAGATAAAATAAATCATCCTATAATGCTTGATCCTGATGGACAGGGCATTGTTCTAACAAATGCGACCTTCTTTGCATATATAGATAAAAATGACATCATTAGAAATTACAGTAAACCAATTCCTCCAGACATGACTTCATCAGCATATGTGAATAAAGATGGCGTTTTTCTTGATGTATCCCAAGGAGGCAAAGGCAGTAAAATTCCAATTTATAATTCATTTTTTCCACAGCTTGGTTCATCACCAATTTTTGAAGGAATACTAGACAAAGATATGAAAATTGGAAACGATAATAGAAATTACATAAAATCAAAAAGTGGCGTATACCATCTTGGTGTAATCTACCAAGGTGGATTACAGGGACCTTTAGCTAGAATACAAGTTGTACCAGTTCTTGTAGTCGATTCATTTATTTCTGGAGTTTATGACACTATGATTCCTGATCTTAGTACCTCTTGGGAAGATTACACTAGATTTGATCTAAAATCAGGTCAAAAGCCAAATTATGACTTTGATTTTACTGATGAAAAACCAATTGTGCTGGGAAGTGGCAAAGAGTTTCTAGTCTATGATTCAAACAATGATGGAAAAAATGATTATAGTGCAGGAACATTTGGTGCACAAGTTCTTGATGTTTATGGTGTAATTAAAAATAATGTAACTGACATTGATGATTCATTAAAAGCAATTAATGGTACATTGTTACCCGCATTAGATTCTGATGGTAATTTTTTTGGTATAATGAGTGATTTTATGGGTCATGGAACTTCTAGTGCGGCATCCATTACTTCTCGAGGTCAGGAGATATATGATATTTACAACAATACCAAAAAACATACTATTGTTGGTGTTGCACCTGATGCAAAGATTGTGCCCGTAAAGGCATTATGGTTTGGCGATACAGTTTATGGCTGGTTGTGGTCTGCAGGATTTGAAAACAAAGATCATACCTGGAAATTTTCAGGCAAACCCAAAGTCGACATAATTTCTAATAGTTGGGGCGTATCAAATTTTCCATCTTTTAGTGCATCACCTGGAATGGATGTACTGTCATTGATTCTAAGCGTACTTGTAACTCCTCATTCATTAGATGATGATTATCCTGGTATTACAATAATCTCCAGTGCAGGAAATTCTGGACATGGATATGGAACAATTGGATTGCCAAATGCATCACCTTTTGGAATTTCAGTTGGTGCAACAACTAACAACATATTTGTTGGATATGGTCCGTTCAAAGATCAACCGCGATTTGGGAATACTACAACTCACCGTGATCAGGTTGTAGATTTTTCAAGTAGAGGTCCAGGCTCCATCGGAGATCCAAAACCTGACATAATGAGTATTGGTGCTCACGGTTTTACTCCATCAAATGTTATAAAAATTAAAAAAGATTCCAAAGATGAATCTTTTTCATTATTTGGGGGAACCAGTATGGCTGCACCACTAGTTTCTGGAAGCGCTGCAATCTTGATGGAGGAGATGAGAAAACAATCCCAAGATTATGATCCATTTTTGATTAAAAATATCCTAATGTCTACTGCAACTGATCTACAAAACGATCCTTTCACTCAAGGTTCTGGTTTAGTAAATGTTGAATCTGCTTTGAATTATGTTCATGGAAATGATGGTGTTTTCATTGTGTACAATGATGCATCATATGACAATATCAAAAAGATTCTTGAACCTGCAATTGAAAATATCAATTCAACTGCAATAGGATTTGATCAATTTCAACTTTCTTCAAATTCTCTTCCTATGACTAGTTGGTTTGGAGGTCAACTGAATCCAGGAGATAGAACTACTGCCACTTTTACAATTAAAAATCCAACCAATGACACCCTCTCTATTAATGTGAAATCACAGACCTTGTCATTAATCACAAAAAATCAATTTGATGGGAAAACCGTTGTACGACAACAAGATTCTATTTTGAATAAAACTGATACATTCATTCCGAACTATGTTAGACTATCTGATGTGACCAATCATGAAACCATTGGCGATTTTTTTAATGAACAAAATCCAATTCCTGACGAGTCATCACTAATGATAGTAAATGTTAATTTTCCATTTAGTGATTTCATGAATAGTACATCTGATGTATATGCTGATGATCTGAAAATTTCTTCGTTATATCTTTATGATTGGATTGACAACAATAATGATACAAAAATTACAAGCGATGAATTATCCATGGTTAATAGAGCTGGTTCTTGGGGAACAGTTCAGGAATTAAGAATTTCAGAACCTCATGAAAAGTTTGAAGGCGTTCCATTAGTTGGAGTTTATCCAGTACCTACGAGATATTCATACTGGTTAGGTGACACAAAACAAAACTCAACTTCTATGGACTATACAATTTCTGCAAGTTATTATAAAAAAGATAATTGGTCCATGTTGTGGCCAGAATCTGAAATGATATCTGTACCGCCAAAAGACTCTGCCACAATTAATGTGACGTTGATTACTCCTAATGATTTGCAGACAGGAGTCTATCAAGGATTTTTAACTTTTGAAAGTGATAGACATACTGTAAACGCCCCAGTATCTTTTGTGATTAAACAACCTGTAACTGAAAACGAGACAACAATATTGATTCAAGGAAAACAAAGTGATGACGTACTTTATGGAAATGGATATACAAAAGGTGCATTTGATATGGTTAATCGATACATGGCAGGTGACTGGAGACAATATTATTTTGATATTCAAAATGAATCAATTAATTCTGGAGCAATTGAACTATCCTGGATTAGCGATGATACAAATCTTGCAGTATTTGTAATGGATCCATCAGGGAAAATAATACAAACCAATGTTCCTTCAGGTGTATTTGGACATTTTCTAAAATGGCCTTCTCTTGATTGGTTGGGTAATTCTCTTTTCAGTCAAGGTGGTGGTTTTTTCCCAGTAAAAAACAAGGATGATACTTCAACTGTTCTTTTTGTTCCAATAAACCAAACAGGAACTTACACACTTTTGACTCATTCAACATTGTTTGGCGGAAATTCAACAACTGAACCAATTACACTTGCAGCTAAATTTACAAATATTTCGCCTGAAATGTTGTCTTACAATGAACAAATCCAAATTGAATCTGAATCTATGATTTCTGACTTGAAAGACAATGCCACAACACCTGTAAAAATCCCTGAAACTACAATTAGAGACAAGTCTGATTTATCTCTAGAATCAGATTCATCTTTTAGTGCTGGTATTGCAATTGGTGTTGTTATCGGAATTGCGATCGGAATACTGTTTATTTTTATCAATAGACAAAAACCTCCCAAATAATTGAACAAGGTTTATAAGCAATTTGGCGAGTACGTCAGCTTGAATGTCAGAGCTTGGGACAAAAAAGTCTGGCGGATTATCCAGAAGAGACTTTCTAAAGTTAATGGGTGCCGCAGGAACAGGATTAGCATTTGCTCCCTTTGTCCCATTTGGTAATTTCATGCCAAATCCAAACCAGGCATCTCTTGAAAAAGTTCCAGTAATTTTACCTGATGGCACTCAGGCAAATATCAATACTTATCCAATTAATCACGGCGAAGTAATCACATATCCATCAACTGGCGATACTGCACTGGATGCTGAAGCATTTCGAAAGTGGCAATTCATTAGACTTCCTGAAGAATTAGGGGGAGGAAAAAAAGATACAACTGCAATTCGAGCCTATAGTATGATATGTTTGCATCTTTGGTGTTTGTGGAAATATTGGCCAGATGAAGGTCGAAAGAGAGGCGAATGTCCTTGTCATGGTAGTATGTATGATCCTGTTACTGGAACAGCTTTTCTTGGTCCTGCATCAGTGCAAGCTGCCCCATCAAACACACTAGCTCAATTGACTCTTGAAATTGATTCTGACGGTTTTGTATTTATTTTACCACCAAAGTTTAACGCAAATGAAAATGGAGTAATTGGATATGGCCGCTTCGCTTGAAAGAAGAACTGGAGCTGTTGGCTTCTTTTACTGGCTTTGGGATGGCGTAGATAGAACTATCTTTACTGCAATCAAGTTTTCATTTCCTGCAAGATTTGTAAGTCCTTTTGGATTTTTGGGAATGCTAACATTTACTGTGTTTATCATCCTTGGAGTATCAGGAGCGCTTCTCATGTTTTACTATCAACCAATGTTAGATAGAGCGTGGGATAGTGTTCAATTCATTAATGATGAGGTCCCATTTGGTTTTCATATTAGAAATATTCACTATCATGGTTCCAATGCAATGGTACTCTTAGCTGTTCTTCACATGTATTATCAATACTTTAGTGGAAGATACAAAATCAGAAACGAAGTTTTGTGGATGACTGGAGTCATTCTTGGTGTTGTTACAATTCTTGAAGCATTTACTGGCTATGATGTTATCTTTAGTGAAAGAGCAGAACTTGCAATTAGTATTGCAGCATCTCTGACAACATCAATTCCTGTGGCAGGACCGACAATTCGTGATGCGGCATTAGGTAGTGGGTTCTCAGACTTTGTATTGAGATTCTATGCACAACATGTCTTTTTGTTACCTATTGTAATGCTTGGACTAATGGCAGTTCACTTCCCAAGATTCTTAGTCTTTGATGTACCAATGGTAATGGCAATAGGCGGTGCAATTCTGATTACTGGCGGTGTTTTCCCTATTGACATGGGATTCAAATTTGAACCCACGGTACCGCCTGGTGTAACTGTACCTGAATGGTATCTTACAGGAATTTATGCATTCATGAGAACACAGTATGACAAGTTTGTAACAGGTCTGTTGTGGCCTTTGTTGTTTATCATATCATTAGTGCTAATACCATTCATAGATAGATACAAGAAATTCTCCTGGAGAGACAGACCGATCATTACAGCATTTGGTATTACTAGTCTTGCTCAAATCATGGTTACGACTTATTGGGGATTCTATATTTCACCGGATGTATCAGTTCCATTAGTAGAGCGTTTGGTAATTGATCCGATATTCTTCTATTCAACAATGATATTGATGGTGCCACTAGGCTTTGGATTTACTTACATGATGATCAAACTTGCAAATGAAGCTGAAAGAAAATCTAAACTTGCAAAAAATACTGGTCCAAAGAAGGTAGCAACTATCAATCTTTCTGAAAAATGGATTAACTGGTTACTAGTTGCACTATTGGCATTCCAAGTATTCCTCAACATTGCAGCTTACAATGCAGCATTGATTGGAATGAAGAACATATCATTATTCTTTATTGGAATTATTCTGTTAGTATTTGCAGCATTCTTCCATATCTACAGATATGCCCTAAGTCAAGAAAAGAATGCACCACCAGCACCTGTTCCAGTGCAAGAAGAAAAACCAAAACTTGCAGAACCTAAAGTATCCGTTGAACAAAGTAAACTTCCTGAAGGTGACTCTTTACCTGAAGGAAAACCTGAACCAAAAGAATTGGCACCTGAGGTTCCAACATCCAAGACTCAAGCAGATTTAGGAGTTGGTGCTAATAACAATCTAAATCTTGGTTCTGGAGACCTTCCAAAACCATGATCTCAAAAATTCTAAATAAACTTTATAAGAACTTGAGAGGCGTAAAAAAATTATGAGTGCTCCGACATCTAGTCATGCTTATGGGATTGGACTAATTGCACTAATAATTGGCATGTCTGCAACTGTTGTCTTTTACACTTCATTTTATCTTCCAGAATCTTTGGCAAAACCATCAGTATCAGAATCTATCTTAAATCCTGAAGAGGAATTTGTAATAAAAATTGTTCCAGGAGCTGTAATTGAAGGAAATCAAAACTATGTACCAAACCAAGCAGATGTCTTGTTATCTGTCAATAATCTAGTAACTTGGCAAAACGATGACGATACTGCCCATACGGTAACTCCTGATCACAGAACAACTGATAGTTATAGTGGAGACTTTGGTTCTAACGGTGTACTCAAGCCTGGTGACACATATGAATTCCTATTTACTGAACCACAAGAGGTTCCTTATCACTGCCAACCACATCCATGGATGAAAGGAAAAATCATTGTTGAAGTAAGTAGATTCTAGTTAGAATACTTTGCAAAAATTATTTGACTCTCAATTTCCTTGTGTTGTTCAATGATTGATGCCCTGAATTTTACTTCATGTTCTTGTTTTGGATCAAACTTAATTAATGCTGTAAATTCTGCTTTATTTTCTGGCATCACATCTTTGTTGATAAATAATCTTGAAACATTTTGTGATATGTTTTTTCCATTGTATGATTTGTATACAATGTGCTCATTTGAATCTAAAATCTGTGTGTTAATTACAACTCCATCATATCTTCCAGGATATGAAACCAAAATTGTTCCTTTAATTTCTGAATTTGGATGAATCTCAGTTGAATCAAGTTTGAATTCTATATCTTTCACAAAACATCACATGCAAATTAGAATAAATAATTTTGTTAAATGGGCCCAAAGGGCTTCGATCCCTTGACCATTGGATTAGAAGTCCAACACTCTATCCATGCTGAGCTATAGGCCCAAAAACCTAGCAATTAATTGCCATTTTAAGGGTTTATTCGAACATACTGATTAGTTAAATTCTAGTGCATTACTCGGCATCAGCTGATGGTAAAACAGTACTATGATGTAATTGAGAACTTTGCAAAAAAAGATTATGGCATTACAATCAAAAACCAATTCAAAAAATGTTTATCAACATTACATAAAGTGGTGCGGCCCCTCTAGAATGAGAACACTTCAAACTATACACTTTTCAGATGATATTGGGGAGTCACACTCATGAGAATAAGCAAATTTACCTATTCAGAGAAGCTCATAGTCATGTAAACTCATTGAACAAGGAATCTTAGGACTAGAGTCGTAAGTAATTCACGGGTTTAGAGCCACTTTTTTTGATAATTCTCTCTTTCCATTTTAAAGAGAAATTGTTGTGAATAACCTGCATATGGTCCGAAATGTTTTACAATTTTTTCATGTAAAACATCGTATTGTTTTTCCGTAATTGTTGTAGTATCTATTTGAAATTTGTTTGAATAATATTTTTCCAAAACTCTAATCATCCATCTATCTAGTGGGAATGCTTCTAATTTTTCTAGTGAAAACAACATTACACAATCTGCAACTTTATTTCCAACTCCAGGAATTGTGCGAATATTCTCTTTGGTTTCATGATAATTGCAATTTTTCAAGAATTCAAAATCAATTTTTTTAAATAAAATCATCTTTGCTGCTTCATTGATAAATTTAGCCCTATACCCAACACCGCAGCTTTTAATTTCATTAATTGATGCTTTGGCAAGTTTTTCTGCCTTTGGAAATAAAAAAAACTCTTCATTTTCATATTTTGCTTTTACTCCGAACTTTTTTGATAATTTTTCTAAACTCATTTTGATTTTTTGTATATTAGAGTTTGATGATACAATAAATGAAATTAAGCATTGAAAGGGATCTTGCCTGAGAATTCTTAACCCTGAATATTGTTTTAGAGCCCTTCTTACAGTTTTGTCTTTTGAAACGGATTTGATAATGTCATCTAAATTGTCATTTTTTCTAAAAAAATCTACTTTTGAATTTTGAAAAGAGTTGATTATTCCATTTTTATCAACACGCAGAATATCTTGACCATTTATTCCATACCAATAATCTCCATTTCTTTTCCAAAGAAATACCTGACCGCTGTTGATTGAATTTTCAACATTTATTGTACGATTTTTTTGCATATCAGACAGTTATTTCTTCATTAACTGCCGGTGAAAATGCCTCTAAACCAAATTTTTCATGAATCTCTTGTGCAAACATATCACATGATTCAGAATCACCATGAACAGTCAATACTTTGGGATTTCCCTTAATTTTTTTGATCATGTCAAATAATTCTTTTTTGTCGGCATGTCCTGAAAATTCAAACTGTTTTACTTCTGCCTCTACATTAAGATCTTTTCCTCTAGCTGAAACCTTTCCAGTATCTAGTAATTTTCTACCAGGTGTTCCATCTCCTTGATAGGAAACAAGAGCTATTCCATTTTTACTATCAAAAGACAATTGCTGCAAATAATATACTGCATTTCCCCCAACTAGCATTCCCGCTGGTGATATAACAACACATGGTTCTTCCATTGCTTTCTTTCTATCTGCATGTTCTGTAATTGAAGTTGCACTCTTTATTGCATCTGAAAATATTTTTGGATCTCTGAGATATTCTGGATATCTAAACATTATCTCATTTACTTTTAATGCCATTCCATCCATTATGATTTTATGTTTAAAATTTGCACTCCTTAAAACACATGCAATCTCTTGAGAACGCTCAACTGAAAATGATGGAATAAATAATATTCCTTTTCTATCCATTACTTCATTTGCAAATTCTATTAGTTCTGCTTCTGATTCTTTTCTAGGTTTTTGTTCCTTTTTTGCGTATGTGCTCTCAGTAATCAGCAAATCAATTTCTCCGATGTCTAAATCCATCTCTCGAAGCATTCTTGAACCATGAGTCTTGATATCCCCCGTGTAAAAGAGCCGTTTTTTCTCTGATTCTACCAAAACTGTACTTCCACCAATCACATGGCCTGATTCCCTTAACTCAAAAGTTGCGTTACCTTTAGTAATTTTTTGCTTAAATCCAATCTCTTTTGCATTTTTCATCATATTATTTACTTCAGGTAGGTCAAATGGATGAGAATTTTTTTCAATCTTTAGCATATCTTCAATTAATAATTTTGATAAATCAAATGTTGGCGGAGTGGCATAAACATCGGTATTGCCACTAACAAACAACGATGGCACGTTTCCTGAATGATCTAAATGAGCGTGAGTGATAATTATTGCATCCAGATCTTTGGGTTTTACATGAAGTGGATATTGTGGCGGTGATCCTCTTCTGCCAAATAATACTCCGTAATCTAGTAAGAGATTTGTTCCATTACAATTAGCTAAGAATCCCGATCTGCCAACTTCGTTTGCAGCTCCCAAAACTTTAACATTCAAGAATTATGATGACTTTTTATCGACGTTAAAACCTTCTTAGAGCTTATCCGATCATTATGCCTGTCATAGAATCTACACAAGCTTTAATTAGTGTAAGCTAAGATTCGATCCTCATGGGAAGAAGCTTCCAAGAATGGTTAGGACAACAAGATCAAGCCGTCGTCGCTAAAACACGTGCTGGTGACGAAGCAAACAAACCACTCCTAAACCAACTTAACTGGATTTGGGTTAACAATCTGATGAATCAGAAAGCAGATCTAAATCCTTCATCTGCAGAATTACTTGACTGGGTTACTTCTGGTCAAATAGACGCAATGAGAAAATAAACGTGCAAAACACGTTATCTTTTTGTTTTTTAAATTTTTTAATCTAAATTCTGCGCACATGTTTTGACTCGATCTTTTTCATAACAGAGTTATGAATTTCGATCATGGTTTAAATAGTGATCAACCAATATTAATTTTGTAATGCCAATAGCAATACTTCCAGACATTGATGAACAAAGATGTATCGGATGTGCACTATGTGTAGAAATCTGTACGACTCTTGGTCCTGATGTCCTTAGAGTAAAACCAGTTGAAGGCTGGAAGAGAGGTAAAGCATTTGTTTTCTACCCAGAAAGATGTATTTCTGATGGTGCATGCATCGGTGTATGCCCAACAAAATCAATCTTTTGGATGAGACCAATGAATTACACTGCTGGACAACCAGTACCTCTTCACAAAAACGGTATCTTCATCAAAGGTTGGGCAGAAGACGCAGCACTATAAGCTGAATCTTTTAGCACATTCTTTTTTCTTATTTTTAATCAAGCAGTTGATTTTCGCTTGATTTCTTTTGGAATAATTTTTACAAAATATTTTAGAAACTCATCCTTTTTGTCATAATGTATCTCTGAAAACTTGTTGTTAGCAAAAAACTCATTCCATGTCTTTTCAAACGTGGGAAATTCTTTTGGTTCAAAATCAATTCTAGCAGTTTCATGATGTGCTGCAGGAAATATGTCTGAAATCTCAATTGGAATTAATCCCAATATGGGATTATATTGGCACACTTGGAATGAATCAAAATCTTTGAATTTTCTTTTTAATCCAATATACTGATTAGACAAATATCCTGGTTTTGTACTGGATTCTTTTGTAATGACTAACTTCTTTTTCTTTGATTTGAATTTTCTAATCATTCCATGATATGATTGAACTTCTGGACGATACTGATCTTCTTTAGAGAATAAGAAAATGGCTTTTTTCTTAAATTTTGGCGTACTCAAACCAAGAAATTCGTAGTTTTCAGTCATTACCTCAATCATTTCAAATAATTTGGGGTGGGCCCTTGCTTTTTTAATTACATATTCCCATAATCTCCCCTCATGGATTGCCTGTTTTACTTTATCTACTTCAAGTTTAATTGCATATAGGTTATGGACTGCCAATTCATTGGTTTTCTCAACTTCATCAAGCTGGCGTAATTCATCTGGTGAATATTTTGAACATATTTCACAATTGCAAGGAAATGCCATGATATCTGACAAATATCTAGTTCCATCATCTGTAATGTATCTTGATTGTTTTGCATAAAGCATGTATGAGGCTGAATCAAAAGTGTCGCATCCCAATGCTATGGCAAATGGGATTGTTAGAGGGTGCCCTGCACCAAAAAGATGCAAAGGTATTGAATGCGGCATCTGTTTTTTTGCAGCCACAATCATCTGTGCTAATAATCTGTACTCATATGACTCCATAAACTCAACAGGGCTTCCTAAGGCCAGCATTTGAAAACCAATCTTGACTAAACTCTTTGTAGATTTTGCAACAAGTTCAAAATGTTCTCCACCCTGAATGGGACCAATCCAAATTTGACCGTTCTTTTCACCGTTCTCAAGTGTTTGTTTTGAAACTTCTAGAGTATGCTTCACATATGCTTCTGCTTTTTTTATTGGCATTCCAAATCCAGTTGGTTTATCAAGTGGAATTGCAAAATCAGTCAAGATTCCTTTTTCAAAGTTTGCCATTTCAGGTGGTGAAACTTTGACATCACCGTATTCTAAAACTTGATAGCCCCCAGAATCCGTCATTATTCCACCGTCAAAATCTATTATTTTGTGTATTCCTTTTTTTATGGCCTCATCACCATAATTGTTTCTTGTAATGTAGGCATTTGTAATAACTAAATCAAAACCAATATCCCGGATTTTTTTTGATGGGACTGTCTGTTTTACTGGATGAATTACTGGAACATAAGCTGGCGTCTCAATCTTACCATGATTTGTATAAAGAGTTCCAATTCTTCCCGCCAAATCTGTTTTAGATATTTCAAACAAGTAATTTCACAATCTCAAAGGCGTTATTTAATCAATCAGCAAAAAATTTTCTTAAATCATTATTTTTTGTAACTAAATCAAGCCAATCCACTTTTTCATTTCCTTCATTACTGGAAATCAGAGTAATCACTTTTTCTACTCCTTCTTGAATGGTTTTCCCTGTAATGTTAATTTGAACTGTCTTTTCTTCAAATCTGCTAATTGTATCATGTACAATAATTCCCAATATTTCACTACCTGTGTTCTCTTTAATTTTTGCATCTGGATATTTTCTATTTTTGTAGACTGTAATTAATTCATATGGACTTCTTCTTAAAACAATTATTTTCTTTACTTGGTTTTTTTCTAACACATATGGTGCTAAATGCCCTACAATCAAATTATTTTCAGAAATTCTCTGTGCAAGGATTTTCTTTAGTTT
This sequence comes from Nitrosopumilus ureiphilus, assembly GCF_013407185.1. Taxonomy (NCBI): domain Archaea; kingdom Thermoproteati; phylum Nitrososphaerota; class Nitrososphaeria; order Nitrosopumilales; family Nitrosopumilaceae; genus Nitrosopumilus; species Nitrosopumilus ureiphilus. Next base: position 1,933,236 of record NZ_CP026995.1, on the reverse strand, counting down.
TTCAGTATCAACATCATTTGCACCCTCATTTTCTTCAAACATTCCTGCATCTTTTGCAATTTTATTGATATCAATAATGGATAATCCTAATATCTGAGCAATTTTTTCTGCAACGGTGTGTTTCCCAACGCCTGGATTTCCAGTGATTACTATTGACATAATATAAAATCATGATGGACTAGATTAAACGATTTCTGCAATACTAATTAAGTAGAATTGAGTTTTTGACAATATTGCAAATTGGTTTACTAGGTAAAGCAAATGTTGGAAAATCAACATTTTTCTCTGCTGCAACTGAAACTCCTGTAGCATCAGGTAATTTCCCTTTTACCACTATTGAACCAAATGTTGGTGTGGCATATGTTAAAGCAGATTGTGCATGTAAACACTTTGGAATAAAACACGAAAATGAGTTTTGTGTTAATGGAATTCGTCTTATTCCTGTAAAACTCATTGATGTTGCAGGACTAGTTCCAGGAGCTCATGAAGGAAAAGGATTGGGAAATCAGTTTCTTGATGATGCAAGACAAGCTGAGGTTTTGATTCATGTAGTTGACGTTGCAGGAACTACTGATATTCAAGGACAACCAGTTCCAGTTGGAACTCATGATCCTTTAGAAGATGTAGCATTTGTTCAAGATGAGTTTGATCAATGGTTTGCAGAGATTCTCAAAAGAGAATGGGATAAGATTGTCCGTGAAATAGATCAAAAAAGAGCAAAACTTACTGACGGTATTGCAAAACGATTTACTGGATTGGGGATTAAAGATTTTCAAGTACAAGAGGTATTACAAAAACTAGGACTTATGACTAGAAATCCAAAGGAATGGCAAGACTCTGATATCCAAACCTTTGTCAAAGAGTTAAGAAAAAATACAAAACCCATGATAATTGCTGCAAATAAAGCAGATCTGTGTCCTGATCTTGGCATCCTTGATAAAATATCTGATTGTGTAATTCCTTGTAGTGCAGAAACTGAATTATTATTACGAAAAGCATCAAAAGCTGGAATTGTAAATTATTCTTCTGGTGATACAAGTTTTACGATTGTTGATGGAAAAGAAATTCTGCCTCCACAACGAAAAGCACTTGATTTAGTAAAGTCTATCTTTTCTAAAATTCCATCAACAGGAATTCAAAAAATTCTAAATACTGCAGTTTTTGATTTATTAAAATTCATCGTCGTATATCCAGTTGAAGACGAAACCAAGCTAACTAACAAAGATGGTGCGGTTTTACCTGATACCAAATTACTTCCTCTGGATTCCACTGCAAAAGATTTGGCAAGTTTAATTCATGCAGATATTGCAAAGGGGTTTCTACATGCAATTGATTGTAAAACTAAGCAAAGAATTAGTGGTGATCAAAAACTAAAAAATGGCGACGTCATCAAAATTGTATCTACATTAAGTCGTGGATAATATGTTGGGTTTGGGTATTGAAAGCACGGCTCATACATTTTCCTGTGCAATAATTGAAAAAAAAGGGAAAAATGGGAAAATTCTCTCAGATGTTAGAAAAATTTACCGCCCTGCTGATGGGGAAGGAATTCATCCACGTGAGGCATCGCGTCATCATATAGAATACAGTTCTTCAGTACTATCAGAATGTCTTAAAGAAGCAAAAACATCCATCAAAGATTTAGATGTTATTTCTTATGCTGCAGGACCTGGGTTAGGTCCCTGCTTGCGTGTAGGTGCAGTTGTTGCAAGATCTTTGTCTTCTTTTTATAAAATTCCAATATATCCTGTAAATCATGCAATTGGACACATTGAATTAGGAAAATTGCTTACTGGTGCATCAAATCCTCTGGTACTTTTGGTATCTGGAGGACATACAATGCTTTTGGCATTTCTAAACAAACAATGGAGAGTTTTCGGTGAAACTTTGGATATTACACTAGGTCAACTGCTTGATCAATTTGGAAGATCTATGGGATTTGCTTCTCCATGTGGAAAAAATATTGAAGAGTTGGCATCTACGTCGTCAAACTATGTTACATTGCCATATTCTGTAAAAGGAAATGATGTTTCGTTTTCAGGTTTATTATCTGCAACAAAAACTGTTGCAAAAAAAAGCAAAGTCGATGCATGTTACTCTATTCAGGAAACTGCTTTTGCAATGATCAGTGAAACAGTAGAACGTGCATTGTCATTTACACAGAAAAGAGAATTAATGATAGTGGGTGGTGTTGCAGCCAACAAAAGATTGTCTGAAATGCTTCAAGATGTTTGTAAACGTCACAATTGCAAGTTTTTTGTAGTTCCGTTACGTTATGCAGGTGATTGTGGAAGTCAAATATGTTGGACTGGACTTTTAGAATCTCAGGTTAAATCTGGTTCTTCTCTTAAAGATACTTTTGTAACACAATCTTGGAGATTAGATACAGTCAAAGTTAATTATTGATTTTCGTTTTCAACTAATCTGTTTTTCAATGGTTTTAGTCCAATCCTTTGTGTTAAAAACTCCAAACTTGAAAGTTTGTTCGCCATCATTTGTTTTTGCAGTAAAACATACTTTTTTCATTAGTAATCCCTCTTTCCAAACTTTTGTGACATCATCTAATTTAACATCCATTACAGTTTCTCCAAAATGTTTTGAAAAATCCATTATTCTTGCATTAGTTTTATCAAATGCTAATCTTTTATTTGTTAATGTTAAAATTCCTGCTCCTAAATTATCTTCACTACAATCCTCTTGTTTTATTCTATTTTCTCCTTTTTCCATGATTAATTTTTATTGAATTCCTCTGGATATAACGTTAATGAAATTAATCAAAAAAGGTGCAGAAGCTGACATTTATCAAACTAAATGGCAAAACTCTAAAGCAATTCTTAAAATTCGAAAAGTAAAAAATTATCGCAATTCTTCACTTGACTCAAAAATACGTAAACAAAGAACAATTAAAGAATCTCAAATGATATCTCATGCTAGAACATTTGGAATACCGACACCTCTAGTTTATTTTGTAAATTTAGAAAAATCATCTATTGTAATGCAAGAAATTCCTGGAACACCGGTTCGTGATTTATCTGAATCCAAAATTATTAAATTGTCAAAAGAAATTGGAAAATTAGTTGGAATGCTGCATAAAAATGGAATTATGCATGGTGATTTAACGACTTCGAACTTTATTCTATTCAAAAATATGGTCTATGTCATTGATTTTGGATTGTCTCAAAATACAATGAAACCTGAAGATCATGCAGTTGATTTGAGGCTAATCAAAGAAATTCTTAACAGCGCTCACGCTAAAATAATGCAATTTGCTTGGAAAAATTTTCTACTGGGTTACAAATCTGTAGTTGGAACTTTCTATTATACAAAAATCACTAAACTAGTTTCAGAGATTGAAAGTCGTGGTAGATATGCCGAAGTCGTTTGATCTATACTTTGTATCTTCAAATGATCACAAATACCTAGAAGCAAAAAACATTCTAGAAACTTTTGGGATCAAACTTGGTTTTTTAAAATCAGATTTAGAAGAGATTCAATCAAATTCACTTGATGATGTGGCATTAAGAAAAGCAAAAGATGCATTTTTTAAATTTAAAAAACCTGTAATCATTGAAGATGATGGATTATTCATTAAATCACTAGGGGGTTTTCCTGGACCTTATTCGTCATATGTTTTCAAAACAATTGGTAATGATGGAATTCTTAATCTCTTAAGAAATAATAGGCAAGCAAAGTTTGTCTCGATCATTACTTATTGTGATAAAACAATTCTGCAATCCTTTGATGCAAAACTAGATGGAATAATATCAAAATCGCAAAAAGGAAAAGGATGGGGATATGATCCAATCTTTGTTCCAAAAAATTCAAGGAAGACGTTTGCTGAAATGAATGAGAAAAATAAATTATCTCACAGATACAAAGCATTGAAAAAATTTTCTAATTGGTATTTGCATAAGTAGGAATAAAACGATCAATACATCGCTCATTATTTTGTAAAATTGAAATTCTTGAAACTATACTTTCATCCATCACTGAAAATATCTTGCTTTGTTTTGCAATTTCTTCACTAAATTTTTTTACTTCTTCCATTTCTAACATATTTGCATGCTCTAATCTATTTGTAGAACGTCCAATGTGCATGTATGATTTTATTTCAATAAAGTGTGGACTTGCTTTTCTAAACATTTCTGCAAATGCTGGAATTACTTCTTTTTGATCGTTATAATTTCTGATTAATGTGACTCTTAGTACTGTTCTTGTGTTTAAATCCTTTAACATGTCTAGAGTTCTATTCCACCTCTCCCATGAATCATCGTATTTTGGCTTGTTTATTCTCATAAATGATTCATAGTCTGCAGCATTTGTTGACAAATACAACTGAGTTGGTAATGCATCTTTGTCTTGTAATTTTTGAATCATGTCTGGCTCTTGTCCATTTGTTACAAGGAAAATTGATTTTGTTTCCTCTAGTGAATTTAGATATTTGATTAGTTCTGGTAGTTTTGGATACATTGTTGGCTCACCAGACAATGAAATTGCATAATGACTTGGTAACAATGATTCATCCAATCTTTGTTTATCATTTCTAGAATCTCCATAATATCCGTTGATCAGTTTTTTTCTTTCAGCCATTAACTTTGTTAGAATTTCTTTTGGTTCTGCAACCTGTTCTGGCTCCATCTTCATTGAATCATAAAATTCCATTGGTCTCCAACAATATACGCAGCGATTCTCACAATGCATGCCAGCTGGAGAAAACTCCATGCATCTGTGAGTTGAAATTCCATAAAACTTGTGTTTGTAACAACTCCCTTCATGTTTGAATGATTTTTTTGTCCAATGACATAGTTCTACTGTTGAGTGATCAGCAACACCGTATTTTGCTTTTTTTAATTGCTCAGATATTGCAGGCTTGATCTGTATTAATCGATCATCTTCTTTGACTATCTCACCTGAGCAACTCATGGTTTCAAATCTTGTTCTGGTTTACTTAAATTGATCGAGTTTTTCTCCAAGATGGAAAATATTTCCAAAATAATTAAAAATCTGAGCCAATTTCAGAGTGAGGTTTAATTACTGGATCCTCTGGGTAATTTTAGGCATTGAAAAAAATACATATTTTACCATTCCTATTGTTGTTTGTAACTACATTAACTAGCATGCCTCTCAGCCCAGCTTTTGCTGATGATGACTTGGATAAAGATGGAGTTGATGATTCAATTGACGCTTGTCCGAATTTACGAGAAGATTATGAAGGTGTAATAGATGGATGTCCGTCTAATTTTGTTCCATGGTATGATGAAGACTTTGATGGAATAGAAGATCATCTTGATCAATGCCCAACTCTTAAAGAACGATACAACAAATTCCAAGATGAGGATGGTTGTCCTGATTTATCACCAAGTGGTGGACCTGGTGGATTACCTGATTCTGATGGTGATGGTTTTACTGACTTGGTAGATAAATGTCCAAATCAACCAGAAACTTTCAATGGTATTTTAGATACTGATGGATGTCCTGATGATTTTGGTGCAGGTGATAGAGATAGAGATGGAGTTCCAGATAATTTAGATAAATGCCCACTAAGTGCTGAGACTTACAATAGATTCCAAGATGAGGACGGTTGTCCTGATTCTGTTAATGATTTTACTTTTATTGATACTGATAACGATGGTTTACAAGATAAAGTTGATTTATGTCCAAAAGAACCTGAAGTGTACAATGGTTATAGGGATACAGACGGTTGTCCCGATGTTTTACTAGATACTTCATTTAGTGATAAAGATGGAGATGGAATTGCAGATCAATTTGATATTTGTCCAAATCAACCAGAAACTTTTAACCGATTTGCTGATTATGATGGTTGTCCAGATTCAGCTCCATCATTTGATGGTACATTAAATGATGCAGATGGTGATAGAATTAAAGATGTTAATGATGTCTGTCCATTAGAACCAGAACGATACAACGGATTCCAAGATGAAGACGGTTGTCCCGATATTCCTCCTTATTCAAGTGATGTTGATTCAGATCTTGATGGAATTCCAAATAGTATTGATCAATGTCCACAAGTAAAAGAAACTTACAATAGATTCCAAGACAATGACGGCTGTCCTGACTTTGTTAGTGTTGATAAAGGAATGCCAGACACTGACGGTGATGGCATAAATGATTATGTAGATCTTTGCCCTAATCAACCAGAAACTTTCAATGGTATATTTGATAGAGACGGTTGTCCTGATACACTATCTACACAAGATAGAGATAGAGACGGAGTTCCAGACGGTTTAGATAAATGTCCAACCGCTAAAGAAACTTATAATGCCTATCAAGACGATGATGGTTGTCCTGATAGTGTTTCTTCATTATCATCATTTGACTTTGATAGAGATGGAATTTCTGATTTGACTGATAAATGTCCTCTACAACCTGAAACTGTTAATGGTTATCAAGATTTAGACGGTTGTCCTGATGTTGCAGTATTAGATTCAGATGGTGATGGAATTAGAGATGATTTAGACAAATGTCCTACATCCTCAGAAACTTGGAATAGATATCAAGATCATGACGGTTGTCCTGATAATCCGGCAGAATCTGATTCTGACTTTGATGGTATTTTAGATTCAGTAGACCAATGCCCACTTGATAGAGAACGATATAACGGATTCCAAGATGAGGACGGTTGCCCTGATTACCCTGATTATATTACAAGCTTAGATTCAGATTATGATGGAATCATTGATTCAAAAGATCAATGTCCATTAGCACCAGAAACTTACAATAAATTCCAAGATGAGGACGGTTGTCCTGATTCTGTTGCAGATAACAAAGGAATTCCAGATACTGATAAAGATGGAATTAATGATTACAATGATCATTGTCCAAACCAACCAGAAACCTATAATGGAATTCTCGATAGAGACGGTTGTCCTGATGATTATATTGGAAAGAATGATCGTGATCTAGATGGCATTCCAGATGCAATTGATGCATGTCCAACTGCTAAAGAAACTTACAACAAATTCCAAGATGATGATGGATGCCCTGATACTGTGAAAAAATCATTTGTAATTGATACTGATAACGATGGCATCAATGATGTTAAAGATGATTGTCCACTAGTTGCTGAAAATTATAATGGATTCCAAGATGAGGATGGTTGCCCAGATGTTGATGACATACAACCTGATACTGATGGTGATGGTGTTCCTGATGTAATGGATTTATGTCCAAAACAAAATGAAGTTTGGAATAATTATGTTGATTATGACGGTTGTCCTGATACATTACCAACTGGAAATCTAAGGGTCGATAGTGACGGAGATGGAATATATGATGATAATGATTTATGTCCTAACCAAAAAGAAACTTGGAACAAGTATCTAGATAGTGATGGTTGCCCAGATATTTTACCGGAACAATCAAGGTACAAACATGATTCTGATTTAGATGGTATAATCAATGAAAATGATTTCTGTCCTCTTGAACCTGAAGATTATGATGGTGATGCTGATTCTGACGGATGCCCTGACCCATAGGTGCTAAAGAATGAATAAACAATTTCTTGTAGGATTTTTGATTTTACTTACTTCAACCATTGGCATGTTTCCTAGTGGTGTTTATGCAGCTGAAGGAATTGATACTGATGGAGATGGAGTCCCCAATAATATAGATCAATGTCCTAATCTTAAAGAGGATTATGATCCACAATATGGTAACAACATAGACGGCTGTCCAGCTGATTTTGTTCCCTGGTATGATGCTGACTTTGATGGAATTGAAGATCATATTGATAAATGTCCTACTGTAAAAGAGACTTACAACAAATTCCAGGATGAGGACGGTTGCCCTGATTTAACTCCTGAAACTGGTAAAGTGATAGCTGATACTGATAATGACGGTTATCCAGATTATATGGATTCCTGCCCAAACCAGCCAGAAACATTCAATGGAATTGATGATAAAGACGGCTGTCCAGACAAACAAGCATCTAAAATTGATACTGACGGCGATGGAATTCTAAATGTTTTAGATGAATGTCCTCTAGAACCTGAAACTTACAACAAATTCCAAGATTATGACGGCTGTCCAGATACTGTAGACTCTACATCTCTACAATACCAATTCCCAGACACTGACGGTGACGGAATAGAAGATAGATGGGATGCATGTATTGATGTGCCTGAAAACTTTAATGGTTATCTGGACAAGGACGGTTGTCCTGATGTACCTGGTATTACTTCTCTAGAAGCACCTGATGCTGATTATGATGGCATTCCAGATGATAAGGATGAATGTCCGTTAGATCGTGAAAATTACAACAAATTCCAAGATAGCGACGGCTGTCCAGATACCTTACAAATTATGATAACTGGTGACATTGATGGTGATGGCATTCCAGATCAAAATGATTCATGTCCTTACAGTCCTGAAACTTACAATAGATATCAAGATTCAGACGGCTGCCCTGATTATGTTGCAGACAACAAATTTGCTTTTGATACTGATGGTGATGGCATTATTGATAATCTAGACTTGTGTCCAACTCAGCCTGAAACTTACAATGGATTCCAAGATAGCGATGGCTGTCCGGATACTTTTGATTCTAAGCTTGACTTTGACATGGATGGAATTCTAAATGTTTTAGATGAATGTCCTCTAGAACCTGAAAATTACAACAAATTCCAAGATTATGACGGCTGTCCGGATACTGTAGACTCTACATCTCTACAATACCAATTCCCAGACACTGACGGTGACGGAATAGAAGATAGATGGGATGCATGTATTGATGTGCCTGAAAACTTTAATGGCTATCTGGACAAGGACGGCTGCCCTGATGTTAAAGGAACAACTGCAGGCGATATGCTTGATGCTGATTACGATGGTATAGCAGATCACTTAGATGAATGTCCAACAATAGCTGAACGATACAATAAATTCCAAGATGAAGATGGTTGTCCAGATAGCGTTGACTTTCAAACAGTTGGTGATGCTGACTTTGATGGTATCTATGATGATTTAGACCAATGCCCTCTTGCTAAAGAAACTTACAATAGATATCAAGATTCAGACGGCTGCCCTGATTATGTTGCAGACAACAAATTTGCTTTTGATACTGATGGTGATGGCATTATTGATAATCTAGACTTGTGTCCAACTCAGCCTGAAACTTACAATGGATTCCAAGATAGCGATGGCTGTCCAGACAAACAAGCATCTAAAATTGATACTGACGGCGATGGAATTCTAAATGTTTTAGATGAATGTCCTCTAGAACCTGAAACTTACAACAAATTCCAAGATTATGACGGCTGTCCAGATACTGTAGACTCTACATCTCTACAATACCAATTCCCAGACACTGACGGTGACGGAATAGAAGATAGATGGGATGCATGTATTGATGTGCCTGAAAACTTTAATGGTTATCTAGATAAAGATGGTTGTCCTGATGTACCTGGAGCTGAATCAACTGTTCCTGTATATGCAGATTCTGATCGTGATGGATATCCAGATTCAATCGATTCTTGCCCAAACCAACCTGAAACATGGAATAAATATCTAGATGGCGACGGCTGTCCTGATATTGCACCTGAACAACAGAGATTTGTCCATGATGATGATCTTGATGGTATTATTAATGATGAAGATCTATGTCCTAAAGATCCTGAAGATTATGATGGTGACAGAGATACTGATGGCTGTCCAGATCCCTAAACATACTTTTCTTAATTTCTGATTTGTTAGAAGAATCTATTTAACGTGAGATTTAATAAATACTTGATAATAGCGAAAGTCAGAGATAATGAAAAAACAATATTTTCTAGGATTTTTACTTTTGCTTACTTCTACTATTGGTATGTTACCAAGTAGTGTTTTTGCTAATGAAGCAATTGATTCAGATGGAGACGGTGTGCCTAACAGTATTGATTTTTGTCCTCATCTTTTAGAAGATTATGATCCACAGTATGGTAACAACATAGACGGCTGTCCCGCCGATTTTGTTCCCTGGTATGATGTTGACTATGATGGAATTCAAGATCATATTGATAAATGTCCTACTGTAAAAGAGACTTACAATAAATTCCAGGATGAGGATGGTTGTCCTGACTTAACTCCTGATGTTGGAAAAGAAATTGCTGATTCAGACGGAGATGGATATCCAGATTACATGGACTTGTGTCCTAATCGTCCTGAAACATTCAATGGAATTGATGATAAAGACGGCTGCCCTGATGATGCATCTAGCTTAAGAGATTCTGATAGAGATGGAATATCTGATACATTAGATTCATGTATACTGGAACCTGAAACTTACAATTTTTACTTGGACACAGACGGCTGCCCTGATTCTATTGATGCTGTAGATTCTGTATATAATTTTCCAGACACTGACGGCGATGGAATTGATGATAGATGGGATCAGTGTTTAAATGAACCTGAAAATTATAATGGTTATCTAGATTGGGATGGATGCTCAGATGTACTTGGTGCTTCTTCTAATGGTTTAATTGATTCTGATTATGATAGTATACTTGACTCAGTTGATGCTTGTCCATTAGATCGTGAAAATTTTAATAAATTCCAAGATGAAGACGGCTGTCCTGATGAAATCGAATATGCAATATCTGGAGACACTGATGGTGATGGAATTTTAAATCAATTTGATGTTTGTCCATATAATAAAGAAACTTACAACAAATTCCAAGATGAAGACGGCTGTCCTGATTCTACTGTGAATAACAAATCTACTTATGATTCTGATGGTGATGGAATAGTTGATAATTTAGATCACTGTCCAAACCAACCAGAAACATTCAATGGTATTTTGGATTCAGACGGCTGTCCTGACAATCTTAATTCCACACTTGACTCAGACATGGATGGCATTCCAAATATTTCCGATGATTGTCCTCTAGAACCTGAAACTTATAATTTTTTCAAAGATGGTGATGGGTGTCCAGATGCCACAGACCCAATTACTTCATCATATCTATTTCCAGATGTTGACGGTGATGGAATAGATGATAGATGGGATGCATGTCTTAATGAGCAAGAAAATTATAATAATTATCTGGACAAAGACGGTTGCCCTGATATCCCGGGAATCTCCAAATCTGCATTGTCTGATATTGATTATGATTTAATTCCTGACATATTTGATGAATGTCCCACAATCGCTGAAAAATATAATCAATTCCAGGATGAGGACGGCTGCCCTGATACTATAGCCTATGACTCATTTGGTGATTCAGACTTTGATGGAATTCCAGATAATATAGATCAATGTCCTAATGCAAGAGAAACTTTCAACAGGTATCTTGATGATGACGGCTGTCCTGATCTAATTGCCGATAACAAACTAACATCTGATTCTGATGGTGATGGAATTGTTGATAATTTAGATTCTTGTCCAAACCAACCTGAAACATTTAATCAATTCCAAGACAAGGACGGCTGCCCAGACAAATTTGTATTTACATTGGACTCAGACATGGATGGCATTGTAGATGTCTCTGATGCATGTCCTCTAGAGCCTGAAACTTACAACTATTATCAAGATGAGGACGGCTGCCCTGACTCGACTGGCTCTAATGTTTCATCATACACTTTCCCAGATTCTGATGGCGATGGAATTGATGATCGAAAAGATGCATGTGTTGATGAACAAGAGAACTTTAATGGATATTTGGATTGGGACGGTTGCCCCGATGTATTAGCTGCTCAATCCACCACTCCAACAAGAATTGATTCTGATGGTGACGGATATCATGATGCAATCGATTCTTGTCCAACTGAACCTGAAACATGGAACAAGTATAATGATCATGATGGTTGCCCCGATATTGCACCTGAACAACAGAGATTTGTCCATGATGATGATCTTGATGGTATTATTAATGATGAGGATCTATGTCCTCTAGATCCTGAAGATTATGATGGTGACAGAGACACAGACGGATGTCCGGATAATTAGTACTATAATTTAACACAAATTTTGATATAGTAAATATATTCATGCTGTAAAGTTACCTCATGCTTCCCAAGTTCTCCAGCAGAGCGTTTTTAGCTCCTATGGCAGGGGTAAGTGATCCCGCACTCCGATTACAATGTAAACAAATGGGATCTGGATTAGTTGTCACCGAATTTACAAATATTCACAGTATCATTGCCAAAGAAAAACAACTCAAAGAAAATATGAAAACAATTCAAGAGTTTATTGAGTATTCAGAAGAAGAACGTCCTTTATCAATTCAGTTGTTTGGATCTGACCTTGTCGCATTAGAAAAAGCTGCAAAGATTGTAGAACCTTATTTTGATATTATTGATTACAACATGGGTTGTCCCGCACCACATATTACTCGACAAATGGCAGGAGGAGCTCTTCTGCAAGAAGTAAATCTAACTCAACAAATTTTCAATACTCTTGTTAATGCTGTAAAAAAACCTGTAACATTAAAGATTCGTTCTGGTGTGACAAATGCGAGTCAATTTCTTTTTAGAGACATTGCTGAAATTGCAGAAGATGAAGGAATTCAAATGATTACTCTACATCCAAGGACTGTAAGTCAGGGATATTCTGGAAATGCAGATTGGAAAATGATCAAAGAACTTAAAGAGATTTCTAGCATTCCGATTGTTGGAAATGGTGATATCACTACCCCTGAAGATGCTAAAGAAATGATTGATGAGACAGGTTGTGATTATGTAATGATTGGTAGAGGTGCAATGGGAAATCCATTTTTATTTGAACAAATCAATGATTATCTCAAAACAAACTCGTATCATGAATATTCTTTCAAAGATAGGCTAGATTCTTTTTTTGATTATCTGCATCTAACTGTTAGATACAAAATTAAATTTACCAACATCAAGAGTCAGGCAATGAGGTTTACCAAAGGAATGAAAGGAGGTTCCAAATTACGTTCCAAAATTACTCTCTCAAAAAATATTGATGAATTAGAAAAAATTATGAATGATGCGTATTCTATATCTTAGAAATTTATAAAATTATTCTATTTTACTTTACATTTGTTCATGATTCAATCATAATTAGTATTGAATTTTTAAGCAATTTGGACTATTCTTATATATTTCATGATAGCATTTTATGTATGAAAATTGGAGTTGAATCATAATTGGCAACAGCTTATGTTCTCATAAACTGTGAGCTTGGTTCTGAAGAAGCAGTAATTTCAGAATTGAAATCCATTGAAGGTGTAGTTGAAGTACATGGTACATTTGGTGCATATGATATACTTGCCAAAGTTGAATCTGGTCAAGTTGAAGCATTACGTGAAACCATTACTTGGAAAATTAGGAAAATTCCAAAGATCCGTTCTACTCTGACCTTGATGGGAATTGAAGGCCAACAATAGGTCTCAAACTCTTTTGCTTTTATACTTGGATTGCAATACAATGTATCCCTTCAAAAAGCATGTCCCCCAAAGGGATACCACACTGAGAGGAATAGTTAAAACCTCTCAGTAGTTCATTACAAATCAAATATTTTTGAATTTTAGAAAAGAAAATGATTAGAGGGCTTCAGTACCGCTCTTTTTAGTTGCTATGTTCAATACACTTTCGATATTGGATACAACAATAATTCCATCTCCGCCCTTTCCTGTAAAAGCTGCATCAGCAATTGCGTTTGAAACCTTTTCTACATCTGAGTCATCAACAATTATACTGACAGTTGCGACTTCGTTGTATTCTTTAGTGACTGAGCCTGTTCCTCTGCTTGATCTGACCTGCTGTCTCTTTCCGGAACCTCTACCATTTCCTTCCAGAATAGTAAATCCTCCGACTAGGTCATTAATTGCCTCAGTTACAACTCCCATCTTCGTTGCTTGAATAGTTGCCTCAATTCGTTTCATTTTCATTTGTTTTTTACTATTGTTTAAAAAAGATCATATGTTTTTATTCTTATTTTATGATACAATGGAATTATTGGTTATTTTATTATCCACTGGGCTTTTTAGTGTTAGAAAAAAGTAAGATTATGAAAAGCGATGAAAGGAGATTTCATAGGCTCAATTATCTTTTAAAATACTATCTGACTAATCCTACAGAAAATGATCTTTATCTGAGGGCTAAACAGATGGGCATATCTGATTCTACTGCCAAGGATTACATTAGAACAGTCATTATTCAAGCCCAAAAAACCTACTTACAATAAATTCTAAAAATATATTCAAATTTGAAATTCCTGTATTTTCATGAAGAACTTAATCAAAATCTTAAACAAGGTATTCATAAATAATCAATAGGAGAGAAAATACACATGAATAATTCTTTGCTTGATGATGTCAAGGCACTTTTAGATAAAGACTTTGGAGATGACAGGATTCTAAAGCAAATTTGTAGAGCTTGTGAAAATAATGAAGTAATTAGTAATTATGAAAGAAATTATGTTCAAAAACTTGCCGAAAAGCATCTAGGAAAAAGACCTGAAGTAATTCAAACCCAATCAATAGAAAAAAAACCAAAAATTCCTGATGTTGTAATCCCTAATACTCCATCTATTCAAAAAATGCAAACATTTCAACCCCGAACCATACGAACTTTTAATTCAAAAAATTCAAAAACAATACTGGGAATTGCAGCTGTTGCTTTGATAATAATTATAGCATCTGCAGTATCCTTTAGTGGCGTTCTTGATGTAACTCCAAAAGTGGAAAACCCAAAAAATTCTATTCCAGTTACATTATCTATACAATCTGACTTATCATCTTATAACAAAAAAGATTTAATTTCAATTAGTGGTACATCTAATACTTCAGGAACTGTAAACTTATCAATTGAAAATCCAAAAAATGAACTTGTATGGGCAGAACAAGTATCTCTAAAAAGTAATGGTAAGTATTCTACATTAGCTATTGCTGGTGGACAAGGGTGGGAAAGTTCTGGCACTTATACAATCAAAGTAGACAATGGCAAAGAAACAAAATCTATCCCATTTTCATTTAAAGGGTAATTTTTTCAAACTCTTTCCAATGTGAGTCAACCAAGTCTCTTAGTTTTTCTACACTAATTTCATCCATATATTCCCGATAAACAATGAATTTGTTTTTAGTACTTGCTTCTTTACTGTAAATGTCACTGGTATTTTTAGGAATTATTCCTGCATTCCATTGACCCATTTCAAAAATCCACACTGTTGAATCTGGATTTGAAAAATCAATATCGTCGCATCCCACAACATAAAGATAACATTTAGTAGTTTGATTTAATTTTTCATGTAATTTTTCATACGCTATCATTTGGCCTTTGGCAATGTTGATCTTATCGTTGTGAAACCCCTTGAATTCCAAGATGACAAAACCACCTTTGTGCTCAATTAGCCAGTCAATATCCGTTCCACCTGAGGCAATCATTCCATGAACAATAAGATCGCCTAAAACCTCTCTTCCACGAGTAAATTCTGACTCATCAAAAATCTGATATTTTGCCTTTGGACTTTTACGAATAATTCGTTGAGGAATATTTTCAGATTGAATTGAATTATCTTTTTCATACAATGTATCAATTAAATCACTAGTCTCATTGGCCATGCATTTGAAAGTTTTAAACCAAATGATAAGAGAGTTTGTAAAATTTAGTACAGTATCTGATTTATCTGCAGAAAAATTCTTCTCCTGTTCCCTTGTACAAAACAAAATATTCGTCTGGATTTTTTCTATCTTTTTTAGCATTTAGTGCATCTTGATACATTTCAAAATGCTCTACCAAATACAATTGATTACCAGGTTCTGCAAAATAATCCATCCCAACTAAGTTAAATCCAGTTTCAGGAGTCAACTTTATTTTTTCATTTTTAAATTTATCTTCAGTCAATTTCTACTTTTTTAAAATATATGAATTGTGAAAAAATCATTGATCATAAATCATTAGATTCTTTTCTTCTAATAACGCATGTAAATTATGAACAGAACGATAGACATCTGATTCTTTTTTTGCACCAGTACACACCAATTTTCCAGATGCAAATAACAAAATTACTGTCTTGGGATCTAGCATTCTGTGAATAAGTCCTGGAAATTGTTCTGGTTCATACATACTTCTTGGTAACGTTCTTGCAGCTTTTTCTAAGTGAATTTTTCCACCAAGATTGATTGCAGCAACAATATTTTGAACTGTGATAACTGCATCTTTTTTTATCTTGATTTTTCCCTTTCTTAATTTTTGAACAACTGTGTTTACAGCTTTAATTGCCATCTCTTCAGATTTTGCACCAGTACAAACCATTTTTCCTGTCCTGAAAATCAATGTTGCAGTCCTAGGACTCTTTAATCTGAAAACTAGTCCTGGAAATTGTTCTGGATGGTATTCTGTATCAGGAAATTTTTTTGTAATATCATTAAGATCAATTTTTTGGTCTACTGATGCTGAAGCAACAACATTTTCAACACTAACAATGGGCTTTGTTTGAGGCATAACGAGGGACTTTAAATAGCGCCTTTATATATACTAGTCATATTTTTTTGAATCTTTGCGAGTCTTAATGATGACCTATCCATTGGTAACGATATTCCTCATCAATTATGTCTGATACTATCTCTGCATTTTTGATTTTTATTTTTGGTAAATTTACATCAAAAAATCCTAGTTGACCTTTCCACGGAATTGGAATTCTCAATGATTTTGCATTTTTTAATCTAAATCCAAAAGTTCTGTCATGAAAATTTTTTGATGCTAAATATAATTTTTGATCTATTTTTACTTCTTTAATTGAACTGTACTTTTTTACATCATAAATTTCAGCTTTTCCTACAATTGCGCCAGTGACAAATTTCTTATTCATCTTTAGTCTCTTACAATCCTCTATTCTGATTTTCAATGGTGCATGAATCAAAAATTCTCCGCGAAAATTAGTATTCCATTTTCGTAATTCAATAGTTTTTTTTCCAGAAATTATTAAATCAGCAAATGGTTGAGAGACTGAAAGACATTTCAAGATATTATTCGGTAGCTGCTTTAATGAATTCACCGGGATTTCTGCCTCTTCCTTCAGGCAAATTTGTTATTCCTCCAGTCAAACTTTGGGTAATTATTCCCTTACTGGCCAAAACTTGTGCCGTCATAAGTGACGTATTTCCAGCCATACATACTAACAATGACTTTCCTTTTGTTCCATTTAGTTCCTTTTTTAGATCTTCTGGAACCTGTTGTGTTGATAATAGCTGATTAATAGTCCTCGCTTTAGGAACAGAAATTTTTGATTTATCAACACCTAATGATTTTGCAATCATTTCAATGCCCTCTTCTTTAGGAGTGTATTGAGTATGAACCCAAATTATCCTGTCATAATCTTCTGCAATTGATGATGCGTCTTCTAAGGAAATTGTCATTGGAATTTGCTTTTTTGATATTTGTTCAAAATTCTTTTTGTATTTTCCAATTCCATCAGCTACAATTACTACAAATTTATTATAATTTCCTGAATTTGCCATCTGCATTACAGAAAATAATGCAAGAGCTGTACTTTCTCCTATATCATGACCTTTATCGACAAAAAATTTCAAAAGGAATTTTGCCTTTTCATAATCTATTTCATGCTCTGCAGCATAGATTTCAGGTTTGTATAGTGTTAATCCTGTAGCTTTGGCTTTTGTTCTAATTCCTGCAACATCTTGACCTGGACTAGGAAAAACAACATGTACTGATTTTTTATCATATTTTTCAGCCATATGTTGACTCAATCCTCCAGAAGTTCCACCAGTACCAAATGAACAAACTATCTGATAATCTTTCAACGAGTCTCCATTTTCATGTAATTGTTGATCAATCTCTACAGCAGTCACAGTTCTATGAATTTCTATATTCAATTCATTGTCATATTGTTTTGGACAGAATAAATCATAAATTTTTGCAAGAACTCTTGCTAAATTTATGACGTCTTGTTTAGCTAATAATGTTTCTATCTCTTGAATATTATTATCAAAAATTTCAGGATCAAATCCAAGATCTGATAACTGTGATCGAATATTTGCTGCAGTTGCTTTTGCAGCTAACTCATCTGCTTTATTCTCCATTCCTGGTGCTGGACAAATATCCATATCCAAATCCATAATTCGAATGTTCTCGTTTCTTAATTCTTTAAAGACTCCTTCTTGTAATTTTCTAGATACAAGTGCAACTACATTTACTCCTATTTTTGATAATTGTCCAAGTGCTATTCCAAAGTTTCCTGAAGTAGCTTCAATCACTGTTTGATTTTCTTTTAATTTTCCAGAAACAATTGCGTCATGAATGATATGAGCAGCAGCTCTGACTTTGATTGAACCGCTAAGTAATGTTGAATCAAACTTTCCATAAATTTTCAAATCTTTATCGCCAAGATCTAATTTGTAAATGCTTTTAGCACATTCTTTCAGATCTTCTGTTAGATCAACTAGTGGTGTTGGATTTACTATTTTATTTTCTTCTAGATGAGGTATTTTATTCCATATTTCATCTTCAAATTTTTGCAATAGCATATTGTTACTTTGATTTTTATCCATCTTTATCCCTCTAAATCTTCATCATTTGTAATCTCATATAAAATATCTCATAAGAAAAATAGTGTGAATTGAATTTTTGATTTTAGAATGTGAGCGGGAAAACCCAAACCCTTTAGGGTTGGGATGAAAGCGAACACACCACAACTCAAAACAAAACACAATGAAATATTCAAATACAATATGCGTGTAAGAAAACCAATGACATATGGTATCGCAGGAACTGTGGAAACCATCAAAATACAAACGCCTGAATCTGAAAAGATAGACCCCGACACAGGGTTGGGAGAGCCACAACCACAAACGTCTGCGAAAGCAACTTTGATGCTCGATGAAGCAGGAAGAAGCCACGATGCTTTAGCGAGTGGTAGTTCACACATCTAAAATGCTAATTACCTTACTTGGAATGTCTTTTAATCTACTTACGGCCATAGTTTTTTCATAACCTAAATGTTTTAGATTATTTGCAATGGTGGTTGCTCTTACGGTATTTGGGCCAAGACCCAAAGATACCATATTGATGCCTAATCCTTTGAATGATTTGATCATTATTCTTACTGCATCAGGATCTGAAGGTTCTCCATCTGTCAATGTCAAAAAAATATCTGGTCTTTTTGATTGTAAAATTGGAAACATCTTATCGTATACTTCTGCTAGTGGTGTAGAGCCATTGGCTACAATCTGAGCTAATCGTTTTGCAGTAATGCTATTCCATTTTACATTATCTGGTTTTACGGACCAACAAACCACTGATCTATTTTCTGTACTAAATGCATATACTGCAAATTTTACTTTAAGATAAGATAAAACTTCACAAAGAGCAAGCGTTGCTTTTTTATATTCTATGGAATCTGATGCAATACTTGAAGAATGATCTAACAAGATCACAATTTTAGTTTTTATAGATTTTTTTACATCTGTAAAGAATGGTTCGTTACCTTCAATGTAATTTTCCTCATCAAACTCATCTCCAGTTCTTAGATGTTGCTCTTTCCAACCTGTTTTCCATTCTTTAAATTTCATTTTTAATCCGTTTATCAAACTCATATCATAAATTATTGTTTCATCAACATTTTTTGTAGAAGGAACTTGAACTCCTATTGCTTCTGGATTCAATCCTTTGTTCTCTGTTTTTTTATTTTCATCTAGTAATACTTTGTATTCATCATAAACATTCTCTCCCCTCATTATAGCCGCAGGATCTATTGAACCAAAATCACCTTCTTTATTTTTTGAAATTATCTTTAGAACTTTTAGTAATTCTTGTTCAGATAGTGCCATCCCTGCTTTCATAAAAGGTAAGGACACAGGTATTGTTAAAAGTGAATCAATTTCTAGAATTTTAATTATTTCACTTACATTTTCTTCAAGCCATTCAGTTTCATAATTTTCATCTATTGCTTTATTGACTATTTTTTTTGCAAATGCTGTTGCCTTTTTAATTTGTTCAAATTGGCTTGACTGAATTTCTCCTTTAATTATACCAAACATGAAATACTGATAAAATGCTTCTACAACCCTTGCTTTTCCATAAACTGTATGTAGTTGTGGCCTTGCAACAAGCATGTATGTATAATTAAAGATGATTTCATCATCCATTCCTTTCCAAATTTCTCTACCTAGCCTTTCTACTCTTTGTGTTTCCAATGTATTGAGAATAAATCCAAATGCATGATCATTACTGAGAATTTTTTTACAAAATTTCACTCTCATTGCTTCATACCATAATGATGTCCTAAATTGACGGTATTTCTGAAAATCATTTCCAATTCTTTTTTCTAGCGGTGTTAAGATTACTTTATTTTCATTTAATCTTGTTTTTGTTTCAACCTTGTCTGAAATTTCAACAATCATATTTTCTTTTTCAGACCACCTTCTTACAAGAAAAGTGGCAATCTCTACAATGGATTCTGTTTGCAGTTGAATTGTTTGCATTTAATTACCAAACATCGACGTAATGATGTCACTTACCTTCTGATATTCTATATTTCCCCATTGTGTGTAAACATTACCAAAAACAAATTTTGCTGCTTTTTTTGCAGACATGCCTTTATCTAATAATTTTGCAAAAGCAATGGTTTCTCTCAAGCTAGGTGAGTAAAATAATTCTTCAACAGCAGCTGCTTGTCTTAATATGTTTGCTAATTTTATTGCTTGAATAATTTCTGATTCATGTTCTCCAGAAACATGTTTTTTTACAATTTCTAATTCTATCTTTTCTGGAGGATATTCTAATCTAATTCGTACTGGGAATCTGCTTAGTATTTGAGGTGGTAGTTCTTTTGTTCCACTATGAGTTAATGGATTTATTGTTGCAATCACAAACCAATTTTCTTTTGCCTTGATTAACTCTCCAGTTGATTCTTTTAAAACAATTTGTCGTCTATCATCTAATGCTTCATCAAGTCTGAGTAAGACATCTGCTTCAGCCGCGTTAATCTCATCCAAGTATAACATATTTCCTTCTCTCATTGATTTTATCAAAACTCCTTCATCAAAGGTCACAGTTCCATCAGTAAGCGTTTTTGAGCCTACCAGATGACTCTCTCTAGTTCTAAGGCTGAAATTGATTGATTGTAGATTCCCATTATTGTTTTTTGCAAAATCTCTGACAAGTGATGTTTTTCCAGTACCTTTAGGTCCAATAATTAGAACAAAAAGACCCGCTTCAAATGCTTTGTTTAGAATCTGAGTTGAATTATTCCAATCAAGATATTGAACTTCTTCCAAAGTACGTTTTCATTGATTTAAACAATATTTAATATTAGATCTATTTTCCAAATGCTTCTACTTTTGTAAATGCTTCATCAAGTCTTTGATGTAATGTTTTGTTCCATTCATCAAAACCTGCAGGATCTTTAGGATAATTATGGTAATGCTCTACTAACCATTGATTTTGTTTTGATGTGTATCTTAATCCATCTGCAACTGTCTTGTTCATTGCACCTCTTATGATCATTCCGATTTTTCCTAATCCTGTAAAATCTGGATGCTCACCTTTACTAATTGCTTCAACATCAAGATTTCCCAAAAAGTGTTTCATTCCATAACTAATTTGTTCATTAGTCATTTGTTGCACTAGTCTTCTAAAGAGTTCGAGACCTGCAGTTTTGTATCCATATTCTTTGATATAATCAAGATTGTATTGCCAAAGATTAGCTTCTGAAACATCATTTGCTTGTAATGCTTGAGCTACATTATTTCCTAAAATCGTTCCGGCAATTAATGCAGGTCCTATTCCTCCTGCATCAATTGGTTTTGGCATCCATGCAGAATCTCCTACCATCATATATCCGCCTGAAACCATGCAATCATTTTGTCTTCTAACTGATACCTGGAAAACCCCGGAATTATTGTTGATATCTTGAGGATCTTCGGACAATCTTGGATTTTTAATAGCTACATTTCTTGCAAGATATTCTTTCATTAACGACTCGACATTATCTTTTTTACCTAATCTCTTGTTTCTTTTATCTAAGAGTGATTTCTCTACTCCTAAACCAATATTGACTTTGTTTTCTGCTTTAGGAAATACCCATCCATATCCTCCTGGTGCAATGTCTTGATCTAAATGAATAATACAATAATTAGGATCAAATTCTGAAAGATCTTTTTGTCCTTGATCAAAATACATGATGTATCTACCTGTTGATTCCAAATCTCGTCTATCGATTCTCTTTTCTACTTTAGTAGAATTTTGAAGCCCATTTCTGAGCATAGATGTTACACCTGTTGCATCAATTACGATTTTTGATATTTTCTTAAAAGGCTGTTTGGTTTTATTATCAACTCCTTGAACTCCCACTACTTGTTGGCCATCGTAAACTAGACCTGTGAGATTTATTTCATACTTAAATTCAATTCCCATCTTTCTGCATCTTTCATTTTGAATTTCAGGAAGCTTTTGACGATTCAACATGAATCCTGCACCATCAAACGGAATCGCAGTTTCCCTGTCTGGTGAAAATGCCATGACTCCTTTTACATCATGTTCGATTTCTGGTCTAGTCCATTTGACCTTGATTCGATCTGACATATAGTCTACTGCTTCTTTAGAGCATGCGTCTCCACATACCCATCCAGCTAATGATTTTCGACCTGGTAAAAATTCTGTATTTCTATCAACGACCAAAATTTTTGCATTTTGGTTTGAATAGTGAGAAATTGCTTGTGCTGTAATTGTACCTGCAAGACCTCCTCCTGCAACTATAACGTCGTAATCTACCACGATAATCCGGTTCGTCTATCCGTATTTAAAATAATACCATGATGATATGTGTCAATCTCATGTGCCTGGATTGTTGATCGATTAAAATGGGGTCGGTTCGTCGCGGCGTCTTCATAGCTTTAGCTCAGACTGGAGCGGCTGTTATTTCCTCATTCCCAAATTGAATTGTTCTCTTATTCCTATTTAATCTAGTTGGCAATTTGAAAAATTTCTGTAAATGTTTTGACAGTATCTTTTTTGTTGTAAATTGGTGTGTGAATTCTTATTTTTATTGTGTCTTTTTCTCTAATAATGAGATTTCCATTGATTAGTTCTTGTTTATCTAGTCTCATATGGAATCTGGAATCTACTGTTCTTTCTTCAATCTCTTCAATTAACTCGCTGATTTGTTGATTGGAGAGCAATTCTAAAAGTTTCTTCATAAACTTTCCAGCCTGTTTTTTTACAATTTTTACATTTAACATGATAATTGGATTTTCAAAATATCCTGTAGTTTCATGAACTGTAAACTCTTCTTTTTTTAGTCCTAGTAAGTCCTCAAATGATTGGAAGATCTTTGAAATATCTTCTGTTGCATGAACAATTACATCAATTGTAACTTCAATCTTATCAATCATGATTGTAAAAGAATAACTTACGTCACTTATGCTTCAAGTAACACTGTTTCTTTATCTGCAGTTCTGATGAGTTTTACTTTCTCAAGACCAACATGTCTTACTCTGATAACTTTCTTGAATGCTGCCATGATATCTGAATTGATCTTACTATAACAAGTTGCTTGAACAAACTGCTCAATTGTCATCTCTGGGACTGTTTTATTGATTACATCTCTTGCAATTAATCTTAGAGCATGTTTTCTGGATGTATTTAGTTGTCTATGTGTTAGAGCAATTACTTTGATTCTAAAGATGTATCCGTCTTTAGTTTTGATATCTATGATGAAATTGATTTTTGATGAACCACGTCTAACTAAACTGCGCAAAAATTCCTTTGAATATTCGAATCTCTTGAAGATTGTTGTTGCCTTATCGCCATCAACCTTGTCAATTTGGAAATAGATTTTGTATTGATGCTGCGAAGGATCTCCTTTTAGAATGTCGTAAAGTGTGACTTCTAAAACCCTACCTGATGCATTTTCATCATCAGTTATTGGGACATAAGCAATTGGTACATTGTTAAATGAATCTGGAGCATTAACTGTGACCCAGCGTTTCTCTCTCCACTTGTCCTTTACTCGACCCTTTCTACGTGCCAATTATTATCGACCTTTGAACCCAAAATATAAGGGTATGTCACTAGATCTCTTTCTGATTTCCCATGTAACTCTGTAAAACATGAGGAATTTTGATGTGTCCATCTTTTGTTTGACCATTCTCCATTAATGCTACCAAAATTCTAGTTGTGGCAATCAAAGTACTGTTGAGTGTATGCAGGTATTGAGTATCTTCATTTGTTTTATCTCTAAATCTTATCTTCAGTCTTCTTGCCTGATAATCCAAACAATTTGAACAAGATACTATCTCTCTGTAGGCATTTTGTCCTGACATCCATGCTTCAATATCGTATGTTTTTGCCGAAACTTTTCCCATGTCTCCAGTTGACAGTAGCATTACTCTGTACGGAATTTCCAAACTCTGATAAAATTCTTCAGCAACTGATATCATTTTTTCATGCTCATTCCAAGAATCTTCTGGTCTAGAAAATACAAATTGTTCAATTTTGTCAAATTGGTGTACTCTGAAAATTCCTTTCTGATCTCTTCCATGTGCTCCTGCTTCTTTTCTAAAACATGGACTGACTCCTGCATATCTTAAAGGCAAATCTTTTCCCTCGATGATTTCTTTAGAATGCATTGCAGCCATTGCATGCTCAGATGTACCAATCATGTAGAGATCCTCCTCCTCAACTTTGTAAATGACTTCTTCAAAATCATCTGCTATTACTGCTCCTTCCATTGATTCCCGATTAATCATGTAGGGTGGTTGAACTAGGGAATATTCTTTTTTTGCAAGGAAATCCAATCCATAATGAATTAATGATTGATTTAGTCTTACAAGGTCATTTTTTAGATAGTAGAATCTGGCACCTGCTACCTTTGCGGCTCTTTCCAGATCCACCAAGTCTAAATTTTCAGAAATATCGATGTGATCATTTATTTTAAAATCAAAATTTGGTATATTTCCCCATCTTCTAATTTCGATGTTGGAACTTTCATCTACTCCTACGGGAACTGATTTGTGAACAAGATTTGGAATTGTTAGTGCTAATTTCAAATATGATTTTTCAATGTTTTCTTGTTCTAATTCTAATTCTGAAAGTTTAGCTGAAACATTCTTCATCTCTTCTAAAATTGATGATGTGTCTTCTCCTTTCTTCTTTTTCTGTGGAATCTCTAGTGCTACTTGATTTTTCTTTTTTCTCAATTCATCTGTTTTAATGATAAATTCACGTCTTTTTTGATCAGCTTCTATTAATCCGTCTAAATCAAATTCTACTGATCTTGCTTTGAGCATATCTTGAATAATCTGTGGATTTTCTTTGATTAATTTTGGATCTAGCATCACTCAATCACCTTTAAGGCTACTTGGATATGTTCCAATACTTCATCAATCGTTCCAATAAGATGTTTCATGTTCTTCTTACTTTCAAAATTAAAAACTAGCTTGTTATCAATATTTTCAACATAAAGACTCAATCCTTCTGGAAAATTTACATTGTCCGGTTCTAGTGCTTTTTTGACGGTCTTGGCTTTTTCTTTTGATATATTATTGAGAACTACTTGTACTTGACACGTTAACGACATTTACTTCTAAATAATTGAGAAATTCGTCCAATTTGTCTTTAGTTATTTTTGCTCCTGCTGCTGCATTGTGCCCTCCACCAATACCGTCAAATTTCTCAGCTCCTGCCCTCATTATTTCGCTGAGATTGATGTCTGAATTACAACCAAAAGATTTTCTTGAAGAGAACTTTATTGTGTTTTCTTCTCCCTTTGTTCTCAAAATTACGATTTTTCCTGAATTTTTGGGAGAACCTGCAATTAATGATGATATAGTTCCAGTCATTGTTTCTGGTACTATGTCTTCCCCATTTACCATGATGCAGGTTTCACTTTCCGAAATTCGCCATCTTTCATTTGATAATATGCTCATGTATTCTCTGATCATTTTTCTATAATCTCTTAGTATGGTTTCCCCCTCTCTTAGTATCTTGTTTCTGTCTCCCATACATACTGCCATTCCAACACCTGAACGATTAATTCTTCCACAGGAATTTAACATGGTTGAAAATTCTCTTCCATCACGTAGGAAGCTTCTGTTATCTTCTCTTGGAAATGTATAGGTATATCCAATAAGTTCTGACATTATCTCAGTAGCATTTTTGCCTGATGTGAATTTAGTAATTGATTCGATTACCTGTCTTTTTTCTTCCTCGTTTAACTCTGCTGGAACTCTCCATCTTCCTTCTTCCTTTAGCTTAATTCCTGATGAATTTAGAAGAGAAAGACATGCATCTCTATTCCAAGTCAGACCTTCTATAAATGGCTGTGAAGTAAATGCAAGTGCATCTGGAAGAGGTCTAGTTTCTCTTCCCACTAATAATAAATCTAGATCAATGTCTACCAAACCTTGTTCTTTTGCAGTATTTGCAATCTCGAAATTTTTTCCAGTAAATGATTTCCTTTCTCCCTGATCTTGTCTGTCTCCTAATGCCGAAACAATTGCAATGGCAGACAAGTCTGAATTTTTTTCATCAAGTGCCATTGATGCAAGATATGTCATTCCTCCTGCACAAACCTCAACTCCTCCATCAATTCCATATTTCCAGGCATTTATGACATTTTGATTATCAATCTCTTTATCTGGAATTTGATGATGATCTAATACAATCCAATTATCTCCTAGAGTTGAATCAAGTTCGCTTGCAAAACCTCCTCCTAGATCTGTAACTATATGAAAATCCCTAGAATCTGTTTTGAAAGACTCTACTACATTTTTACTAAATTCTTTTGATGTTCTAACAGTACAATTTGCACCTGCCCTGATTAGAGCTTTGGTAATAATACTTCCAGACGTAAGTCCATCACAATCAATATGGGTCGTTACAAAAATTGATTTTTTTGATTTAATGCAATCTAAAATTTTATCTTTGAAATATGAAAGTGACTCATCAAGTGATTTTGTCATTATTCTAATTGAGCAACCACGGATTTATATTTCCAGGTTTTAGGAATTCTTTCAATTCTTTTGTAGTAAACAGATAATCTGTGGACTTTGGCTTCGATTAATTCCAAAGATCTCACATTTCTATTGTCACCTTTGTTTTCCTTCAGATGCTTTTGAAGACCCACTGCTTTTTTGACCATGTTTTCAAGATCTTCTGGCATTTCTGGTTTCAAATCATTTTCTTCAAGAATTTCACCCATACTTTTTTTGGTAATTGGTTTGATTAGGGGAATTGAATGTTGATCTCTTAATTTAATTCCAATCTGACTTGGGGTTAAACCATCTTTGGAGTACTTTACAACTAATTCTTCAATTTCTTTAGGACTTTGTGAAATCCATGAGGGTGCACGTAATGTAGCTGGTCTAATAGAATGTGACTTTCCATGTCTATGTGTATGCATTCGTCCCATGATTTGGCTGATTAAAGTACAGAATTAAACGTTACTTATACTGATCTCGTACATTATATCGAAATTTGGGGTTTAGAATAAAAGTTAAATAACTCACTGGCTTCAAAACGAGCAGGTAAACGGTATGAATACAAAAATACTATTAGCAGCATCCTTAGTTGCTGTCTTCACTATAGGACTCTATGCAGAAGATGCAATAGCATTTGCACAATACATGGGTAACGTTGGTAGTGAAGGAGAAACCGGATCGTACACCTTAGAGGAAGCACTTGAAATTCAAAGAAGAAGAATTGAAGCTGCTGAAGCAAACCCCGCCTCTGGCTCAGGAACTCCATATCTTGATGCAAGTGGTGTAGTTGGTGCCTCAGTTATTGCAGGTGCAGTGTTCGGTGGTATTGCAGGAGCATTCTTCATTAGAGGAAGATCTGGCAAATACGCAGCAATGGGCAGAGGATAATCAAACCTCACTTTTCTCTTATTTTATTATCTATCTCTTAGTGGATACTGATCTCGTACTTTCTGATAATAAAAGAAATGTATATATCGTACAAATAGAGCCAAATTATCATGACTCCTATCGTAGGAACTTTCCTAAGCATCCTGTCATCAATTACAGGACAACTGGGACCAAACTATGATCCATTATTCTATGATGTAATGATTTACATCTTCGGAACCATGATGTTCACAATATTCCTTCTTGGAATTATCTCATTCTGGTTGCGTGTACACGGATGGGCTTACAAAGACAACCGTGAGAGATGGGTCGATGAGTTGGACAGACACTTTGAAAGAGAAGGCATTGGTCTGATTCCAGACAACGGTAAATACTGGTAAAATTACTTCCTTTCTTCTTTTCATTATTTTTAATATCTTTTAGTGAAAACTATGGTGTTTTAAAAAATTCAAATTTTTCAGAGTTCTTTAATTGGATGTTTTTCTAATTATGGAACAAAGTCTTCAATCACTAGTTTTCAGTTCTGGAAGGAAGTCTTTGTCTTTAGATGAATCATAATCCTTTGAGGTAAGTACTATTTTGTAGTGAAGCCCATCTTGTAAAGGATGATGGGAGAAATGGGGTGATTCTTTATCGTTGACGTAAATAGACGATTTTGTTTGATCCATGTCTTTGAGAGGAATTTTGAAAATCCACATAAAATGACCAATTTCGAATTCCGGATCTTCAGTCCATTCTGCATAAACTGTGCCGTCATCACTTAGTGTGTAAATTGCTCTTTGGCATTCATCTGTAATTCCAACATTTGCGGGAATCGGGACTTTGAGATTATCTACAATTATTTCTACAGTAAATTGAATTTTCCAATTTGTGTCTATATCATTAATACAAGCACTTCGTGGTTGTCCAGCAATGAATGGATTTACCACTAACAAGGTAAACATTACAGCGACTATTCCTATCCCTGCAGTAATTGCAAGAAATTTGAAGGTTTTTTTCCTCTTGTACGGATCACTGGTACCAGGCCATATCATAGTGATGAATTCAGATAGTTTCCTTAAAGTCCTTTCTCTTATTCCAACATAATCTCAATTGTATCAAATTGGTCTTGATGGTCTGCAAGAAAATACGTTATTTCGTCTGAGTCAATTTCTAACCATTCTGATTCTCCTCTGTAAGGGAGATAATCTTCCACAAACAAATCATCAGGTCCTGTCATTCTGACAATAACTTTCTCATTTTTTGATTTTATTTCAAAAGGTAATTTGAGAACTTTGCCTCTTCTCTGATTTTGTATGTTGACTTTGAATATGTCAGAACGAAATTCAACTTCTCCAAAAAAATAACTTTGAAAAATATCTAATTTGATTATCTTAAAACTTAACATGTTTTCAATACTTTTTTCTAGAACATAAAACTTGATTTAAAATAATTATACTATTCGTAATGACTAATTAAAAATGAAAAGGAAAAGGTTGGGTTGTTTAGATTACTTGCCAGGGTCGTGTTGCAAACGTAATGACATATCCAACACCTATCATAATTGATTGATATGCGATGTTAGTATATGGGATTGGTTTGATAATTGGTTCTCCTTCAACGACTACTGTTTGACCTGGACCCAGTCCTGGACCAACTTTTGCTACATTGAGTTGGGTGTGTACGTGATATACCCCTGCTTCAAGTGCTTTTGCAGATAGTGAATAATCGACGACAGCGTTACCTGGAATGTCAAAGACGTTTCCTGGTGGATCTCTTGCTAACATCTCCCATCTGTTACCTGCGTTGGTTGACTCTGTGAATATTGAGAGCCATCCTCTTAGGTCTCTTTCTACAAGACTGACTAATGTTCCTTGAACTGTCAAGGTTTCGCCAGTTTGTAAGGATTGTCTGTTAAAGGTTTCATCCTCAATTCTGATGAAACGACTCTGGAGTTGTGCTTGAACACCGTGTGCATCTGCAGTTGGAATGACGGATTCAACCCAGTTGAAACCTAATGTTCCTAGTGCAAGTACTACAGCTAGTCCAAATACGAAAATTCTTTTTTCGACCATAGTTATCCCTAATATTGAGGAAATAATACACATCGTTATATGTTTTACCTTAATCACGAGGATCGATGTTTGAATATATGTTAATCATTGATGTTATACAATGAAAATGGTAAAAAAATCTTAAAATAATTTTATATTATTATTCAAAAATGACTGAAATTTTGTTAATTTTGTAAATAATTTGTAAATAATTTGATAAAAATTCATCCTCTTCAAACTCTTACTTTATATTCTGAATTCACATCACTAATGTCATGGCACAGATGCCCGCATTAATCCCAAAAGAAGTTGAGATTCAGAGACTTAAAAAAATCTGGCTCATCGTTATTGCTATGGGATCCACTGCAGCATCAGTCGAAGTAGACAACTTCGTTGATGGTTCTCTACATCAGACTTCTATCAGAGATAGTGCATTTACACCAGCACACTGGTGGTTGTATTCCCACTTCATCACATTACCACTTGGATGGGGAGCAGCAGCAATCTATGATAGAAAAGTTCCAGTTCTTAGAGGTCCTAATAATTCAATGAACACAGGTTTGAAGATGACCATTCTTGGTTACCTTGCAACTATGTTTACAATTGGGGTCAATGAGATGTGGCACTTCTGGTTTGTAGAAGAAATATTTGCGGTTCCAAACCACTGGATGTTTAACATGGGTGTAGTAGTTGCATTCATGGGCGCACTTGCATACGTAGTCAGAGTATATGCTAGACTCGTAGAATTAGGTGCAGAAACTCCAGGAGAGAACCCATATGTTGCAGAGATGTACAAGATGGCCTTAGAAGGCAAATTGTACAGCAGATCAATTCCATAGACAAATTGTGCAAAAGCACACTTTTTTCTCTTTTATTATTTTTAAAAAAAGACGTGGATCGTACTAACCTTCCAGTTTAAGAAAGACTTAAAAGAATCTGAATTAGAATAATTCCAGAATGACTCTTCCTAAAGGATTCGGTTCTGGCGGCACTGGTGGATCATCAAGTGCCGATATAGAACGAATGATTGGCAGACGCGTTGAAAACATGACTGGTATGATAACAATTTCATTCTGGGCAGCAATATTAGCTACTTTTGGTGGTACTGCGGCTGGATACTTCTATTATCCATGGGCATATCCAACAGCAAGTGGTCACTTTGCATTCATCGTCCTTACAATCATTGAGGCAATAGGTTACATCTTCTGTGTTAAAGTCATGGAAGAAGGTTCCAACAAAAATAGTAATGGTATAGTTGGTGCTAGTGTTGCAGGTGCAGCCGCATTCGTACTATTCGTATCACTATTCGTTGGTTGGTAATCAGAAGGAAACCCTTCATTACACTTCTTTTTCATTTTAGTTTAATTCAATGACCTACGTTGCGTTTTTTACTGTTTTAACCAAGTCAAAAACGACGATCTTCTGCACACTCTAAAATTTTATATACTGACCGTTTCTTTGACTTCATATGGTCTGGTTAAGACGATGTACACACTACTTATTCATAGTAGTAGTTGCAGTTAACTCAACACTGTTAACAATTAATGCAGGAGACTACATCTTCTACACTGACTGGGCTTGGACTTCGTACACGGTATTTTCAATATCGCAAACGTTGATGCTAATTGTGGGTGCAACATATTACCTAACATTTACAGGCGTTCCAGGCACAGCAACGTACTACGCTCTAATTATGACAGTATACACATGGGTAGCAAAAGCCGCATGGTTTTCGCTAGGATATCCATATGACTTCATTGTAGTTCCAGTTTGGTTACCATCAGCAATGCTGTTGGACTTGGTATACTGGGCAACAAAGAAGAACAAGCACTCCTTGATACTGTTTGGCGGCGTACTGGTAGGAATGTCATTACCATTATTCAATATGGTAAACCTGATAACAGTTGCAGACCCACTAGAAACGGCATTCAAATATCCAAGACCAACATTGCCACCATACATGACACCAATAGAACCTCAAGTTGGAAAGTTCTATAACAGCCCAGTGGCTTTAGGTGCAGGTGCGGGTGCAGTATTGGCATGTACTTTTGCAGCATTAGGTTGCAAACTGAACACTTGGACATACAGATGGATGGCCGCTTGGTCAAAGTGGGACTAAATCCAACCTTTTCCTTTTCATTTTATTATATTTCCTTAGAGTAATCTCTAAATTTCTGAAAACTTGATTAAAAAATATTGCACAGCTTGTGATCTTTTATTGTCTATTTTGACAATATGTAATCTTGTGATAATAACTATTGAAACAGCAATATGATCAGATTCTAGTTACACCAAAACCATTTGTAAAATGGGCTGGTGGAAAACGTCAACTAATACCAATCCTAAATGAAAATTTACCAAAAACTTTTGGTACTTATTTTGAGCCATTTCTTGGAGGAGGTGCATTATTGTTCAATATGTTAACTGAACGAAATGATCAAAAATGTAGCATTTCTGATCTTAATTCTGATTTAGTTTTATCCTATACAACAATTCGCGATAAAATAGATGATCTAATAAATTCCCTAAAAAATCATGAAAAACACTATCAAAAAAATTCCAAGAAATACTATTACTCTATTCGAGAAAGTAATCCTAGAAGCCAAATTGAAAAAACATCCCGATTGATCTTTTTGAATAGAACATGTTTCAATGGATTATACCGTGTAAACAGTAAAGGAAAATTCAACGTTCCTTTAGGAAAATACACCAATCCAAATATTGTAAACGAAGAAAATCTTTGTTCAGTTAGTCGCATTTTACGTTCAAGTAAAATCTCGATCAAATGTCGTGATTTTGAGGCCGTTCTAAGAGATGCCAAAAGAGATGATCTTGTATATTTTGATCCGCCCTATCAACCAGTGAGTGATACATCTAATTTCACTAGCTATACAAACAAGGATTTCACATATGATGATCTTAGCAGATTGGTAGAACTTTGTATGAAATTAGACTCAAAAGGATGTAACGTTCTTTTATCGAATTCTAACTCTCAAAAAGTGGCAGATATGTTTACAACCAAACCTTGGAAAATATTCAAGATTAAGGCAAATCGTTCAATTAATTCAAACTCTAAAAAGAGAACAGGTCACTTTGAATTATTGATAAAAAATTATTAGAAGCTTCGAACGGGATCTGAACCCGCGACCTTTACATTACCAATGTAACGCTCTACCAGGCTGAGCTATCGAAGCACAAAAATTCTCTGTAGAAAATCCTTATAATTCTTCATTCTGACCAATATTCTTCTAAACTGTTAAATTTCACACAGATTTCTACACTTTTGGAGGAGTAATCAAGCCTGGCCAAAGTAAGCACTTTGTGTTTTTGGACATGCAGGACTTAAGATCAAATAATGGGTGATCCTGTCTCTCAGGAGTTCGTGGGTTCAAATCCCACCTCCTCCACTTTTCTATTTTGGATGTTTTATTCCTCTAGAGTTAAGGACTTCATACACATCTGGCAGTGAGAAAACAAACCCAACATGTACACAATCTTTTTCATCACATAATTGACAGAACAACTCCCCTTTTTGAACTGCAACTTCTGCGATTCTATTTTTAATATTATCTTTTAGAATGACACGATCATCATCAACAGAAATTTTTTCAATCTTGGGAGCATATCTTGCAAAAGTTTTATCTTTCTGCATCATCTCCTCAAGCATGTAAGTTACATAGCCTGAAAAACTATTGACCCCTTTCATTGTAAGGTCGTCTTTGCTGTTTTGATAAACTTGATGGAATTTATCATAAACTGTTTCTGAAACTGTAATTGATTTGAATCCTGCTTTTGGCAATTTACTTTTCCTTACCGTACAATAAAGTACTTAGTATTTAATGTTTTATTTTAAAAATAGCCTCACATGTAAATGAAAATTAGTCTTTATACAATACCATCATGCAAAAACATCATGGGCAGAGGTTATTCCACAGAATCAATTAGAGAAAAACTGATTTCATCTTTAGAAGATTCTGATACTGGAATGTCTGGAATGGAGATTTCTAAAAAAGTTGGTATCAATAGAATTACAATGTCTAAATATCTCAAAGTTTTTGCAGCTGAGGGATTACTCCGACAAAAAAATATTGGAAATGTCACTTTGTGGTTTTTAGAACCAGGCCAAGAATCTTTCAACTTCCCTGATGATTATTTCAAAGTAGCCCCTACCTATCTTGAATATTTAGTAAAAGGTACAGATGGACAAGCTCATTCTCTAATTCGAAATTGTTTGCATTCTGGAGCAACCCCTAATCGTTTAATTCTTGAAATAATTTTTCCTGCTGTTGACTATGTGCAAAATTTGTATGATGCAGGAAAAATTGGAGCTTCAGAACTTAATCTCTTAAAAACTACAATTTCAAAATCATTTCAAATATTCAATCAAATTCAGGTCGTATCTGATCCAAAAAAGAATGTAGTGATAATTGCAGCTGATTCACAAAGTGTCCTGATTTCTGAAGCTGCGTCTGCAGCATATCATTCCAATGGCTGGAAGGTCTCTCATCTTGGTGATATGTCTTCAGCAATTGATGTCTTATTTGATCTAGATTTTCAAAAATTGGTTGGAAAAATCTGGAAACAAAAACCCGGAATTTTATTAGTGATAATATTCTCTCATTCTAATGAAGGGTTAAACTTTTTTGCGAATTCTATTAATCCCAGTAAAGAAAAATCTGGAAAAAATATGAAATTGGTACTTTGTGGTAAAACACCTAAAAAATCAAAAATTAATTCTGATCTACTATCTGATCAACTAGATGATATATTACAATGGTCCAAAACAATTTCTGAAAATCTAAAATGATGAAAAATGGGCCCGATGTGATTCGAACACATGACCTTTCGATTATCAGTCGAACGCTCCAGCCAAGCTGAGCTACGAGCCCACGAACAAATCTCTAGGCAGGACTCATTTAAGTTTAATTTTCTTTCCACTTGATTGAACAGCCAATTGATGGGTCAAAATCTTTTTCAATTTTTTCACCAGACAATAATTTTTGCATATTGTTGATCATTGTCTTTTCAGTAGCGGCATCATCGGGTTTCATAGCGTTGTCGATTCTTCCATGAAAAACCAATTGTTTTTGACTATTGAATAGGAAGGGATCTGGAGTACACATTGCACCATACTTCTTGGCAACTTCTTGTGTTTCATCTACTAGATAATCAAACTTGAATCCTTTTTCTTTTGCTGTCTTTTTCATTGCTTCAAAACTATCTTCTGGATAGTCTGTAGAGTCATTACTGTTAATTCCTATTATTGCAATTTCATTTCCAAATTTTTCATATAACTCATTTAATGCATCAACCTTGGCTTTAACATATGGGCAATGATTACACATGAAAATTACCAAAATTCCTTTGTAATTACTATAATCAGATAGTGAATGTTTTTTATCATCAATTCCCAATAATTCAAAATCTGGTGCAATACTTCCTGTTTTTAGTTTGACTTGAGACTCTAAAAGTACCATAAAGAAACAACCTTGTTTTCAAATAAAATTCTTGCCAAGAAGACAACAATTAAAATCCACACGATATCCAATCTTCATGTGGGCCGGTAGTATAGCCTGGTAGTATACCCGCCTTGCACGCGGGGGGTCACGGATTCAAATTCCGTCCGGTCCACTTTTTACTAATCCGATCTATGCTGAATTTCAGACTGCTGGATGGATTTAAATAGGATAAGTTTCCGTTTTTTCTTATGACAAGTGCAGCAGACGCATGGCCGGTATTTATTCCACTCATTGTCGGTTTGACTCCAGGTTTGATTTACTGGTTAGCAATTACCGCAAAGAGAAAATAAAATTACATCTATTTTTTAATCTCTTTTTATTCTTCTATTTTTAGTGTCAACTAGGTGAACCGATGTTACCTTTCTTGTTCACTATATGTTATGTTAAATGAAATTAATCTCTTTTAGCAAAGACATTTGATGCAAAAACTTGTTTTGGGTATGTTTTTGATTTTACTTTTAGTTCCTTTATCCCAATCTTACTCTGAAGAAAAATCTGACACATTACCTACTCTTTCTGTATCTCTAACTAGTGAGACTCCTTTTGTTTATCAGGATTCAGAGGGTTATACTGTTGTTGTTGGAGCAGTTGAAAACAATGATTCATTATCTTCTGTAACCAATGTACTAATTCAAGTGAAATTTTATGATGATTTGGATCCTATTCCTTTGGAAGTCATTCAAGGTCATACAACACTTAAAGTAATTCCAGCAAATGGAAAATCTCCATATGCAATTCGTTCTCAAACTCCTGACCCTAACATAACTCAGGCATCTGTCTCTCTTTTGGGATTTGATCCTTCAGAAGACAAACAAAAGGGATTGTCAGTTTATTCAAGTGAGATATTTTTGGATACATCTTTAAGATTTTCAGGAGTACTCCAAAATGGAGGAGCTCCTAATACTGATGCTAATGTTTACCTTGCATTTTATGATGGTTTTGAGCCACCACGAATTCTTGGGGTTTCTGCCATTGAACTAGGTAATGTAGAGCCAAACACTGAAGTACCTTTTGAGATAAATGAAGAAATTGATCCTAGATCTGTAGGATTTTTGTTATTTGCAGAATCTAATATTTTTAATTCTAATTTTGTTGATGTAAAAATTCCTGCTCCTCAATCTATGACAAAATTAGTTTCAATTTCTAATGTTTCTGTAAAAGATACAAATGGAAACAGTCTCTCTGAAATTAAACTAGGCTCAACTGTAAACATAGAAAGTAAAACTCTGGTGGAATTTTCTGGCAAACAAATTCCTGCTGAAACTCCATACACATACTATGTGCAAATCAAAGAATCTGGAGAACCCCCATATGTTGAGTTTATTGGAAAATTTGATGGACGATTTATTGGAAATGGGCCTCAGTCCCAATCAATAGATTGGATTCCAGAAAAAAAGGGATTATTTTTCATTGAAACATTTGTTTGGGATAGAAATAATATTCCAATATCAGAACAGGGGCCATTTGTTCTAATCCTGATAAACTAAATTAGAATAATCAAAAGTATTCTACCGTTTAAACGCAGCAAGAATTGTTGATGGAATGTGAGCGGGAAAACCCAAAACCCTTTAGAGTTGGATGAGAGCGAACACATCACAACTCAAAGCAAAACACAATCAAATATTCAAATACAATATGCGTGTAAGAAAACCAATGACATATGATACCATAGGAACTGTGGGAATCATCAAAATACAAACGCCTGAGTCTGAAAAGACAATCCCCGACCAAGGGATGCGAGAGCCACAACCACAAACGTCTGCGAAAGCAACTTTGAGGCTCGATGAAGCAGAAAGCCACGATGCTTTGGCGAGTGGTAGTTCACACATATGCATGTCTAAATTTTCTCTTGTTGCAATGGGTGGAACTTTCGATATTATACATAAAGGACATTTAACGCTACTTTCAAACGCATTTGATATTTCAGATAAAGTGATTATTGGATTAACTAGTGATGAACTTGCTGAAAAAAAGGGAAAGCTCCCACTTCACAAATATGAAAAACGACTTGAAAATTTGACCACCATACTTTTAAAAAAATATCCGAGTAACTCTTTTCAAATTAGTAAACTGAATAATGATTTTGGACCTGCAGTTTTAGAAAAAAAAGTTCAAGCATTAGTTGTTAGTGATGAAACTAGCAATCAAGGAAATATTTTAAATAAATTAAGGGCAGAAAAGAATCTTCCACCTGTTCAAATTATTACGGTTCCTATGTTTTTGGCAAAAGACGGAAAAAGAATCTCTACTACTCGAATAAAAAACTCTGAAATTGACATTGAGGGAAACTCGCTTTCAATTGACAAGTAGCTTGTCTAACTTTGAGTAATCGTAATAAAACAAAATTATTGGATTGAGCCTCATGGCCATCATCAACCACATGATGAAAAAAATTGATACTGATGTATCAAATCTTAAACAGGGACTGCATCCACAAAATCTCTCATATTGGTATGATAAAATTATCAAAGAAACAATTGAGATGGCCCCTCCATGGCTTCAGGATAAAATCAAAGTACATCAAGATCCTATTCTTTCAATGAAATTTAATTTAGATATATCAAAACGTGCAGTTAGATATTTCATGATTGCAGTTGACAATAATTTAAATGAAATGCCTTATTCTACAAAACTCTATTTTCTTAAAGTTCAAGAAATAATGTCTACTGAAATGGATAAATCCCTAGTATGAAGTGATTTTTTATTTTAGGCACAAATTTAATCCGTAAGTATCTATAATCAAGTAACATTACTTTAGTATATAATGGAACTTTACAAATCAAAGTATTCAGATAAAAAAAATTCGCGAACTTCAAAAAGAGACAATGGGCCATATCGTTCTTTTAGAAACTCTAGTAAAGATAGATATTCCAGAGATGATAATCAAGGAGAATCTACCACTGTAACATGTGCGGATTGTGGAACTCAATGCCAAGTTCCATTTGTACCAAGAACTGACAAACCTGTTTACTGTAATGACTGTTTCAGACAAAACAAACCACAAGATTCAGGAAATTCAAGATATTCCAGAGATGATAGAAGTTCAAGATATTCCAGAGATGATAGAAGTTCAAGATATTCCAGAGATGATAGAAGTTCAAGATATTCCAGAGATGATAGAAGTTCAAGATATTCCAGAGATGATAGAAGTTCAAGATATTCCAGAGATGATAGATATTCCAGAGATGATAATCAAGGAGAATCTACCACTGTAACATGTGCGGATTGTGGAACTCAATGCCAAGTTCCATTTGTACCAAGAACTGACAAACCTGTTTACTGTAATGACTGTTTCAGACAAAACAAACCACAAGATTCAGGAAATGATAGATATTCAAGATCTTCTAAAGCTCAAGAATCATTTAGAACTGATTCCAGATCTAAAAAATCAAAAGGTGATAAATTTTTAAAAAAACAAGAGAGTTTCTATTCTGGTGGTTCAGAAAAATTCTATGCTACTCTAAAAGAAAAATTATTTGAAATTTTGGGTGGCAAAACCTGCTCTAGTTGTGGATTTAAAGATGAAAGAGCTTTAGGAATTAGCCACATATTTGATGATACTTCAGACAGTCTTGGACGTGGTGGTGCTGCGTCTTCATGGGGAAAATATATTTCTGAACCTGATCTTGCTAAGAAGGAACTTAGAGTTCTATGCTTAAACTGTAACGAAATAAGGCAACCTGTATCTAAACCAAAAGAATATTCTTCAAAACCTAAACCTAAAAAAAGTAGATATTTTCCTAGATGATCCTAAAATCATTCTTGATAATTTATTAACACTTTAATTATAATTATTTTAGAATAATACCATGAATGGCGATTTTAAAGCACTGGGAATTTCTTTGATTATAGTGGTTGGTATAGTAGCACTCTATACTGCATTTGGTTCTAAGATTATTCCTTAATAATTTCTATATTGAATTCATTGACTTTGGTAGAAATTATTTTGTGTTCTTTATCAAGTACTGATTGAATAAAATCTGCAAATTTTTCCACATTTTCCTCATTTTTGAACAAAATACTATGAGCTGATTTATCTTTCAATGAAATAACCAATTCATTTTTTATGATATTCAGAATTGATGTAATGTATGTCTCTTTTCCTTCTTTTATAAATATGAGACTTGCAAATTTTTGAACCTCATATTTGTCATCAAATGTAATGTTGATTTTCATTTATTCTCCAAAAGAAATTCATGAATCTTGTCTTTTGCTTTTTCCCTTTTCTCTTGATGAACTAATAGAAAACCATTAATTTTCTCAATTAAAATTGCCTTTAATTCTCCTGAGAGTAATTTTCCAGATTTATAATCTTCATAAATTGATTTTAATTTATTATCATCTGGTTCAAAAAATATTCTCAAGTATTGATATGAAACATCGATATCTGGATTTCCACCAATCTTTCTATGCTGTTCAACATCTGGTTGACCTCCCGAAAATGCATGTTTGTTGATTTTTTTCTTTACCACATTTGGTGCATCAGTCGTGTAAATCGTTCCATTATCTGCCGAAGCTGACATTTTTCCTCCAGGACCTTCTAATGCAGGAATCATTATGTTGTGAATTAATGCGGGTTTTGGCTTTCCAATTTTTGGGGCAATATCTCTTGTTAATCTAAAATGAGGATCTTGATCCACTCCTAATGGAATCAAAACTGGTTTATCTTCAATGAAACATGGTGCTGATTGCAATGATGTGTAGAAAATCATTCCGATGTTTGTTTCATTTGTAAAACCAAATGTTGCTTTTGTATTAGAAAAATTAATTTTCTTTGCAACTTGAGCTGCAATTGGATAAAGTGTTTGAATATTTTCAGTATTGATGATGATTTTTGTTTTATCTGGTTTGAAACCTAATGCAATAAAATCAAGAGCATTTTCATAAGCGAATTTATGCGTCTCTTCTAAAGTTAGATTGGGTTTTGAAAAAAATTTCTCATCATCTGTAAGCTGAAAATACATGTTAACATCAAATTTTTCCTGAAGCCATTTTGAAAATACCCATGGCACTAGATGCCCAATATGAGTATGACCTGAAGGTCCTCTTCCTGTGTATAGAAAAAATTTAATTCCCTTTTGATAGTCATCCAAAATTCTGTTCATTTCTCTATGTGAGAAGAAAATACCTCGTCTGAGCATGAAATGATCCTCTCCCGCTACACTCCTGATTCTTCCTAGTAAATCAGATGAAATTTTTTCAGTCCCAAATTTCTTGATTAGTTTATCATAGTCAATATCTCCTTCAACATGCCAAGGAGTCACAATAAAGTCATCAGCTGACATTCAATTTGACTTAGGTTAAGGTTTAAAAAGTCTTTTTCGAACTTTCTGCTATTGTCACAAGTTTTTCATGATATTGAAAAAAAAATTATCAGTTCTCTAAAAGATAATCCAAAACAAACTCCTGAACTACTTGAAAAATCAACTAAACTTTCACCAGATCAAATTCGACGAGGAATTGAATGGTTAAAACTCAAAGAATTAGCAATTGTAGATGAATCAAAAACAAGTATAATTAGTTTAGGTAAAAATGGAATTGAATCTTTTCAAAAAGGATTGCCTGAAAGAAGGTTACTAAATTTACTAAAAGATGGACCTAGAAAATTATCTGAACTACAAAAAGAGCTGGGATATATTTTTGGACCTGCTATAGGATTAGCTAGAAAAAATAATTGGGTTCAAACTTCTTCTGAAGAAATCTCACTTCAAAATTTGCCATCAGAACTTCCTGGTGAAAAAACTCTCAAGCAAATAGGTGCTAACCAAATACCTCTAAATGAAATTGATAAAAATGATCTATTAGGACTTTTGAAAAGACCTGATTTTATTATTGAGGATGTTATTACAACTAAAGAAATAACTCTGACTGATTCGGCAAAATTATTAGAAATTTCAAATTCCTCGGGAGCAATAGATGTTGAAGCCAAAGTTCCCCAAGTGTTTGTCGCAAGAACTCATCCTTTAAAAGACACAATTGATGAAATACGTGAAATTTTTGTCACTTTAGGATTTTCAGAAATTATAGGGAATATGACTCAATCTAGTTTTTGGAATTTTGATGCATTATTTACCCCACAAGACCATCCTGCAAGAGAACTACAGGATACATTTTATCTTGATGGTGTGTCTGCTAAAAAAATTGCAAATTCTGAACAAATAAAAAAAGTGTCTGAATCTCACAAAAAGAATTGGCGTTATCATTGGGATATTAATGAGGCACGCAAAATGGTTTTGAGAACTCATACTACTTGTGTTACTATTAAACATCTTGCAGAAAATAAACCCGATGAGGCAAGGGTTTTCTCATTGGGACGTGTATTTAGAAATGAAAAAGTTAGTTACAAGCATCTAGTAGAATTTAATCAAATTGAGGGTGTTGTAGTTGGAAAAGATGCCACTCTAAGAAATTTAATGGGAATTCAACGAGAATTTTACAAACGAATAGGAATTACAAAAATCAAATTTTGGCCAACATTCTTTCCATATACAGAACCATCTCTACAAACTATGGTGTATAATGAAAGATTAGGAAAATGGATTGAATTGTTTGGAATGGGAATTTTCAGACCTGAAGTAACAAAACCCCTTGGTATATCAAAATCTGTTTTGGCTTGGGGTGGTGGTATTGAAAGAATTGCAATGCTAAAATATGAGTTAGATGATGTTAGGGAATTTTACAATAATAATTTGAATTGGTTAAGGAGTGCTACGAAATGCCAGTAGTTGAATTATCTTATTCCAGTCTTCAAAAATTAGTTGGCAAAGTTACAAAAAAACAAA
Organism: Nitrosopumilus ureiphilus; assembly: GCF_013407185.1. Taxonomy (NCBI): domain Archaea; kingdom Thermoproteati; phylum Nitrososphaerota; class Nitrososphaeria; order Nitrosopumilales; family Nitrosopumilaceae; genus Nitrosopumilus; species Nitrosopumilus ureiphilus. Next base: position 1,891,120 of record NZ_CP026995.1, on the reverse strand, counting down.
TTTCTGATTCTTTACCCTTTCTTGGATTAGATGTTGAATCTGAAGACAAGGATTTAGTCCGAATTGAGTATAGTCCCAATAGACCTGACTACTCTACTGATTTTGGAATTGCACTAGGTTTGCAAGGATTACTTGGAATCAAAACAGGTGCAATTAAACTAAATATAAAAAAATCCAACAAGTATAGAATTTCTGTAAAACCCTCAGTGTCAAAAATTCGACCTTTTGTAACTGGTATTGTTGCAAAAAATGGAAAAATTGATGATAAAATTATCAAACAACTTATGGTGATGCAAGAAGATCTTCATTTTGGAATTGGGAGAAAAAGAAAGAAATCTTCAATTGGAATACATGATCTAGATAAAATCACTTTTCCTCTTGTTTACACAACCACCAATAGAAATCATAAATTCGTTCCATTAAATTCTGATACTGAGATGTCTATTTCTGAAATACTAAACACTGTTTATGTAGGAAAAGAATATGGGTCAATTCTTGGAAGTTCTTCACAAGTGCCTCTAATTTTGGATGCAAATCAAAAAACTGTTTCTTTTCCTCCTATTATTAATGCAAATATAACAACAGTTACTACTAAAACAAAGAATCTCTTTGTTGAAGTAACCGGAATCCATAAAGAAGATGCTGAAGATATGCTTTCAGTCATTGCAACCATTTTACAAAGTGCTGGATTCACTTTAGAGAATGTCCAAATATCTGGTTCGAAAAATTCATCTCCAAAATTTGAACCAAAGAAAATATCTATTAATCCTGATTTAGCCAATCAAACACTTGGCTTGGATCTTAGTACATCAAAAATTATCTCATCTCTGAAAAAATCAAGATTGAATGCTGTATCTAAGGGTAAAAACATTCTTTGCACAATTCCTGCATATAGATTTGATATATTTGGGCCAATGGATTTGGTAGAAGAAATTGCCCTGGGGTATGGAATTCAAAATCTAGAGCCAACATTCTCACCTTCACAAACTATTGGTCGAATAAACCCTGTCTCAAATAAATTGAAATCCCTTGATCAGATCATGATTGGTCTTGGTTATCTTGAGGCATTGAATTCGAGTTTAACAAGTAAACGAGTATTATATGATATGACTGGACGAAATCCTTCAAAAATTCTTTCAGTACTTGATTCAAAAAGTCAAGAGCACACAATTTTACGCAACTCTATTCTCCCTGGATTATTAGAAAATCTTTCTAGAAATATACATGAATCTTATCCTCAAAAATTATTTGAAACTGGTAGTGTGTTTTCATTAGATGATCCCATTTCTGAAAAAATTAATTTTTCTGGGATTAGTGCACATAAAGATGCAAATTTTACTGAAATCAAATCCATATTACAATCTGCATTAAAGATTGGATTCGGAACTGATCTTGAAACAAAGACTTCGTCTGATTCTTTATTTGAAGAAGGACGATGTGCAACAGTTATTGTAAATAATGCACCTCTAGGGGTTATTGGGGAAATTAATTCAAAAGTTATTGAAAATTACAAAATTCAATCTAAAGTAGTTGGATTTGAAATCTCTCTATCTGACTTCCTTTTCAAATCTTCTTAGTAATGATATAATTAGTAACAAAATACCTAATGCTAAAATTACTATTCCAATAGAAAATTCAAAAATCAATCTTTGATGAAAATCCTTCTTTTCTTCATTCATCAAGTAATATGACTCTGTATCCATCTTTTCAAAAAGCTCGATTTGTGGATAATCAAAAATAATAATCAATAATCCTAAAATCAAAACTATAATTCCAATAAAAAAAATTCCTGTATTTTTGATTTCCATACAAATTCCGTATTTCTTAGAAATTTATTTTTAATTTTAAAAAATTATTTTAATATAGTAATTCACTAAATGGTTTTTAGTAGGAATAGTTCCATTATAATCGCCCAAGAGCAGGCACGCAGACGGATTAGGATGATGTCGATCGTTATGATACCAATGATTTCTAATTCACCCAGGCGTGCTACATTATGGGCAACCCCGGTTTCAGAACGCGAGGAGGCTTATGGCTATGTACCCATGATTTTGTGCGAGTCAGAACCGGGGAACATTAATTTTTTTAAAAGATAAAACATCCCTTGATACAGAAAAATCAAATGATACACTATTGGTTGGCAAAACAAGAACCCAGCGGCCCAAGAGGATACAACTTTGAGCAACTAAAAAAAGAAAAAATAACCGTATGGGATGGAGTTCATAACAATCTTGCATTAAAACATATGAAAGAAATGAAATCTGGTGACCTTGTTTTATTTTATCATACTGGTGATGAGAGACAAGCTGTTGGAATAATGCAAATAACATCAAAACCTTATCCGAACCCAAAAGAGGATAATGAACGTTTTATTGTTGTAGATGTAAAATATAAAAAAACATTGAAACGTCCTGTAACATTAGATGAAATGAAAAAAGATAAAAAATTCAAAGATTGGGAACTAATTAGAATTTCTAGATTATCCGTAATGCCTGTTCCAAAGCCACTTTGGGATGCTATCTTAAATATTTCTCAAAAATAACTCCAATCGGTTTATTGATATAGTCGATTTGTTTAACGAAAATATGGCAACAGCTTATGTTTTAATAAACTGTGAACTAGGCTCTGAGGAAGCTATTATTCAGCAACTCAAAGGCTTAGAAGGTGTGAAGGAAGTTCATGGAACTTTTGGTGCATATGATATTTTGGCCAAAATTGAATCTGATACTGTAGAAAAACTAAGAGAAACAATTACTTGGAAGATCAGAAAAATCGAAAAAATTCGTTCAACTCTTACCCTAATGGGTATTGAAGGCCAAACATAAACACCCTTTTTTCTTATTATGATTTTACATTTTATTTTTGTTGTAAAAGAAGAAGATCGTGAAAAACGAAAATTTGAATTTGAGTATATTAAAAAAATGAGCCAATTTTACAAATTATGGATTAAAAAAAAATTTGGTATAGATTATGAAGTTCAATGCGACGAATTGATTACAAAACCAAGAAGTGTTCTTCAAAGACTAGATACTCATACATTTGTACGTGATCACGAACAAAGAGGAAAAGACATCTATCATTTTTACCTTACTCATTTCAAACCATTATGGACTGATTGTACCTGTGATGGATATCATGCTGAAAATTTTGGATTGGTATTTTGGCAACCTCCTAAACAAGCAAATGATATGTTGTTTCTTGCAGAAAAAAACTGTACTACTGTATCTCATATTTTACTCCATGAGTTTTTACGAAAACTTGGACACAAAAAATTCATCCAAGAAGTTCATGATATTTGGACAAAACATCTCTTTGAACAATTAGAATTTGAGCAGTATGGTGAAGACTTTCAAAAAACTAATGGTAAACCTATGTTTCTAACAATCGATATTTCTCAATTAAATTTGTAAATAATTTTTAAAATTAACACTTTGTAACTGAATAGATGTTGTTTTCAAAGTTTGCTGTTTTGAAATCTAATTTATTTTCAGGATCATTTGTTCTTGACTTGCTCAAGTTCTCAAGCTCAACTAATGCATCTCCTCTAAATCCTACTGAAGAACCATAAATTGCATCAGCTAGCATTGTTCCATGATCTCCTTTTTTAATATCGTCTACCATTTCATAAAATCTATTAGTTTCTTTTTTGTTAACAGGATTGCCCGTTGCTTTGTTATATGCAACTGAAATGTACATTCCATTATTTTTTACTGCAACAGGAATCTTGTGATTTTTTCCTGATGCCCCAGGAATTGTTTCGTTAACCAGAACTTCACATTTATGATACATACTTGATACATATGCATAGAATCTATACTGTGCGTATTTTCCTGCATCATCTTCCTCACAACCCACAAAAACTTTGTGTAGTAATTCTAAGGCATCATCATTCATACTTTGTAATCTATCATCAATTCTGCCTCTTTCAAGAAGATCTGATTTACATTCTTTAGCAATTAAAACTAGAATAAAATCTGGTAAATTGTAATTCTTTAATGCTGCGACAAAAGCTCCGGCCTGTGACATTCCAAATTTTGGAAAACCTTTATTGACCATATTTGCAAATCACTCCTAAAAACATACTACTCCCCAACAATGTAATAAAACATGCTTTTCGCTTATAATTGTTAAGGAATTTGGTGGATATCTTGCTATTTTTCTCCAATCTTTAAATTGTAAATTATTAAATCTAGGAGAAGCTCAATGTTTTCTGTGGATATAGATACTACCCCTGAACTTGTTTCAAATGTCTATTCAAAAATTAAAGAAAATGTTGTAAAATATAGAAACGTCACTGGAAGACCTCTTACGCTTACTGAGAAAATTTTATCTGGACACCTTTATGAAATTCCTGACAAAACTCTTACTGGCGGAAAAGATTATGTTTTTCTTAAACCTGACAGAGTTGCATTACAAGACGTAACAGGTCAAATGGTAATGCTTCAATTTATGCAAGCCGGACTTAAACAATCTGCCTTGCCAACAACTGTCCATTGTGATCATCTGATTAGAGCTGAAGTTCAAGGTGATGTTGACATGAAGGTTTCCCTTGATGAAAATAGCGAGGTTTTCAAATTCTTGCAATCTGCAGCTGCAAAACATGGGTGTGGTTTTTGGAAACCTGGGGCTGGAATCATTCATCAGGTAGTTCTTGAAAATTATGCATTTCCAGGAGGCCTGATGATTGGTACGGATTCTCACACTCCAAATGCTGGTGGACTGGGAATGATTGCAGTTGGTGTAGGTGGATTAGATGCAGCTGAAACTATGGCAGGACTTCCTTGGGAGTTACTTTACCCAAAAAAAATTGGTGTTAAATTAACTGGAGAACTTAATGGATGGACAGCACCTAAAGATATCATACTAAAAGTTGCAGAAGAATTAACGGTTTCTGGAGGAACTAATTCTATTGTAGAATATTTTGGTCCTGGCACAAAATCTATCAGTTGTACTGGTAAAGCTACTATTACCAATATGGGAGCAGAAATTGGTGCAACTTGTTCAATTTTTCCATATGATGAAAGAATGGAAACTTATCTAAAATATACAAACAGAGAAAAAATTGCTGAATTAGCAAATCAAAGTAAAGAATTACTTGTAGCAGATCCTGAAGTTGAATTAAATCCCGAAATCTTTTTTGACAGGGTGATTGAAATCAATCTTTCTACATTAGAGCCCCATATTGTTGGACCTCATACTCCTGATTTGGCTAGAACAATTTCAGAATTAGGTGAGGATGTAAAATCAAATGATTATGTTGATCCAATATCGGTTGCATTGATTGGAAGTTGTACCAATTCCTCTTATGAAGACATGTCCAGAGTTGCAAGTATAGCTCAACAAGCAAAAGAAAAAGGAATCCAGTCTAAAGTTCCTTTGTTAATTACTCCAGGTTCTGAACAAATTCGTGGAACCATAGAAAGAGATGGCCAGATGGACTCTCTTAAGGAAATTGGTGCAACCGTTCTGGCAAATGCATGTGGGCCTTGCATTGGACAATGGAATAGACCTGAATTACAAAATGAAGAAAAAAACACCATTGTTACTACCTTTAACAGAAATTTTCCAGGAAGAAATGACGGTCATCGTAGTACTTTGAACTTTATTGGCAGTCCTGAGATGATTATTGCATTAGCTTTAGGCGGTAGATTGTCCTTTAATCCATTGAAAGATGAACTTACAGCTTCTGATGGAACAAAATTCAAACTAGACCCTCCCAAACCTGCACCAGAAGTTCCTGAGAATGGATTTATGATTCCTGAAGGAATTTTCATTGCGCCTCCTGAAAAATCAAATGATGTTGAAGTAATTATTGATCCTAACAGTAAAAGACTACAACTTTTAGAACCATTTTCAAAATGGGATGGCAAAGACTTTGTTGATTTACCAATTCTGGTTAAAGCCAAAGGAAAATGTACTACTGACCATATTTCTCCTGCTGGCGCATGGTTGTCACTTAGAGGTCATTTAGATAATTTGAGTGATAACATGCTTTTGGGAGCAGTCAATGCATTTAATGATGAAGTAGGCAAAGGTAAGAACATTCTCAATAACCAACTTGAAACATTTTCAAATATTGCAAGACAATACAAAGAAAAACAAATGAGATGGGTAATCATAGGTGATAATAATTATGGTGAAGGTAGCAGTAGAGAGCATGCTGCAATGTCTCCTCGATATTTAGGATGTGCAGCAGTAATCACCAAAAGCCTTGCTAGAATTCACGAAACGAATTTGAAAAAACAAGGAATTTTAGCACTTACATTTAGCAATCCAGATGATTATGAAAAAATTTTAGAAGATGATAAAATTAGTCTTATAGAATTAAATGAGTTGGAACCACACAAACAAGTAAAATGTATTATTTCACATAGAGATGAAAGTAAAGATGAAATTTTACTTAATCATTCATACAATCAATCTCAGATTGGATGGTTTAAAGCTGGTTCTGCACTTAATGTTTTAAGAAATAGATGACAAAATTTTACGTGGGACAACTGGAATCAAACGTTATGACTAATCAGGTTCATACACGAATATCCATGATTGGATTTACGTGATTTGGGTTAATCAAGAATAATGAGAATCTTTAGCCAATTTATGTCGAGGAGTTGGGCAGAACACTAGACGATCTAAAAAAGAAAAACATTCTGTATAATCAAAAGAAACTGGAAAATAACAAGTAGAGTTCAAACCTGCCACGGTTCACTAAACCAAACCTATTAGGGTTTGAACAAATTCTGGTTTTTTGGATATCGTAATTCTAAAATGAAGAACTCTGTAAATAACATGAGAACGATTTTCATAAATCCTATGCCTGATTATGATGAATGTTTTCCAATCTAAAATATAAAATTATGTTCTCAAAGTGTTTTGATAAATATTCATAATAATTTTTCCATATTGTCATACATTTCTCACAAATTATGATTCCTTCTGATTCATCTTCATTCATAATGAACTCTGTAAACAAAGCTCGTTTTGTGATTTCATAGATAGAAAATGTTGTGGAATAATTTTTTGAAGATATCTTATGATCACTGATTTTTAGAGAGTCTCTCAGAATGAGTTTTGTAATTTTTGAAAAATTCTTTTAGTCTAATTTCCAATTCCAAATGTTTCTTTTTCATCTCATTTTCATCATATTGATTATTAACCATTATTAATGAATATTAATAATTATTAATACTAGTTAAATGTTACTAGAAATTAATCATTCATAATTCAATGATGGAATTATGAAAAATGGAAAAAAACCCTGTAAGTATAGCACTTGAAAAAGATCAACTTGAGTGGATAGACAAAAAAATTGAAAAAAGAATATTTGCAAATAGATCGCATTGTATTCAATATGCTATTCAAAAATTAATGGATGAGGGATAAGTAAAAATTAAATTTTCATTTTTATTCTAAACATTTCATTTTAACAAACCTCGAGACTCGTACAACCAAACCTCAACAGGTTTGAACTCTCAACTAATTGTAACAGGTTTTGTTATCCTGTTTGTCTTGTTATTATTTTGTGATGGGTAATAAACAAATAAATATGATTTTCCTTGAATTGCATAATCCTTATGTATTACAGTCATACTCTACTAAATTATGTCATCAGAATCTTACAAGAACAAAATAATCAAAGCTGAATATGATACAAATGTCTTGTATATTGATGATGAAAAAATACAATGCAATTTTGATGATGACACAAAAAAATATTTTGCATATGATGTTTTACCTTATCGAGAATTTTCTACACTGGAAGATCTTGCAAAATCAATCATAGATGAAGGAGAAAACAGCTAATGCATACAAGACGAAATGCTGCAACATTGCCTGCCCCAGATAAAGCAAAACTCATGAATGCAATAATCACACTAAAGAAGACTGTAAAACCTGGGCACACTACTAATGTATATGATGAGTTTGTTGCAATTCATTATGGTGTTATTAGCAGACTGGGTGCAGCCAGTGGGGACGGCGGACATGGCGGTCCTGCATTTCTTGCATGGCATAGAGAATTCATCTTAAGATTTGAAAAGGCACTGCAGGAAGTAGATCCTGATGTTTCTTTACCCTATTGGAAGTGGGAATCTGGAGTTTCATCTGATACTGATGATGTCTTTACTGTTGATTTTTTGGGTACCATGGGATTGCAAACTTCAGGATATCTTTCTGAAGCTCCAACACCACAAAACCCTGATGGATGGCAAGTAGATCCACAACTTGATCAGGGTAATCATGGAACCACACTACTTCGAAACAATAGCATGAATCCTTCAACACTTCCTGCAACTGAGGCAAATAATTCCCTTAATGAAAATAACTTCCATGGTTTTAGACCTGCATTGGAAGGTCCTCATGGAACTGTCCACATGAGAGTTGGAGGACATATGACCCGAATGACCTCGCCTAATGATCCTATCTTCTTTTTACACCATGCAAATATTGACAGGCTTTGGGCAAAATGGCAACTGACTCATCCTGGAACTGATAACTATAATCCCAACAATACAGGTAATGTCGGTCACAAATTAGATGATAGAATGTGGCCATGGGATGGAGGGGACTCTTTTACTAACATAAGTAATGCAACGCCATTGTTGCCCTCAATTGACGCATCAGACATACGAAGACCAAGAGATGTTTTAGATATTGAAGCCCTAGACTATGTTTACGATGATGTATCTGGAAGCAGTGGATGGCCTATATCTAACCCTTCTCCAAATCCAACTCCTAATCCTTCAGGACAAAGATGTTTTATTGCAACAGCAGCATATGGTTCTGAATTAGAACCACCAGTTCAGTTTTTGCGAGAATTCAGAGATGATGTTGTATTAAAAAGTAAATTCAAAAAAACATTTGAATTTATTTTGAACATTTACTACAAATTTTCCCCTCCCATTGCAGACCAAATGAGAAAAAACAAACCATTTAAAATAATCATGAAATATTCTATCGTTCTCCCATTTGTTGCACTTGCTAGAACATCTGCATTTTTGTTGTCACCATTTACAAAAAGACGATGGAAATAGATCATCAGAATGCTACATATGAAGTAGAATCCATAGCTGTACATCTAGCACTTTTACGAACTGGAAAAGTATTGTTGTTTTCTGGTGATCATGAAAATATTTGGAACTGGACAAAAGGTGAATCTAGTCTATGGGATCCTGAAGATCCACGTAATCCAATTAATCCAAAACTAGGAAGGAATTTGTTTTGTTCTGGTCATTGTTTTCTTCCGGATGGACGATTGTTTGTTGCAGGTGGCCAGTCCACATATAATCATCCTGCAACAATTGTATTGTCTCTACCAGGATTTCTGCAATTAGTGTTAAAAATTATAAAAAAACCTGCAGCAGATCATGATATTCATACTTTTGATCCTAATCCCGATATTGATCCTAATCAACGATGGCAAAGATACAAACCAGGAATGCCAAAAGCAAGATGGTATCCCACATGTGTTACATTACCTGATGGCAAAGCATTGATAGTATCAGGCACGTATTCACATGCACATCATGCATTATTTGGTGCCATGAATTTAGATTATGAGATATTTGATCCTGTAGCCAATAAACTCTCAACTCCTGTAAAGTTTATTGATGAAATCAAAATGTATCCATTTTTGCAGGTTTTGCCGGGTGGAACTCTTTTTGTGCATTCAGAAGAAACTACACATATTTGGAATATTGCAGAAAAAAAATTTATTACTGATGCCAAATTTAAAACAGAAACTCCAGGAACCCGAACATATCCTGGAATGGGCTCCTGTGTACTTTTACCCCTTGAACATGAAACAGATACTGCCAAGATACTACTTGTTGGTGGAAGTACCAAGTTACATCCTGATAAAAATACAGATGCAACACAAACTCCCGAAATATTTACAGCTGATCTAAATAATCCTGCTAATTCTTCAGGTTGGAAAAAAACAACTGAACATATACGCCGCTTTTTGTGTGATTCCATACTTTTACCTGATGGGACAGTTTTAGTTACAAATGGTGCTGCAAAAGGACAAGCTGATGATAATGATATTGCAGTAAGGGAAGTTCACTTGTTTGATCCACGTAATGAAACATGGAAAGTTGTGTCATATCTAAAAAGAGATAGGCTGTACCATGGTTCTGCAGTTCTTTTACCAAGTGGAGAAGTAGTGGTTGCTGGAAGTACAGGTCATAATTGGGTAAGATCCGTTTTTGCACCAAAAGAGAATTTTGAGCACAATATTGAAATTATAACTCCTCCAAAACTACAATGTAATCCTACAAGACCCAAAATTCAGGATATAGAACTACCTACAATGTCTTACAATAATAATTATGAAATACATACAGATGATGCATCAAGTATTCAAAAAGTTTCTTTGATAAAGATATCATCTACAACACACAACAACAATATGGATCAACGCTGTCTTATGTTGCCAATTATAAATCAAACAGCAAATATCTTGACCGTATCTAGTCCAAAAAATAACACATTTGCGCCTCCGGGGTATTACATGTTATTCATTCTTGACGGGAATGATGTTCCGTCTGTAGGAAAATTTGTTAAAGTTGGTTAGTGGTGAGATAATTAAATAAAAAATTTAATTTGTGATTGTGAATAATTATTCTGTTTATTTGCTGACAAAAATAAACTGTATGTCTCATTAATAGTAAAGCATATCATTTGGTGATACTTCTAAAAATAATTGAACCCTTTACTTATTCCATGTTTTAGAACATTCTTTCCTATTACGGGTGGTTCTGGAGCGTCTGATACATTTTTGTCCTAGGCGATTGCGTTGAGCGTTGTATATGTCATTGCAAAAACACTAGCGGCTATTATTGTCAGTGCAATTGTAAAAACAGTATATTTTCTGGATGTCATTGCATGAAAAAAATTACTAGTATTGTATTAGGCTACTCTTTTATTATCTTCTTAGAATATTTTTTCATTTCATAACATTAAAAAAGCAACATGAGAATATTATGAAAATGGATAAAAAAACAATAGTTATAATTATTCAGTGTCGTGATAACGATTATTCTATCTAATTTTGTAATTGTTTATGAAACTCCAAAAAATGTAGATCCGAGGTCACCAGTAATAGTTACTGATGTGAATCTTGATTCCCTAATAGAATCCCGTGTAAAGTCTAGGCTTATCGATATGAGCATTATAGAGCGAAATGAGACTAGCACCTGTACCGCCTAAATGATCATCAATATCTTTTTTCATCAATAATTTTGCAGTATTTTACTATCGGAATCTCCTTAAGGTTCTCATATTGCTCCATAGTGAGATACTCTCTGTAGATAGTCTTGTCCAACTTGAATTTCCATTCCACCTCTACTAATGGTCCTAAAACCTCTTCCTCAGTATCTCTTTTAGAATTGCTCATTTTATCTTATGTTCATACATCCGTGTTACTGTATATTACTGTGTAGTACTATGTATCACTCGTTTATAAAAATGAGCCTGTATGAATTCATCTGTTACGCATGGTTTGTGATGATTTCAGTTCCATATTTGGAATAATTCGCATTGGTATTAATCCACAAGTTGGCAGGAGTTTAGAGTGAAGAAGGAGAAATTTTCAGTGTCAATTGATGCGGATCTTATAAAATGGATTGACGATGGAATCAAGAAGAAAAGGTTTGCCAACCGTTCACATGCATTGGAGAATCTAATAGCCAATGCTAAAGAAAAAGATCACTAGCTGAAAAGATTGGAAAATATTTTCGTCAGAGAATCAACAAAGCTCCATTCTATTTTAGAATCATAAATTAGAAAAATATGACAAAATAAATGAAACTATTAGCTTGCTTCGTATGGAACACAAAGGGGCATAGAGATTATGATGGAAATTTGGAAAGTAAATCATCATCTAAAATTCCCGAGTGGGTAAAGAACATCTTTGTATGGTATGGACAAGATCAAGTTTCAGAGAATGAATTGCTTAATGCAATCAAATACTTGGTTCAACAAGGAATTGTAAAATTAGATTAAATTCATAGTTAGCCGCATAGATTTTGCACTAATTCTCCAAAAAAACCTAAATCGCGACAATTCAAGAATTTATGTTCTAATCTTGTCTGAAATTCATATCAAGACCAGGGATAACAATTCCTTGCTGAGGATGATTCGTATCCACATCTTTTGTTGCCTTGCGTATTTTTTCTATGGTGTAAATTGACGTCTCAAAGAATTTGCAATTTGAGCCCACAGAATTTGCAATCTTACATTTTCCTTGAGCTTCTTCTAAATCTTCTGCAAAATCAACTATGGCATTGCTATTGAACTCAAAGATTACAAAGGATGGGTTTTTCATATATTGAAGTTCATTTAATGCGTTTAGATGCATGTTTGTAGGCATGTGATTAATTTTAAATTCTATCTTTAATTTGTATTATTTGAATTCAAATTGTTTGAAAATATGATTCAAAACCCACGAAACCTATGTGATGATTGCTTTAGGATGAAATGTGTAGAAGAATGTGTAGAAGAATGTGTATGTGACTGTCATGAAATAAAATATCTGGTTTCAAATTGGTTTTACATAAATTTCAGTGATTGTTTAAAAAAGTCAAACTGCTTACTAAATTATTTAAAAATAATTATTAATTATGCGAAAATATCCGATTATTTTAATAATTGACGATTCTAAAGTATTTAGATCATTTTGTCATGATATAATTAAGAAATCTGTACGACTTGCTCGAATTTGTGAAGCAAAAGATGGAGTAGAGGGATTAAAGTTATATGTAAAATATCGGCCGGATTTGATTTTATTGGATTATGTGATGCCAAATCTTGATGGTTCAAAAGTTTTAGAATATATTCGAAAAAATGATAAGGATACAAGAGTGATTATGATTAGTGCTTGGAAAGATGATCAAACCACAATCAATTATCTGATGAAATTAGGTGCCTTTAGCTTTATTTCAAAACCTATGAACCGTACAATTTTGATGAAAGTAGTTACTGATGCTTTACATCAAGGTAAGATTACAAGTAATTCTAATCGAATATCTAAATCAGTGGTATTAAGTGAATATTATCCCTGAGAATATTTTTTAATTTTTTTACACATAAATTCATTATTTTTAGCAGATCATGTGTTTTTAATTGAAAAAATTTGAAATAAGTTTTTTTGTAGTATAATTTGAATTAAACCTAATTTTTTGATATTTTTTAAAACGGAAAGTCAAAAAGAACATTTTATTTTACATATTACGATCAAGATTTGAAATTAAATTCTCTCGAGGGGCTTTTTCTAATCAGTTCAAGTCCCTACATTTTTTTGTGATGTAAATTGTTATCTTTGTGCTTTGATTTCCACATAGTTTTCACTAATGGTCAAATGAGAGGGGCTTGTCTATACCCCAATAACATCATGCTCTCATTACAATTTGAACTCTAGATACAATAAAATCAAAAACTAGTAATTTTTGCATAACAATTTTTTGGTGAATTTTAACCAAGATTTTTGAAGATTATGTTCTAAAAATAAATTCTAGCTTTTACCATATGAACCCGTATAGTACGTGGGGCCGACCGGAATCGAACCGGCGACCTACGGGTCACTACAGCTCCAAACTTACATCATCCGTGAGTCAGTTTAGCTTAGTTAACCTTTGGAGCCCTTAGCGGTGATCTTTTTCGTAGACACTGTCGCCCTACCAGGCTAGGCTACGACCCCACAAACAAGAATGAAAAAGACTTGAATTTTAAGTTATTTTTAACCAAGATTTATTTGCAATCAACATCAATTTGTATTTGTTAGTTAATCATGGTGAAACCAATTTACTTGGCATTAGGCGCAATTCCTGTAATTGTGGCGATTTTAATTTCAGTTCCATTACTTACTAAAAATGAAATCCCAACTTCTGCGGCAAATTCTGCTGATAAAATAGAAATTGAATATACGAAACACCAGTTAAAGAAAATTTCTTACGGTATTACAGAGAGAGTTGGAGCACAAAAAACTGAAATTCTTTATATTAAAAATGATGGTGATATCAAATATTCGGTAACCGAACAAGGATACCTCCAGCCTGATATTCGTTCAAAACTTGATAAAGAAAAACTAGAGAAATTAAAAGCACTAATTAAAGAAACTGGTTTTATTGCTATTCCATCTGAATCATTTTCAATTCTAGAAAATGCAACTGAGTATCAGAAATCAAATGTAAAAATTACTCTCAACGGTCGTGTAAATCAAATTCATTGGCCTGAACAAAACGCTACTTCAGATTTTATTCCTCCAATAATTATTATGGTTCAATCTGAACTTGATCAGATTATTTCTGAAATTAGTGAATAGGTACAAATAGTCTTTAGTAAAAATTAGAACATGCTTCCGTTATCTGGTGAACGATTAGATGCCAAAGGAATAGTTTCAGATAAAATAAACTCTATTGATACCTTGCGTGGTTCTTCTACCGTTAAACGAGGTTTTGCTCATATGCTAAAAAATGGAGTAGTAATGGATGTTACAACTGTAGAGCAAGCTCAAATTGCTGAAGAGGCTGGGGCAGTATCTGTAATGGTTTTAGACAAACTTCCATCAGAAGTCAGAAAAGCTGGTGGAGTTGCACGAACTGCAAGTATTAGAATTATTGAAGATATAATGGATTCTGTTACAATTCCAGTTATGGCCAAATGTAGAATTGGCCATGTGAATGAAGCATTAATTCTTCAAGAAACTGATGTTGATATGATAGATGAATCAGAAGTTCTTACACCTGCTGATGAATTTCATCATATTTGGAAATGGGATTTTACAACACCTGTTGTTAATGGTGCTAGATCTTTAGCTGAAGCTTTAAGAAGAATTGAGGAAGGTGCATCAATGATTCGAACAAAAGGAGAACCAGGTACTGGAAATGTTGCAGAAGCAGTAACCCATATTAAAAAAGTAAATGATGAATTAAGAATAATAAAGGCAATCTATGATTCTGGCGATAATCAAGATTTAGTTAGAATTGCACGAGAATTCAAAGTATCTTATGATATTGTTCAACAAACTGCAAAACTTGGAAGATTGCCTGTTGTAAATTTTGCAGCTGGTGGAATTGCAACGCCTGCAGATGCTGCATATTTGATGTCTCTTGGATGTGATGGAATTTTTGTAGGTTCTGGAATTTTTAATGCAGATGATGCAAAAGAAAGAGCAAGAGCAATAGTTTTGGCTACGACTTTTTGGAATGAATCTGACAAAGTAAAAGAAGCACAAAAAATGATTGATGAAAGACAATCTATGATAGGCTTGGATGTAAAAACATTAGAGTTACGTATGCAAGATCGTGGTGGCTCATCATGAGTCTTGATGTTGGTGTTTTATCAATCCAAGGAGATGTTCAAGAAAATATCTTATCTGCAAAAGCTGCAATAGATGAATTGGGAATAGACGGAAAAGTAAGATCCGTTAAAACTCCTGAGGATATCTCACAGTTGGATGGTTTGATAATTCCTGGTGGTGAAAGTACTACTATAGGCCAACTTTCTTTGGTAAATGGATCACTAAAGGTTCTAAAGGAAAAAATTGAAAATGGGATGCCAGTACTTGGAATTTGTGCTGGAATGATAATACTATCAAATACTGCAAGTGATCGTATTGTAGGTAAAACTGATCAACCTCTTTTGAATATACTTGATATTAAATTAGAGAGGAATTCATTTGGACGACAAAAAGAATCATTTGAAGCTGATGTTTCTTTAGATTCAATTAATATCCCAAAATTCAATGGAGTGTTTATCCGAGCACCATCTGTCTCTGATGTTGGTTCTGATGTGGAAATATTAGCAAAATTCAATGATCGTGTTGTTGCAGTGAAAAAGGGTAATGTGATTGGAACTGCATTTCACCCTGAACTCACAAAAGATATTTCACTACACAAATATTTCATCAATCTTGTAAAATCTTTCAAAAATTAACCCAAAATGATGATTTGTAAGCAATTCTTTTTAATGATTATCTAGCCGAGCTAATAAAATGGACAAAAAATTTGTGTTATCTGGTATTTTGACCTCAATTTTGTTAGGAGGGATTCTTGGACAATTTTCAATTGAAGATTCTTTTGCAGATGATAATCTTTCTGTAAGTAGAGAAGATTCAGATGCATATCAAAAACAAATAGAAAAAGAAGAAGAGAAAAAACAAAAAGCTGAAGAAAGAAAACAAACACTAAAAGAAAAAGAAGAAGAGAAAAAACAAAAAGCTGAAGAAAGAAAACAAAAACTAGAAGAAGAGAAAAAACAAAAAGCTGAAGAAAGAAAACAAAAACTAGAAGAAGAGAAAAAACAAAAAGCTGAAGAAAGAAAACAAAAACTAGAAGAAAAGAAAAGAAAGCTAGATTTTGATAGAAAAAAACTTGCGGAAAAATTATCTGAAAAAATAAATAAATATGAAGAGAAATTAAGAGAAATTAAAGAAAAATATCAAAATAGAATTGAATCTGATTTTTCAGGAGATGCTGAAAATCTTTCAACTGATGTCCCAAAATTAACAGATAAACTTGGTAAAAAATCAGAAGAAATTCGTAAAAAACTTGAAGAAAAACAAGAAAAATTAGATTATAGAACACAAAAAATTCTTGATAAAATTAATGATGGTGATTATTTAGGTGATAAAATTGGTGCATCAACTACAACTGAAACATATAATCTTGTTTTTGATTCAGTTGAGGCAACAGAAATCCATGATAAAACTCAATCATCTACTCTTGAAGGTTTTATGAATTTCAATACATTTGACAAGAGTAAATCTAATCTAAAATTGGAATTACAAGATTGTTATATTTCTGTAGATGGTATTCCTTACAATTGTGGTTTTGGAAAAGCTAGAACTGCAGGAAATTCTGGAGCAAAAGATTCACTTGTAATTCTTGCATTCCTAGAAGATGATGTTCTTGAAGAAGTACATTCTATGCTTAAAATTTCATTAAATGCTGATTTCCCTATAGGTGATATTGAAGATTCCACTAAAGTTTCAATTTTAGGACCTCAAAGTAAAATTTCTGGTTTGTGGTTTTTAGATGGAACTGGAACTTTAACTAGAACCGTTTCATCAACAGATGACTCACCAGATAATTCTACTGGTAATGAAATAACTGTTGAATTAACTGAAGATGTCGGCATTAGCGGGAATTAATAATGATCACGAAAAATAAATTTTTCTTATACGGTTTCATTTTTTCAATTCTTTTGTTTTCATTTCCTTCTTTCTCTTTTGGTGAGATAGGTTCTGTTTCTGTTGATTCGTTTGATGTTGATTATAATATTGAAAATGGGATTCTTGAATCGATCTTCTTAGATCCTGATTTTATTGAATTAATCATAACAATGGATACGACATCTGATGGGACTATTGAAATTACTATTCCAAGGAATCTATTAGATGCAAAATTTGATACGTCAGATGATGTATTTTTCATTTTAGTTGATGGCTTTGAAACTGATTATGCAGAAATAAATTCAAATTCAAATTCTAGAACACTTGTAATTCCATTTTTTTCTGGTGATTCAGTAATTGATATTATAGGAACCGATGCATTAAATACATTTTCAACGGAATCTGAAATTCCATCATGGATTAAGAATAATGCTGGATGGTGGGCTGATGGACAAATAGATGATGTGGCATTCATTCAGGGAATCCAATACTTGATTATTGAGAATATTATGACTATTCCTCAAACAGAATCAGGAGAATCATCTGGAAGTGGGATTCCATCATGGATTAAGAATAATGCTGGATGGTGGGCTGATGGACAAATAGATGATGTGGCATTCATTCAGGGAATCCAATACTTGATTACTCATGGAATTTTAGAGATCCAATAAGCTCAATCCAACAAATTATGCATGGATTTCAAATCTTTTTTGAATGGTTCTAGAATAGCAGGAATTTCAATTTTAATTGAATCTTTTAATGATAGTCCTTGATCTTTTTTCTCATTCCAAACTTTCGAATTAAATTCAGTAATTTCTTTAGTGATGTTACTTTGTTCTTCAAGATTTTCAGAATCAACTTGTTTTTCTTTATGAATACTTTTTTCTGAATACAAAATCTTCCATAAATATTCGGTAATAAACGGAGTGATTGGAGCTAGAAGTTTTAAAACTGTTGATAATGTTTTATGCAGTGTAAATATTGCTCCGTCTCTCTCTTCATCAGTGAAATCAATTCCATAAGCTCTTGCTTTTACCATCTCGATATAATGTGCTGCAAATAAATTCCATGTGAATTCTCTTATTGCAATTGCAGGAATGAAAAAGTTGTATTCATCATATCCTTTCTTGCATTCTTTTACTAAATTATCTAATTCTGATAAAATCCATTTATCTGATGCTGTAATATTTCCTGATTTAATTACAGGAAAACTAGACAAAAATCTTGATACATTCCATAATTTACTGAGAAATTTTTTACTTGATTCAATTTTTTGTTCATTACATCTAAAATCATACCCGTGATTAATTTCACTTGCACTCCAGAATCTAAAAGTGTCCGCACCCAATTTTTCAATTACTGGTAATGGATCTATTGCATTTCCTTTACTCTTGCTCATTTTCATTCCTTTTTCATCTAAACCATATCCCATAATCCATGCTTCAGACCATGGTTTTTCCCCTGTTAACTGCTCACATCTTAGAAGTGTATAGTATAACCATGTTCTAACAATATCTTTTGCTTGAGGTCTAATCGAGGCTGGGTATACTTTTTTAAAAAATTCTTTATCTCTGTTAAATTTGCAAATGAAGAGTGGAGATACACTTGAATCCATCCATGTGTCAAAGGTTCGTTCCTCACCAATAAATTCAGTAGAATCACATTTCATACAATTGCTAATTGGACATTTTTCATTCCAAGGTCTGTAGTACTTTCCAGGCTCAGGAACATGGGGCTCTGAGCAATTTTTACAGTACCAAATTGGGATTTCAGTACCATAATACCTTCTTCTTGAAATTGGCCAGTCAATATTAATAGATTCTAACCAATTCATCAGAATCTGTTTATGCATTGATGGATGAAATGTTATTTCTTGCCCTAATTTTTTGATTTTTTCAACTGCTTCTTTTTGCTTTAGATAATATTCTTCCATTGGAATAATTTCAATTGGAATCTTACTTCTCTCCGAAATTGGTGTTCTGTGAATAATATCTTCAATTTTTTCTAAAAATCCTTTAGTTTCTAAATCTTCTATGATTTTTGTTCTTGCTTGTTTTGGTTTTAATCCTGCATATTCTCCTGCAACTTCTGTCATTTTTCCATCTAATCCAATTGCGACGATCTCATCTAGTTCTAATTCTCTAAACAATGCCACATCGTTTTGATCACCATAACTACATACCATAACAGCTCCTGAACCAAATTCTTGCTTTGCAGAGTGATGTGTTTTTAATTCAACCTCAACATTTGTTATTGGAACAATTACTTTTTTTCCAATATACTGTATGTATCTCTCGTCTTCAGGATTGACTATGATGGTTCTACATGCACAAAGTAATTCCGGTCTTGTACTTGCAATAATTATTTCTTGATCTGTGTCTTTTATTTTGAATTTCATGTATACTAGTTTTGTGGATAAATCTTCGTATGTAATTTCTGCATCTGCAATGGTTGTGCCTGAAACCCAATCATAATTATTAGGTCTGTTTGCTAGATACACTTGTCCTTTTTTCCATAACTCGATGAATGTTGATTGTGTAAGACTCCTATATTCTTCCGAATCTGTTCTATAGTAATTTGCAAAATCACCACTAATTCCCAAACTTTTCATAATGAGAATCATTTCAGCTTCCAAATCATCCAGTGCTTCTCTACAGAGATTTAGAAATTCGCCTCTTTCTGTTTCCCTCATTCTAATATTGTGTTTTTTCTCAGTGTACAGTTCAACTGGTAATCCATTTCTGTCTATTCCTATAGGAAAATAGACATTTTTTCCAGTCATTCTTGCAGTACGTGCAATCATGTCAATTTGAGAATAATGAGCAGCTGCTCCAATATGCCATGGTCTGCCCGAAGGATATGGAGGTGGAGTATCTATTGTATAATTATTCTCTTGGGGTGTAAAATCATAAATCTTTTCATCTTCCCATTGTTTTAGAATTTCCTTTTCTAATTCTGGATTCCATGCTTTTTCTGATATTCTAGGTTCCATTTCTTACTTATCTTGAAATATTTGAAATAATATGAGATCCTTTATTGTAACCTTCATAGATGTAAACACCAACTGCTTCTACATTTGATGGCATTTTTGGCGCTAATAATTTTATAATTTCACTTGAGAGATTCTCTACGGTGGCTTCTCCTTCTAAAAGATATGTGGTATTTTTTGGAACTTGTAAATCAAACATTCCTTTAGGACCTTCGAATTGAATGTAGTAATGAGAATCATCTTCTTTCTTGAGATATTTTCTATTGATGAAAAATTTATGATCAAATACATTTACAACTTCTTTGATAATTTTTTTAGCCTCTCCAAAATCTAAAAGTAAATTATCTTTCATCTGTCCTACGAGTTCTACCATTACCGAAGATGTATGTCCGTGTAATATCGAACATTTTTCAACTAATGGAAGGATATGTGCATAATCAAATGAGAATGACGCATCTTCTAAAAATATCGAACCTGTTTGTGGTGTTTTATCATAAAATACAATATCTTGCAATTCTTTAATCTGTGCAACGTATTTTGCATGTCCTATTGCCATTACTTTATCTTGAGGAAAGTCTTCTTTGATTTGTTTATATTTTTCAATATCTTCATCAGTATCAATCACTTCGATCAATCCTTTTTCTGTTTTAAAATCAACTAAGACTTCATTTCCATTCTTCAATGTGATCTTGTGATTGTATTGATATTCTCGTTCAAGAAATGTTAACATTTGTGCTACTGTCAATTCTGTTCTGGTTTTGAGTAAATTCCCCTTTTTATCGATATAGCGAAAATCTGAATCTAGAATTGTAGGGCTTGTTGCCATTTGAAGTCATTTGACTTTGGATATAATATAAATTCTGTAATGGATATGCCTGAAATGCTTCATTTACAACTATGCCAAAGAATTTAGAATTTTGGCAAGATTAACATCATTTTTTGTGATACCTCCAGCATCATGAGTTGTTAGTTCTATAGTGATTCTATTGTATACATTAAACCATTCTGGATGGTGATTCATTTTTTCAATCTCCATAGCTGCTCTAGTCATAAAACCAAAAGCCTGGTTGAAACTTTCAAATTGAAATTCTTTGTGAAGTTTTTCGTTTTCAACACTCCATCCAGGTAAATTCTTTAATTCTTCATCAATATCTGCTTTGGATAATCGCATCATATTGTTTAAGATATAATGTTAAATTAAAAGATTGATTCATTACATTTCTATGGGATTTCTGATGTGAAAGATGATGGATAAGTCAAATAAAAAATTGCTTGAAAATATCAAAAATTCTATTTCAGAGACTGTTAAAGAAAAGAAAATTGGAATTGCTTTTTCTGGGGGGGTGGATAGTACATTAATTTCAAAAATATGCTCAGACATGAATTTTGATGTTACCCTGTTGACTATTGGATTTCCTGATTCACATGATATTTTATTTGCAAAACAAATCAATGAATATCTAAAGTACCCTCACCATGTTTTAGAGATTGATTCAGAGACTTTTTCTGCTGTTTCTTCAAAAATAAATCAAAAAATTCAAACTGAAAATTTATCTTGGAATGAAAACTGTATTGCTTTTTATTATGTTTCTAAACTTGCAAACAGCTTAGGACTTGATACAGTAATTACAGCTAATGGAATAGATGAATTATTTTGTGGTTACAATGCCTATCGTGAAGCATTTTCTGGAGGCGAATCTCAAATTCTTAAAGTAATGAAATCTAAATTAGACAATGAATTAAAAATGATGAAGTCTGTAAATCTTGTTGCATCTGAATTTGGAGTAAAAATTCTCCAACCTTTATTATCTCAAAAATTTATTGAATATGCAAAAACTATTCCTATCTCTGAAAAAATTCATGATTCTGAAGATTTGTATCGTAAACATATTATACGAAAATTAGCTAGTGACATCAAAGTTCCAGAACTTTCATGTACAAAACGAAAGAAAGCATTACAATATGGTTCAAAAATTCACAAAGCTTTGCTAAAATCTAGATAAATTTTTTTACTGTATTTTGAACAGATTTTTGTACATTATTTATAATTGTAGAAGATGCACCAAGGTGTTTTTCCGGTAAAAATATTGAATCAATTTCTTTATCTGTTAAGTTTAAAGAACATGCTTTATCATTTTTGATTGCATCGATGTACTGAATTCCTTTATCATTTGCCTCAAATGCAACTCTTTGGACATCTTTGTATGCTACAAACCTTGGTATGCCTTTTCTGATTAGTGCTTCTAAGACAAATTCCGCAAATATTTGTCCCTTTGTGATGTATAGATTCTCTACAATTCTTTTCTCATTAACCATCAAATTTGAAACAATTCTGGTCATGGTCTCAAGCATTTCATCAACCAAAATCGATACTGTTGGGATTACAAATCTCTCGTTGGCTGAATTTGAAAGATCTCGCTCATGCCATAATGGAATGTTCTCAAAGGAAACTGCAACTTGGCTTCTTACTAATTTAGATAATGATGATACCCGTTCACTTTTGATTGGATTTCTTTTTACCGGAACTGCACTGCTTCCCATTTGTCCTTTTTTGAATTGTTCTGCTACTTCTGCAATCTCTGTTCTTTGTAAATTTCTAATCTCTATAGCAATTTTTTCTAAAGTGGAACCAATTAATGCCAATTCGAATACATATTCAGCATATCTTTCTCTTGGAACCACTTGTGTTGTTACTTCTGCTGGAAATAATCTCAATCGTTTCGATGCTCTTTTTTGTACTTCGAGTGATTTTGCACCCATTAAAGAACCTGTACCTACAACACCTAGTGTTTTACAAATCAAAATTCTCTTCTTAATTTCCTCGATTCTTTCTACATGTTTTGCCATTTCCGCAGCCCAATTTGCAAATTTTAATCCAAATGATATGATACTTGCATGTTGACCGTGAGTTCGGCCAACAGCTGGAATCTTTTCATATTTTACTGCTTTTTTTACAAGAATTGATGCCATCTTTGCAACTTTTGGTTCAATAATTTGTAATGCATCTCTCATTTGCATTGAATTACTAGTATCTACTAAATCATTACTTGTTAATCCATAATGTATCCATGGTCTAGCGCTTTTACTACATTTCTCACTTAATGATTCTACAAGAGCTGCAGTGTCATGATCACTTTTTGCTTCTAACTGTTTGATTCTTTTTGCAGTTATTTTTCCAGACATTGCAGCTTTGAAAATTTCTTTACCGACACTTTTTGAGATCATTCCTATCTCACTTTGGGAGATTGCAGCAGCTCCTTCGATCTCTAATTGATAATCAACTTTTCTCTGTTCACTAAAAATATCCATCATTTCTTTGGTGCCATAACGACCACTGTCAATAGGTAAAATTGCCAACATTGCTACTATTTTTACACGGAAAATAAATCTACTTGTGGAATTCTAATTTACTCTATCTCGTAATTCATGACAATCACACAGACATCCTTTCTGACAATTCATTCTCTTACAGTCAGAACACACTTTTTTGTTCCAATATGGTGCCGTATTCATGCTAATATCTCTGGGTTACCTTGAATGTACCTTTCTTTATCTGGAAAAGAATTTTGATTAAATAGTGTCCAAATACCCATTAAAATAAAATATAATGTACTAAAGTCAGGCTGTTCTGATATTCTCTCCTGTTCGATCTCTTCAGGTTGATCAAATGGTGTTACATATGCAATTCCTAATAAAACTGGAATTCCAACTAGTAAAATTATTGGTATTGCCATGATTTTTTAATTATATGGACTATAATTTGTGAAAATTTTTGCTACAGAATGAAAGTACATGTTTCTCATATCTTCTTCTACACAAACTGCCAACAAATTAACAATATCTGTTGCAGTAATCATTCCAACTACTTTATCGTCACTAAGTACTGGTAGCTTTCTTACTCCTCGTTCATGCATCAAGTCAGCTGCATTTCTCACTGACTCATCTGAATTTATTGATAATAGTGGAGATGACATAATTCGCTTGATGGGTGAAGAAATTTCATATGCATGAGCTGCTGCTTTTACAGCAAAATCTCTGTCTGTTACAATTCCTATTGGTGTATTATTCTCCATGATGATGACTGCTCCGACTTTGGCATCTTCCATCATTTTTGCGGTTTCATTTATTGTCATTGACGCATCTGCAGAAATTACTGATTTTGTCATTACATCTGCAATTGTGATAGTTTTAGCATTTTCCAATTTACTATTTTATTATGTCTATAGTATATTTTATAGTCTTTTAGAATATCAAACTTGAAAATCATACTAGATAATCTCAATCGGCTTTAAATTGAAAATTGATTAGTTTTGCTTATGGTAATTAAAATTAAGAAAATTCTTGTTCCATTAGATGGCTCACCTAATTCATTTCGAGGTCTTGATGTTGCAATTCACATGGCAAGAGAATCACAAGCAACAATAACTGGTTTGTATGTTGCAGGAATTGTTAAACCTAGAACTAGTGATCCGATTACTCCTTTAGAGAAAATTCTATTGGATCATGCCCAAAAAATTATGAAAAAAGCAAAATTAAAGGCAGCACAAAAAGGAATTTTATTCTTTGACCGAGTATCTTATGGTGATGATGGACAAAGAATTGTTGAAGTTGCAGAAAAACAAAACTTTGATCTTATTGTTATTGGTTCAAGAGGAATGGGTGCAGCAAAAGAGCTTTTCCTTGGCAGTACATCAAATTATGTACTTCATAAATCAAAGAAACCTGTACTCATAGTGAAATAGTGTGAAAACAGTAAAAATTCTTAGATTCTAAACATCTGTGCCTGTTATTATCCATTCTAGCGCTCTAAGAACACCTTGATAATACTTCATTGCATCCATTGATTCAGTTTCTACAAGTCTTTTTTCTATTTCTTTTCTGTATTTTTCTATTTCTTTTTCAGTCTTCATGAATAAATAATCCAAAAATATTGGATTCATTAATCTTTAGATTTTAAATAGTCATTTTTTAAATATTGAAAGAATTCTAACTTCTTGTTCTCTTTCGCACAGCTGCAATCTTCTTTGATGATCTGGCTTCTTTTGCCTTTGCATTTGATTTTGTTACCTTTCCTTCTGGTTTGATACTTTTTCCACTTCTTCTGGCAGCACGAGATGCTTCTACTCTAATTTTTTGTTCTTCTTTTTGCTTTTCTATTTCTTTATCTGTTAGCTTTTTTCTTACCACACATGATAAAACTATTTTATCATAGATAAATTAGATCATAAATTTCATGTTTGGTTGTTCTCATCCAAAATTATTTTTTCTATTCTTCTGATGGTTTAAATTGGATTGAAAGGAATTTTTACCGATACCCATGTCTTCTAATACCCCCAAAAAAATCGGAGAAAACCAATATCAAATTGATGCTGATTCTGATCTTGGAATGAAAGTACCTGTGAGAATTTACGCTGATGAACCATTATTACAAAAAATGCTGTCTGATAGAACAATCATGCAAGCACGAAATGTTGCATCAATTCCTGGAATAGTTAGTCATAGTGTTGTTTTGCCTGATGGGCATGAGGGTTATGGTTTTCCAGTAGGTGGTGTTGCAGCAATGGATGCTGAAGAAGGAATGATTAGTCCTGGTGGTGTTGGATATGACATCAATTGTGGTGTGAGACTACTTCGTTCAAATTTAGATGAACAAACAGTTCGTTCCAAACTAAAAGAACTTGTAAATGATCTGTTCAGCTCAATTCCTTCCGGAGTTGGTTCTAAAGGTGCAGTAAAACTTAGTCATTCAGAACTTGATGAGGTTTTGGTAAAAGGCGTAAATTGGGCAATTGATCATGGTTATGGCTCATCAAATGATTCAGATGTTTGTGAAGAAAATGGTCAAATTCAAAATGCTGATCCAAACAAAGTTTCTGATAAAGCAAGAAAAAGAGGTGCACCTCAACTTGGTAGCTTAGGTTCTGGAAATCATTTTCTAGAAGTACAAAAGGTTGCAGAAGTTCATGATGAAGAAGCTGCAAACAGAATGGGAATTAAAGAAGGAACCATTACTGTTTTGATTCATTGCGGCTCTAGAGGTTTTGGTCATCAAGTATGTAGTGATTATCTTAGAGTTTCAGAACAAGCAATGGAAAAATATGGTATATCTTTACCTGATAGAGAACTTGCATGTGTGCCAAACAATTCTGAAGAAGGTGAATCCTATAGAAAAGCAATGTTTGCAGCATTAAATTTTGCATGGAGTAATAGACAGATGATAACTCACTGGACTAGGAATTCTTTTGAACGTGTATTTCATCAATCAGAATCTGATCTTGATATGAAATTAGTTTATGATGTTGCTCATAATATTGCTAAAGTAGAAAAACACAAAGTTGATGGAGCAGAAAGAAAACTTGTCGTACATAGAAAAGGTGCAACTAGAGCATTTCCTGCAAACCGTGATGAAATCCCTTCCAAATATCGTGATTTGGGCCAACCTGTTTTGGTTCCTGGCTCAATGGGAACTTCAAGTTGGATTTTACTTGGTAAACCCAATTCAATGAATTTAAGTTTTGGTTCTACAGCTCATGGTGCTGGAAGAACAATGTCTAGATCCAAAGCTAGAAGAAATTACACTGAAAATGATGTAAAAAAATCTCTTAATGACCAGGGGATCTTTATCAAAGCATTAACAAGAGATGGGGTTGTCGAAGAAACTCCTCAAGCATACAAAGACGTTGATGCTGTAGTTAATGTGTCTCATAATCTGGGAATAGCCACAAAAGTAGCAAAATTGGTGCCTATTGGTGTGATTAAAGGTTGAGCGAAGAAGATTTTGAACTTGAAAGATTAAAGGCAAAGCGACTAGCTGAAATGCAAAAAAATATTTCTTCGAGAGAGGAAATTAAAGAATCTGTTGAATCACCCAAAGAGAAAATCACTGTAAACCCACGTGCTTCACTTGTAAATATTCTTGGATTTAGAGGATTAGAAGTTTTGAAAAATGCTGAATCACAATTTCCAAACGAAACAAAAATTATTGTAGAAAAATTATTTGAATTAATCAAGACTGGTGAAATAAATGAAACTATAGATGGTGGAAAGTTATTGATGTTGTTTAGATCAGTTGGACTCAATGTTAGAATGGAAACTAAAATCAATGTTGAACAAGACGGAAAATTTGTCTCATTAAGTGATAAACTTAGTAAGAACTCATCTGAAAATAGTGATGAAGAATGAATGTTGTATTAGAAGTCGGAACAAAAAATTACGCTGATGATCTGCTATCTATAAAAAAATCTCTTTCACATATGGAGAGTCTTCTAGGATGTTATAATGGATATGTGCTTAGCGAACCATCAACAAAATTTGGATGGACATTTTTTAAATTGGCTTTTAAACCTGAGTTGCAAACTGGTATTGAAGAAAAGTTTTCTGACATGATAGAAAAATATCAATGGAGTGATCAACCACAAAAATTTGTTAAATTTGTGACAGATTATTTTCTTTCTAGAGGTTGTAATGTTAAAATAAAATTGTCTGACTAGACTCTTCTTCCTCTTTTTCCACCTTTCTTTCTAGTGGTATCATGGGGAATAGGTGTTACATCATCAATTCTTCCAATCTTAAATCCGCCCCTTGCCAAAGCCCTGATTGCAGCTTGTGCTCCGGGACCTGGTACTCTGGAGCCGACTCCGCCTACTGCACGAACTCTTATGTGAAATCCTGTAAATCCTTTTGTTCTTGCAGATTCTACAACTGCATTTGCAGCTTTCATTGCAGCAAATGGTGATGATTCATATCTATCAGCATTAACATGGATTCCGCCAGAACTGATAGCTACAGTCTCTGCGCCAGTAAGATCAGTCATATGAATAATTGTATTATTGTAACTACTGTAAATATGGGCAATGCCCCATTTGTCGGGTCCTTCTTTCTTAGCCTCTGGCTGAGCTTTGGTTTCTACTTTAGCCTCAGTCTCTACTTCCTCAACTGGCGTTTCTACCTCTTCTACTGAAACTTCCTCAACTTGGGCTTCAATTTCTGACAATGTTACTCACACCCTAAAGGGTTTAAAAAACATTGATTTTCTAACTTTGCCTAAATTTGACCACTTTAGTTCAAAATGATGATTGTTCATATACTATTTCAAACTGGACTCTTTTAATGACATCAATCCTTTTGTTGGCAATTGGAATTGCTGTAGCGGTTGCTTTAGTTGGATCTGCTGCATTTCAATTTCTGACACCGATCAATGATGATGTTCTATCACCCCTTGAAAAAAAATGTCAACAAATTGCTAATGAAGGATATAAAATTCACTCACTTTACCCTGATTCAAATCCTGAAAATCTTCTTGAAGATGATATGAAACGATTGCTATATCTTGATGATCTATGGATTAAAGACTGCGTTTCTGTTCTTACTGCAGATTCAATATTCAGTATTGTAAATAATGTGGAGCGAGATTTTTTTTACGGTGAATAACTATCCAAAATGTTTCCATCCTAAATCTCTTAAATTGATATAATTTTTCTCCTCTTTAACAAATACTCCTTTACCTGAAGTCACTTGTCCTATTTCTATAATCGGTGTTTTAAGTAGGTTAGCACTTTTTTTAATTATTTTTTTATATTTTTGGGGAACTGTAAACACAAACTCGTATTCTTCTCCTCCATGAAAAACTAAAGCAATCAAATTCAATTTATGGGATTTTGCATACTTTTCTAAATCCTTTCTAACAGGTATGTTGTTTATGATGAATTTCTTTTTACTTTGTTTTGACATTTCATTTAAAGTAGTAGATAATCCATCACTAGAATCCATAGATGATGAAAAATATTTTTTATTTTTTAATCCAAAACTAATCTTTGGTTTTGGATTAGTAACTGATTTAATTGCTTTTTCAGCAAATTTTCCTTTTTCTTTTATTTTACCAAGAAGTAAATCTAATCCAACTGTTGTATATCCAAATGGACCTGTTACAAATATTAGATCCCCATTTTTGGAGCCTTTTCTTGTAACTATCTTGTTTGAATTCCCGAAAATACTTATGTTAAACACAATCTCCTTACCTGCATTAGTATCCCCTCCCAAAATTGTAATGCCATATTCAGTAGAAGCCTTTTTGAAACCTTTTGCAACATCTATAATTTTTGAGCGTGAAATATTCTTTGGTAGATTCACCGAAATAATTCCATATTCTGGTTTTATTCCTTTTGCAGCAAAATCACTTACACATGCAGCAATACTTTTTCTTGCAGCATCTTCCAATCTCATTTTAGATGGAATATCGGTACTTTCTACAAGTGTATCTGTTTTAGCAACGATTCTGATTTTTCCTAAATTGAATATCTCTACATCTTCAGAAACAAATTCTTTGTTTCCTAATTCCGTCTGAAAAATTTTGATTATAGTGGATTCATCTAACTTTGTCATAACTTTGTTTCACTACTTCTAATGTGTCCTTTGTAATTTTTTTACATCTTTCTTCATTATTTGATTCTGCTGAAACCCTTATGATGTCTTCAGTATTTGATTTCCTAATCAAAACCCAACTATCATCATCAATGATTCCTTTAATTCCATCTTGTGAATCTATTTCCGAATATTCTTTTGAAAATTTATTTTTTATTTCTTCTATTACTTTGTCATGAAAATTAGAATCTATTTCAGTTTTCTCTCTAATTTGGAAATATCTTTTCATGTAATTTAAAATCTCATCAAATTTTGAAGTTCCTAACATAGATGCAATTAAACCGCTACTAAGAATACCTTCTCTACAATAATTGAATTCAGGTAAA